>NZ_JBKJAD010000015.1:0-106225 GCF_048146105.1 Azonexus caeni
GGCCGTATTGCGTCCGCAGTAGCAAAAACAAGGGAAAATCGTGCGCTTCCAGATAAAAATCACCAAATCTCGGCCATCCAAGCTCAATTTCAGCAGCCAGGTCGCCTCAAGTCCGACAGGCTGCTAGTTGTCGTTACCGGAAAAACCAATTGTCGCCAGACACAGACTGGCGTGGCGCAAGAAATCTGCTGTTCTGGAAATGTACATAGGAATGCAGAGGATGTTCTCGCCGATGAAATCGAGGATTTCACTCAAGCCTGTTCAATTGGCGTACTGGAAACCGCGGCGTAACTCCATGCCTTGCGCCATGGCACCGGAAGCGCTAATTTTTTGAGCGTGGCTGATGCCTTCCCGGAAACACGGGCGGCCCTTGATCAGGTTCTGAATGAAAAGGAATTGTGATGTACGTCGCCTGTTCGTATCACCCGAAAGAGGACAGGGTCGTCGTGATGGGCCGCACCGACTACCCGGACTGCGGTGATTTCAAGTCCCAGATTTCGCCCGGCGAAACGTACTACGGCTTGACGTACGATGAGCTGGCTACGCTTGATGGATTCGAAACCGACCCTCTGACCGACCAAGTCATCCGCACCGTTCCGGCAACACCCATACCGCCTGACGCAGACCGCTCCGGAAAACTGATCCCGGACTGGCTGAGAAAGCAGCCTGCGCCATGAACCTGAGCATTACGGTCGATTCCAAACTGCTGACTACAGTGCTCAATCGGATCGGCAAGCTGACGATGACATATCGCTGCCATGAGTGTGCTTGGCATGACGATGAAACGCATGTCCGTAACCGCTTCGAGGCACGGACCGACCCCTTCGGCCAGCCATGGGCGCCGTGGAAACCCTCAATGCTGAAGTCCTATCCCAACGCAACTACCCTTGCGCCGGCCGACGAAGCAGCATTGCTCGACGTCTTCGTAGATGTTCTCAGTAAAATCATCCACAAGGAGAATAAGGTGAGTCCCTCCTCTTTCATCTCGAAGTGCTCGCCGGACCAGCAAGCACGGCTTGATGCTTTGTCGCGCCGCTATCGTTAGGGATGTCTTGATCTGGTATTGGCGGAACTGAATTTCACCATGCAAATTTTTACCATCCGCGATCTGCGTGAACATCCTGGGGAGTTGCTCCGCAGGGCGGAGGATGGCGAGTTGTCGGTGGTTACCCGGCGGGGCAGGCCGGTGTTTGTTGCCGTGCCGTGTGATGAAGCGCTGTTCAGTGACGGGTTGGGGGTGGCGTTGGCGATCAGGCTGTTCGACGATGAGCGTATTTCTCTCAGGCAGGCGGCAAGGCTGGCTGATGTTTCCGTCAGCGAAATGATCGATCTCTTGGGGCGCAGTGGTGTGGCAGTGATTCGCTCGACCGCGGAAACGCTTGAGCGTGAGCTTGCCGATTTTGGCCTGGATGTTGCCGGCAACCCGATTCAATAGCCATCCTGCTGGGGGGCGTCTGTTTCCACTTCGCCGCTATCGAGTTGTGCGGCACGCCTGGCGATTCCCCGTTCAAAGCTTGCGATCCGGGCGCGCGCCAGGGCAATGGCTTCGTCGAAATCTATCGTGCCCATTTCACCTCGCTCGTACGCATCGGTCCGGCGTTCGGCTTCTTCGATCCAACTGGCGAGTATTCCGTCGTCTTGATCGAGACTGAACGGCGGGTCTTCCATCAAGCTGGCGGATTCGTCCGGCGCCAGCTGTGGGGTGGGGGTTTCGTTGTCGTCAGCGGGTATTTGGGGCATGGTGCGCGCCTTCTGGTTTTTTCGGCCGGGGCGCTGCAATCTGCCGGGGCAAGGTGCCGGGCCTCGGCGAGATTGCAGTTTTTCAGCGACCGCGTTTTCCGTATTGCCGCGGGGTTGGGGCGATTACTGCCCGGCTTCGCACTTCTTCATGAATGAAGCCTTGGCAGCGCCGGCCAGGGCCTTGCCGTTCTTGTCCATGGCCTTGGCTTCGCAGGCGGCTTTGGCGCTGCCCTTGTTTTCTGCCTGGCATTTCTTCATGAACGAGGCCTTGGCGGCGCCGGCCAGGGGCTTGCCGTCCTTGCTGACGGCCTTCGATTCGCAGTCCGCGGCTTGCGCGAAACAGAGGCTTGCGGTGAACAAGCCAGCCAGCAATCCCATAAGCAGTTTTTTCATCATGACCTCTCGGTAGTTGATCGTTAGTGCAATGCCGCGATGGCTTCCTGCCGGCGGCGGCTTGAGAGTAGCATCGTTACTGACGAAAGCAATATGCTGCGGTTTGGGCTTCCTGCTGGCTGTGGCAGGATTGCCCGGCGCTTTCCCTTTTCATCCTTGCCCGGAGATTCCGATGTCCGCCTTGTTCGCCCCTTTTACTCTGCGGGACCTGTGCTTGCCCAACCGCATCGGCATGCCGCCGATGTGCCAGTACTCTGCCTGCGAAGGCGTCGCCAACGACTGGCATGTGCAGCATTACGGCAGTCGGGCGGTGGGCGGGGTGGGGCTGGTGATCGTCGAGGCGACGGCGGTGCTGGCGGAGGGGCGGATCAGCCCGGGCGATCTCGGCCTCTGGCACGACGAGCAGGTCGAGCCCCTGGCGCGCGTGCTGCGCTTGATCGAGGGGCAGGGGGCGGTGCCGGCGATCCAGCTGGCGCACGCCGGGCGCAAGGCCAGCGTCGGTCTGGGCTGGGAGGCGCAGCGCACGCTGACGGCGGCGGAAGGCGGGTGGACGGCGGTGGCGCCTTCTCCTTTGGCCTTCGGTACCTATGCGGCGCCGCTGGCGCTGGATGCGGGCGGCATCTGGCGTGTCGTCGATGCCTTTGCAGCAGCGGCGCGGCGGGCTGTGCGGGCGGGTTTCCGGGCGGTGGAGATTCACGCCGCGCATGGCTACCTGCTGCATCAGTTCCTGTCGCCCTTGTCCAATCTGCGCGATGACGGCTACGGCGGCGATTTTGCCGGCCGCACGCGGCTCGTGCGTGAGGTCGTGGCGGCGGTGCGGGCAGTGCTGCCGGCCGGCATGCCGCTGCTGATCCGGCTGTCGGCGACGGACTGGGTGGAGGGCGGCTGGGATGCCGCGCAGACGGTGGAACTCTGTCGGCTGCTCAAGGACGATGGGGTCGATCTGGTCGATGTGTCGACCGGCGGCCTAGTGGCTGATGCGAAGATTCCCGCCGGGCCGGGCTTCCAGGTGCCGTTCGCGACGCGCATCCGGAGCGAGGCTGGCTTGCCGGTGGCGGCGGTGGGCTTGATCACCGAGGCGGCGCAGGCCGAGGCCATCATTGCCAAGGGCGAGGCCGACCTCGTGCTGGTCGGCCGCGAACTGTTGCGCAACCCGTTTTGGCCGCTGCAGGCGGCGCAGGCGCTGGGGGCCGAGGTGGCGTGGCCGAAGCAGTACCTGCGGGCGAAACCGGTCGCTCGTTGAGAGGCTGGCGGTGATGTCGGTTGTGCAGGAATTCCGGGCCTGGTGGCGACGCCGGACGGCGCCTGCGCGGATGTTGCCGGGCTGCGCCTTTCCGGCGCTGGGCGGCCTGCTGGAAGGAGACGTCGCACAGGCGGTGGAGATCCTGGACGATCCCCGGACGCCGCTGCGCTTCATCGAGCAGGTGCTGCAGGCCGAACTCGGGCTGGCGCGTGGCGACGCGCTGCTGGCCGCAGCCTTGGCGCATGGTCACGGTGGGGTGCTGATTCCGGTCATCGATGCGGCGACGGCGGCGACAGCGGCGTCGACGTTGACGGAAGCGGCAAGGAAGGCGGGCTGGCCGTTGCGTTGTCGAGCCGTGGCGCTGGACGGAGTGGGTTCATGAAGCTGACCAGCAAGGCGGTGTACAAATTGTTGCGGGCGGCCATTTCGCCCCGCTTGCCGGCCGGGTTCGTGGCAGCGCCGGGCAATGTTGCCGATTGGCAGCAGGAGAGCGCAGCGGGGGTGCTGGCCTTCTGGTGTCAGTGCGACAAGTGGGGCTGGGATGTGCGCTGGGGTTCGCGCTTCACGCTGGAATTCCTCTTTGCCAGCGATGCCGGCGCGGCCGAGCGTCTGAGCGGCCGGCGCGAGCGGATCGGCGAACTGCTGGAAGGCTTTCCCGAACTGGACGAACTGCGCCAGCGCAACAACGCGGTGATCGCCCGCTTGCCGGGGACGCTGGCCGACGCCTGTGTGGTGACGGTGACCGACGACGGCAACGAGATCATCCTCGAAGGTTACCGGGCCGATCCGCAACCGGCGATCTATGCCCAGGACATCTGGCTGCATTACTACACGGCGGACGATGTGGCCGCCTGGGGGGAATACCTGGCGGCGCGGCTGCCGCGTTTCCTCGAATGCTTCGCACAGCAGACGCGCAGCCCCGCCGGCCTGGCGCACCGGCGCTTCGACGCGGCGCTCGGGCGGGTGCAGGATTGCCGGGATTTTCCCGGCAGGCTGGTGCTGCTTGACGACTATCTGGGCAGCGAGAGCGATCCTTACTACCGTGCGATCGCTGCCCGCCTGCGCGATGAGGTGTTCAAGGTGCTGAACCCGGGCTGAGGGGAGTTTCAGCGGAGTTCGAAGGCTTCCTGATGAAAGTCGTCGCGCGCCAGGCCTGTGCTTCGTTCCCGCGGTGCGGGCCACAGAGCCAGATGCTGCTGCGGTCGCCGCCGAAGGGCCCTTGCGTTCGCTTTGCCGGCGGCGCAGGCGTGCGTCGGTGCGGGCGCGGAGGGTGATTGGCAGGTCCGCGCGACATGGCGCGGACCTTGGAGCGGGCTTAGTGCTCGCTGGTGACGGGAACGTTTTCTACGCTGGTGCCGCCCAGGCTCCAGCCACCGACGCCTTCCCAGGCGTCGTTAATGGCAAAGTGGGCATCGAAGGGAGCCAGATAGGCACCGATCGCCGGCGGTGGCACCGTGATGACGGCACTGCCTTGCAGGGAAACGATCTTGGTGTATTCGCCGAGGCCGGTGTAGCGAATCTGGCCGGTCACGTTGCTGATCAGGACGTCGGACATCGGGCCTTGAACGGCCTGCGTCTGGCGGGCCTGGCCGCTGACGGCGCCGGTGCTGGCGTTGACCATCAAGGAAAAATGAAGGATCGGGGCGCCCGGAGTACCGACATTGCCGGCGGTTCCATGGACGAGATATACACCTACTTTGCCAACTGTGGTTGTCATCGTCATCTCCTTTTGAGGTTGACCAGGAATGCGAAATGCATTCCTTGGTGGACGATGCCATGGGAATAGTTTCCTGGAAAGCAGAGTTTTGTTACACCTGCGCTGCGGCTACGCGGCGCAGGTGCGTGATGGGCTTCCGTCGGAGCAGTTCCGGCGGAATTGGTGGCGGCTTAGCGGAACTCGAAGGCTTCCTGATGGAAGTCGTCGCGCGCCAGGCCTTTTTCCTGGAACAGGCGGGCCAGCGCTTCGCCCCAGCGGCGCGGGCCGCAGAACCAGACGCTGGTGCCGTCGCTGCGGCAGGCGGTGATTTCCTCGCCGGTGAACGGGCCGTCGCGCTCGCTCAGGCGACGGTGCAGGCGAACGCCGGTGCGGGCGCAGAGGGCGTCGAGCTGTTCCGGGAAGGGGCTGTCGCTGGCGCTGGAGTAGAAGAGATCGACGTCGGCGCGCTGGCCGCTGGCGGCGAGCGTTTGCAGGCGGGCGAGGAAGGGCGTGATGCCGATGCCGCCGGCGACCCAGATCTGGCGGGCCGAGGCCGAGGCGAAGTCGAACTGGCCGTAAGGGCCTTCGAGACGGATCGTCTGGCCGGCGGCGACAGTTTGCGGCAGCTTGCCGGTGAAGTCGCCGAGCGCCTTGACGGCGAGCGTCAGGGTGCCGGTTTCGGCGCTCCAGGCCGAGGCGATGGTGAAGGGGTGGGCGCCTTCGCCGCGCACGCCGAAATCGGCCAGCAGGAACTGGCCGGCCTGGTGGCCGGGCCAGGAGGCGGCTGGACGGCAGACGATTTCCAGTACCTGGCCGTCGGCCTGCCGGACCTGTTCAACCTGCGCCGGATGCTGGCGCCGGCGGCCGATGCGGCCGCTCAGCGAGAGCAGCGCCGGCACCACGCCGAGCGCGGCGACGGCGAGCGTCGCCCAGGCCAGCGGCGTCTGCCAGAATTCCTTGGGCATCAGCAGCAGGCCGTGGAAGGCGCCGCCCAGGAAGATCAGGCCGAAAGCTTTGTGCGCGAGGCGGAACCAGTGATAGGGCAGGCGCCGGAGCAGGGCGACGACGACCAGCGCCATCAGGATGTAGCCGGCCCATTCGCCGACGTCCTTGGCCAGCTCGATCCACATGTCGGGCTCGCCGCGCGGCCCGCGCGGCCGGTTCGGCCCGGCGATCAGCCCGGCCTTGGACAGGGTTTTCGGCAGCCATTCGAGTTGCCAGTGCAGCAGCACCAGGAGACCGGCGCCGATGCCGATGTTCTTGTGCAGGCGGTAGAGCTTGTCCAGCCCGCCGAAGCGCTTTTCCAGCCAGGGGGCGCGGGTGGCGAGCAGCATGCCGGCGCTCATCCACCACAGCGCGACGATGCCGGAGAGCAGGATCAGGTTGCGCCGCCAGAACCAGGGGCCGCCCTGTTCGGCGGCCAGTAGATCGGGCAGGGCAAAGGCGGCCCAGAGGCCGAGCGGCAACAGGCCGAGCAGCAAGCGCGGATGTTTCATTGTTTTTCTCCCTTTTCGTGAGGCCTCAAGTCTACGCCGCAGGCAACGGACAGTCTGCCGCTCGCCGGTTTCGGGATGTAAGCAAATGCAAGCGATGTTGCGAGCGGGGGCCGCCGGAGCTGTGTATAATCCGCCCCGTCATTGGGGAGTAGCCGCTCTGCATCCGCCAGAGGCCTGCGTCAACAGACTTGTCCTGCGGGACATGGCGCAGGCGGTTCCGTACTTGGCAAGACCTTTGACCATGTCGCTTTCCCGGGCCGGAGAAGCGATGTGGTCAATCGTCCTGATCCGGCCAGGTATCTTCAGATGGAAGCTTTCCTCATTTCCACGGGCATCGTTGCCCTGGCCGAAATCGGCGACAAGACGCAACTGCTCGCCTTCATCCTCGCCGCCAAGTTCCGTAAGCCGCTGCCGATCATCGTCGGCATCCTGGTCGCCACCATTGCCAACCACGCTTTTGCCGGCGCGCTCGGCGCCTGGATCACGTCACTGGTGGCGCCGGGAACGATGCGCTGGGTGCTCGGCCTGTCCTTCATCGCGATGGCGGTGTGGACGCTGATTCCCGACAAGATGGACGACGACGAGGCGGCGCTGGCGCGTTACGGGGTTTTCGGGACGACGCTGATTGCCTTTTTCCTGGCCGAGATGGGCGACAAGACGCAGGTCGCGACAGTGGCGCTGGCCGCGCAGTATCAGGCGGTCGTCGCCGTCGTTGCCGGCACCACGCTGGGCATGATGATCGCCAACGTGCCGGCCGTGCTGCTCGGCGACCGCATCGCCAACCGCATACCGGTGCGCGTCGTGCATGCGATCGCCGCCGCCATCTTTGCCGTGCTCGGCATCGCGACCCTGCTCGGCGCCGGCGGCAGCCTGGGGTTCTAGGCGGGCTTAGAGCTGGGCGGCAAGCGCGAGCACGCCGCCCAGATTGATGGCGATGCCGGCTGCGAAACGGACCGGGTGTTTCCGGAAAGCGTTGGTGGCAAGGCGGGTCATGACGGTTTCCTTCGGGATCGGTATGCCGTCATTGTCGGCAAGGCCTTGCCGCCTCGCCAATTGACAATGCCGATGCGCTGGATTTGTCCCGGCTATCGCTTGAGCTTGGCGAAGGCGTTGGCCATCGCGTTGCCGGCCGGCGGCGGCGCGTTGTGGCGGGCCTGCTGTTTCGACAGCGGGGCGCCGCGCTGGCTGCCGGCATCGTGCTTCTTCGGCTCGTCGCTCATGCGCATGGTGAGCGCGATGCGCTGGCGGGCGAGGTCGACTTCCAGCACCTTGACCTTGACCACCTGGCCGGCCTTGACCACGTCGTGCGGGTCCTTGACGAAGGTATTGGACAGCGCCGAGACATGGACCAGGCCGTCCTGATGCACGCCGATGTCGACGAAGGCGCCGAAGGCGGCGACGTTGGTCACCACGCCTTCGAGGATCATGCCCGGGCGCAGGTCTTTCACTTCCTCGACGCCGTCGGCGAAGGTCGCGGTCTTGAACTCGGGGCGCGGGTCGCGGCCGGGTTTTTCCAGTTCCTTGAAGATGTCCTGGACGGTCGGCAGGCCGAAGCGCTCGTCGGTGTATTTGGCCGGGTTGAGGCCCTTGAGCGCCTGGCTGTTGCCGAGCAGTTCCTTGATCGGCTTCTTCAGGTCGACGATGATCTTCTCGACCAGCGGGTAGGCTTCCGGGTGCACGGAAGACGCGTCGAGCGGGTTGTCGCCGTTCGGCACGCGCAGGAAGCCGGCGGCCTGTTCGAAAGTCTTGTCGCCGAGGCGCGGCACCTTCTTCAGTTCGTCGCGCGACTTGAAGGCGCCGTGGGCGTCGCGGTAGCCGACGATGTTGGCGGCCAGGCTGCCGTTGAGGCCGGAGATGCGGGTCAGCAGCGGCACCGAGGCGGTGTTGACGTCGACGCCGACGGCATTGACGCAGTCCTCGACCACGGCATCCAGGTTCTTCGCCAGCTTGGATTGCGAAACGTCGTGCTGGTACTGGCCGACGCCGATCGACTTCGGTTCGATCTTCACCAGTTCGGCGAGTGGGTCCTGTAGGCGGCGGGCAATCGAGACCGCGCCGCGGATCGAGACGTCGAGGTCGGGGAATTCCTTGGCGGCGAGTTCGGAAGCCGAGTACACCGAGGCGCCGGCTTCCGAGACGACGATTTTCTGCAGCCGCGCTTCCGGGTACTTCTTCATGACGTCCTGCACCAGCTTGTCGGTCTCGCGGCTGGCGGTGCCGTTGCCGATGGCGACCAGCGTGACGCCATGCGTCGAGGCCAGGCGGGCGATGGTCGAGATCGAGCCGCCCCAGTCGTTGCGCGGTTCGTGCGGGTAGATGGTGGCGGTGTCGAGCAGCTTGCCGGTGGCATCGACGACGGCGATCTTGCAGCCGGTGCGGATGCCCGGGTCGATGCCCATGGTCACGTGCTGGCCGGCCGGCGCGGCGAGCAGCAGGTCCTTGAGGTTCTTGCCGAAGATGCGGATGGCTTCTTCCTCGGCGCGCTCGCGCAGTTCATTCACGAGTTCGAGTTCGAGGTGGGTGTAGACCTTGACCTTCCAGGTCCAGCGCACGGTGTCCTGCAGCCATTTGTCGGCCGGGCGGTTCTGGTGCTTGATGCCGAAGCGGGCAGCGATGCGCTGTTCGCAGGCATTCGGGCCGGGCTTGACGGCGTCTTCGTTGAGTTCCGAGTCGAGCACCAGCGCGACGTTGAGGAAGCCTTCGTTGCGCCCGCGCAAGAGCGCCAGCGCCCGGTGCGAGGGCATGTCGACGATGGATTCGGCGAAGTCGAACCAGTCGCGGAATTTGGCGCCTTCGGTTTCCTTGCCTTCGACGACGGTCGATTTGAGCAGGCCGTGTTCCTTCAGGTAGTCGCGCAGCGTCTGCAAGAGTTGCGCGTCTTCGGCGAACTTCTCCATCAGGATCTGGCGGGCGCCGTCGAGTACCGCCTTGGTGTCGGCGAAACCGGCGTCGGCGTTGAGGTATTTCTCGGCTTCGTCTTCCGGCGTCAGCTCGGGGTTTTCCAGCAGACCGAGGGCGAGCGGCTCGATGCCGGCCTCGCGGGCGATCTGCGCCTTGGTCCGGCGCTTCTGCTTGTACGGCAGGTAGAGGTCTTCGAGGCGCTGCTTCGTTTCGGCGTTCTCGATCTCGCCGCGCAGTTCCGGCGTCAGCTTGCCCTGTTCCTCGATGCTGGCCAGCACCGCGCCGCGGCGATCCTCGAGTTCGCGCAGGTAACCGAGGCGCTCTTCCAGCGTGCGCAGTTGCGTGTCGTCGAGTTCGCCGGTGACTTCCTTGCGGTAGCGGGCGATGAAAGGCACGGTGGCGCCTTCGTCGAGGAGCTGGACGGCGGCCTTGACCTGGGCCGGACGGACGTTGAGTTCGAGGGCGATGCGGTGTTCGATGGGAGCGAGCATGGGGGCGGCGACTGCTGAAGGGGGCGGCAATGATGCCGTAATCTGAAGGTGAATTACAACTCTCTGCGGAGTGGTGTAGGATGCCAATTGATACATCCCAACTCAAGAGGAGAGAGCACATGCAAGTGAATACCTATCTGTTTGGTACCGTCGATGTGGCAGAAGACAAGGTCATCAGCTTTCCGAACGGCCTGATCGGTTTCGAAGACAAGAAGCAGTTCATGCTCGCTCACGAAGAAGGCAAGGGCGAGCCGCAGAGCTTCACGCTGCAGTCGGTGGATGACGCGGCGCTGGCTTTCCAGATCATCGATCCGACCGCGCTCGGCTTCAACTACGAGCTGGAACTCACCGACGAGGAAAACGCGCTGCTGCAGTCGCCGGCCGCCGACGACGTGGCGGTGATGATCACCCTCTACAAGCAGGAAGAAGGCGGCGGCGTCGCCCCCAGCCTGCGCGCGCCGCTGATCATCAACCTCAAGGCCCGCGTCGGCCTGCAGAAGTTGTTGGCGCAGATGACCACCAACGTCACGCTGTCCAACCTGGTGAACAAGGTCTGATTCCTCGACACCCACGCCAAGCCGGCCTGCGCGCCGGCTTTTATTTTTTCTGCAGGCGGGCTAACGGGTCCTGCCGGTAGTAATCGCGTAGTAGTTCGTAAAGCGCCGGGTATTCGGCGGCGACGACATCGGGAATGCCGAAGAAGCATTCGCTGAGAACGGCGAAGAATTCCCCGGGGGCCTCGGCGGCGTAGGGGTCGATGATCGTTTCCTCGCCGGCGTCGACGCGGGCGCAGAAATCGTCGTAAGCGGGAAGGAGAACGCCTTCCCAGCGTTCGGCGGTGATTCCGGAATGCAGCGCCGGCATGCCGTCCACTTCGCCGTTGAGCATGTCGAGCTTGTGCGCGAACTCGTGGATGACGACGTTGTAGTCGCCGCCGGCCATCTGCACGTCGCGCCAGGAAACGAGCAGCGGGCCGCCTTCCCAGGCCTCGCCGGAGAGCACGTCGGCGTAACGGTGCACCACGCCGTCGTCGTCGGCGATTTCGCGCGGGACGACGAACTCGTCGGCATAGACGACGATGCCAACCCAGTCGCCGTAGGCGCCGAGGCCGAGTTCGAGCACCGGCAGGCAACCCTGGGCGGCGATGGCGACGCAGATTTCGTCGCTCAGTTCGAGCCCGCCGGCGGCGGTGAATTCCTTGTCGGCCAGGAAGCGTTCGGCCAGCGCCCGCAGGCGGCGCGCCTCATCGGCGTCGAGCGCGGCGAGGAAGGGCTGGCTGGCCAGCGTCCGTTGCCAGAGGTCGTCGGGGATTGCCGCCGGACGGCGGCGCAGCCAGTCGAACAGGCCCATCCGCCGCTCAGCCTTTCTTCATCGTCAGCCAGATGCCGGCGAAGATCAGCGCGATCCCGGCATAGTGGTAGGGGTGCGGGATTTCGCCCAGAAAGACGACCGAGAGCAGGGTGCCGAACACCGGCATCAGGTGGATGAACAGGCTGGCCTTGTTGGCGCCGACTTCGGCAACGCCGCGGTTGTAGAAGATGTAGCCGACGAAGCTCGGGAAAATGCCGACGTAGGCGAGCGAGAGCAGCGATCCGGCATGCACGTTGATCGTCCGCCCTTGCGCCATCTCCCACAGGTAGGCGGGAAACAGGGCGGCGAGGCCGACCAGCGTGAACGCGGCGAGCGCCAGCATCGGGTGCACGCCGGCCGGGCGCCAGGCCAGACCGACGGTGTAGATGGCCCAGACGGCGACGGCGCCGAGCATCCAGAGGTCGCCGATGTTGAGGTTGAGATGGAGCAGCACGCCCAGTTCGCCGCGGGCGACGATGGCCAGCGCGCCGAGCAGCGAAACGACGACGCCGGTTGCCGCCAGCGGCGTCAGCCGCTTGCCGAGGAAGGCCCAGGAAATGGCGATGGTGGCGACCGGGATGAAGGAGTTGAGCAGCACCGCGTTGGTCGCCGTCGTCGTCTGCAGCGCCAGATAGGCGAAGGTGTTGTAGCCGCCGACGCCGAGCAGGCCGAGAAGCAGCACCGGCCGCCAGCCTTTTTTCAGCAGCGGCCACTGCGCCTTGAAATGCGGCAACGCCAGCGGCAGGACGAGCAGGAAGGCGATCGCCCAGCGCCAGAAGGCGAGCGCCAGCGGCGGCACGTCGGCGCGGATGCCGCGGCCGAGCACCATGTTGCCCGACCAGAAGAGCGCGGTCAGGGTCAGCAGCAGGTAAGGGTTGGTCAGGAATTTCGGCATGGTCGGCGGGATGCGGCACCGTCGACCACGGGTTCGACGGTGGGGTGGATCAGGGGTAGAGCCCCCGTTCGGCGCGGGCTTCGAGGACCCGGTGGCAGGCGATGATGAAGGCGGCGGTGCGCAAAGGCACCTGTTTTTCCTGGGCAACCTGCCAGATCGCATCGAAGGCGCTGACCATGATGCGCTCCAGCCGGGCGTTGATTTCGTCTTCGGTCCAGAAGAAGCTGGAGAAATCCTGCACCCATTCGAAGTAGGAAACGGTGACGCCGCCGGCATTGGCCAGCACGTCGGGGACGACCAGAACGCCACGGCTGCGCAGCACGTCGTCGGCGGCCGGCGTGGTCGGCCCGTTGGCGCCTTCGACGACGACGCGGGCGCGCACGCGGGCGGCGCGTTCCGGGGTGATCTGGCCTTCGAGCGCGGCCGGCACCAGGTAGTCGCACTCCAGTTGCCAGAAGTCCTCGATGTCGATCGGTGCGGCACCGGGGAAGCCGGCCAGGCCCGCGTGTTCGGCGGCCCAGGCCTGGGCGGCGGGGATGTCGATGCCGGACTCGTTGACCAGCGTTGCCGTGTGGTCGGCGATGGCGATCACCCGGGCGCCGGCGGCGCGGAACAGGCGGGCGGCGATGCCGCCGACGTTGCCGAAGCCCTGGACGACGATGCGCGCGCCTTCCATGGCGATGTGCTGGCGCTTGCCGGCCTCGCGGGCGCAGAAATAGACGCCGCGGCCGGTGGCTTCCTGGCGGCCGAGACTGCCGCCAAGGGCGACCGGCTTGCCGGTGACGACGCCGGTGGCGGTGCCGCCGCGGTTCATCGAGAAGGTGTCCATCATCATCGCCATGATCTTGGCGTTGGTGCCGACGTCGGGCGCCGGGATGTCGCGGTCGGGGCCGATGATGATGCCGATTTCCGAGGTGAAGCGGCGGGTCACGCGTTCCAGTTCGCCGCTGCTCAGCGTTGCCGGATCGACCCGGATGCCGCCCTTGGCGCCGCCGAAGGGCAGGCCGATGGCGGCGTTCTTGACGGTCATCCAGCCGGCCAGCGCCATCACCTCGTTGAGCGTCACCGCCGGGTGGTAGCGGATGCCGCCCTTGCCGGGACCGCGCGACAGGTTGTGCTGCACGCGGTAGCCCTCGAAATGGGCGATCGTCCCGTCGTCGCGTTCGATCGGGATGTCGACGATCAGCGTCCGTTTCGGGTGCTTCAGAGTTTCAATCCAGCGCTCAAGCGGGCCGAGATGGGGGCGCACCCGTTCGATCTGCTCGATGAAGCTGGCCCAGGGCTCCGGCGCGGCCGGGTCGAGGTAGGAGAGCCCGCCCAGGCTGGCGGGCGGGATGCGCGATTGGCTCATCGGGAACTCCTTTCAGTGACGGTTCAGGCGGCCTCGCGCCGGCGGCGCGCGTTCTGCATGAACCAGACCAGCGCCAGCAGGAGCAGCGCCGGGATGAAGATCCATTCCTTGTCCGGACGATCCGGGTGCGGAATCTCGATCCGGGTCAGGTTGAAGCCCTGTTCCAGGCCGAGTTTTTCCGCCGGGCTGCCGAAGCGTACGGCGGCGACCTGCACCTGGTCGCCCAGCGTCATCACGGTCAGTCCCATGCTGGCCAGGCGTTCGCTGGCCTTGCCTGGGGCGCCGAGCGAAAGCAGCACGCCCTTGGTGACTTCCTGGCCTTCGAGGCTGAGACCTTCGACCCAGACGCGCAGCTTGCCATCCTTCGGCGCCGCTTCGACGAGGCGCGTCAGTTCGGTCGGGGCGGCTTCGTCGAATGGCGGATAGATCATGTCCATCCAGAAACCGGGGCGGAACAGGCTGAAGGTGACGAGCAGCAGGAGCAGGGTTTCGTGCAGACGATTGCGGACCAGGAACCAGCCCTGCGTCGCGGCGGCGAACATCAGGCTGGCCAGCGTCGCGCTGACAACGGTCAGGATCAGGTGGAAGGCATCGGTGATGCCGATCAGCAATAGCTGGGTGTTGAAGATGAACATGAAGGGCAGGATCGCCGTCCGCGCGCTGTAGCCGAAGGCGGTGAAGCCGGTCTTGATCGGGTCGCTCTTGGCGATGCCGGCCGCCGCGTAGGAGGCCAGGCCGACCGGCGGCGTGACGTCGGCCATCAGACCGAAGTAGAAGACGAACAGGTGGACGGCGATGAGCGGCACGAGCAGGCCGCTCTGCGCGCCGAGTTCGACGATCACCGGCGCCATCAAGGTCGACACGACGATGTAGTTGGCAGTGGTCGGCAGGCCCATGCCGAGGATCAGCGAAATCACGGCGACCAGCCCGAGCATGACCATCAGGTTGCCGCCGGAAAGGATTTCGACCAGTTCGGTCATCGCCAGGCCGACGCCGGTCAGCGTCACGGTGCCGACGATGATGCCGGCCGTCGCGGTGGCGATGCCGATGCCGATCATGTTGCGGGCGCCGGTGACCAGGCCGTCGAACAGATCCTGGAAGCCCTGCCGGGCGGCGGCAGCGAATTCGCCCTGGCCGCGGAAATAGGCGAAAAGCGGGCGCTGCGTGACCAGGATGAACATCAGGAACAGGGTCGCCCAGAAGGCGGAGAGGGCCGGCGAGAGTTGTTCGACCATCAGGTTCCAGACCAGCGCGGCGACCGGCAGCAGGAAGTGCAGGCCGGACTTCAGTGTCGGCCCGATTTCCGGCAGGAATTCCATCTTCTCGTCCGGCCGGTCCATGTGCAGCTCGGGATAGCGGGCGGAGAAACGGATGATGGCGATGTAGGCGCCGAGCATCAGCACGCTGACGATGGCGAAGGCGGCGTCGCCGGCCACCGTCTTGATCCAGCCGAAACCCCAGTAGATGACGGCGGACAGGATGACCAGCCCGGATACCGTCATCACGGTGGACACCAGCGCTTTCTGCCAGGGCAGCGGTTCGCGCCTTGGCAGCCCTTCGAGTTTCATCTTCAGCGCTTCCAGATGCACGATGTAGAACAGCGCGATGTAGGAAATCAGCGCCGGGACGATCGCGTGCTTCATCACCTGCGTGTACGGGATGCCGACGTACTCGACCATCAGGAAGGCAGCGGCGCCCATCACCGGCGGCATGATCTGGCCATTGACCGACGAGGCGACCTCGACCGACGCCGCCTGGTCGGCGCGGTAGCCGACGCTCTTCATCAGCGGGATGGTGAAGGTGCCGGTGGTGACGACGTTGGCGATCGACGAGCCGGAAATCAGCCCGGTGCTGGCCGAGGCGACGACGGCCGCCTTGGCCGGTCCGCCGCGCATGTGGCCGAGCAGGGCGATCGCCGACTTGATGAAATAGTTGCCGGCGCCAGCCGTTTCCAGCAGCGCGCCGAAGAGCACGAAAAGGAAGATGAAGCTCGCCGAGACGCCGAGCGCGACGCCGAAGACGCCTTCGGTGGTCAGCCAGATATGGCTCATGCCTTTGGCCAGCGAGGCGCCGCGGTGGGCGATGACCTCCGGCATGTAAGGGCCGAGGAAGATGTAACCGAGGAAGACGATGGCAAGGATGACCATCGGCAGGCCGAGGGCACGGCGGGCGGCTTCGAGCAGCAGGACAAGACCGGTGACGGCGACGGCCAGGTCGAGCGTGGTCGGCATGCCGGGGCGGCTGGCGAGTTCGCTGTAGAAGAGGAATAGATAGGCGGCACAGACGGCGCCGACGCCGGCCAGCAACCAGTCGATGGCGGGAACGTAGGCGCGCGGCGAGCGTTTCCAGGCCGGGTAGGCGGCAAAGGCGAGGAAGACGGCAAACGCCAGGTGGATGGCTCGCGACTGGGTGTCGTTGAGGACGAAGACGCCGAGCGAGAAAGGCAGCGGCGAGGCGATCCACAACTGGAACAGGGACCAGGCCAGGGCGACGGCAACGAGTAGCCTGGCTGCGATGCCGGTCGGTTTGCGGCCGCCGGTATCGGCTTCGGCAACGATCTGCTTGAGCTGCTCTTCGCTCAGTTCATGCACGGTGGTGTTTTTGTCCGGGCTCGTCATGAGAAGCTTCTCCGGGAATTTCCAGAAAGGCGGCGGGCTGCCCCTCGACAAACCGCCGCCGTGTCATCGCGCGTCGCCCCCGGCGACGCGCAACGCGGGGCGCTTACATCCAGCCCTTTTCCTTGTAGTACTTGACCGCACCGTTGTGCAGCGGGGCCGACAGACCGTCCTTGATCATCGTCTTCGGGTCGAGGTGGGAGAACGCCGGGTGCAACTTCTTGAACTCGTCGAAATTCTCGAATACCGACTTGACCAGGGTGTACACCACTTCGTCCGGCACCTTGGCCGAGCTGACGATGCTGGCGACGACGCCGAAGGTGGTGGCGCCGTTCGGGTTGTTGGCGTAGAGGCCGCCCGGGATGGTCGCCTTGGCGTAGTAGGGGAAGCTGGCGATCAGCTTGTCGACGCCGGGGCCGGTGACATTGACCAGTTGGGCGCCGCAGGTGGTGGTGACGTCCTGGATGTTGGCGGCCGGGTGACCGACGACGAAGGCGAAGCCGTCGATCTTGTTGTCGCACAGGGCGGCGCCATGCTCGTCAGGCTTCAGTTCGGAGACCAGCGAGAAATCGGCAGTCTTCATGCCGATTGCCGGCAGCAGGACTTCCATCGTCGCGCGCTGGCCGGAGCCGGGAACGCCGATGTTGAAGCGCTTGCCCTTGAAGTCCTCGAACTTCTTCACGTTGGCTTCCTTGCGCGCAACGATGGTCAGCGGTTCCGGGTGCAGCGCGAAGACGGCGCGCAGGTCGCCCATCGCGCCGCCGTCCTTGAACTGGGCCAGGCCCTTGATCGCGTTGTACTGGACGTCGGATTGCGAGACGCCGAAATCGAGTTCGCCAGCCTTGATCGTGTTCACGTTGTAGACCGAGCCGCCGGTGCTTTCGACCGAGCAGCGGATGCCGTGCTTGGCGCGGTCCTTGTTCATCAGGCGGCAGATGGCGCCGCCCGCCGCGTAATAAACGCCGGTCACGCCGCCGGTACCGATGGTGACGAATTTCTGCTGGGCCATGGCCGGGGAAGCGCCGAGGGCGCCAATGACGGCGAGGGTGGAAGCCAGGACGGTGAAGTTCTTCATGTTTGCTCCTTACGGGTGACGTGAAAAGGACGATGCAATGCCGTTCAGGCTTGTGGCCTCTGGCAACTGGCCGAAACGGCGCATACGGCAGTCGACGGTCCCACAGAAACGGTGGGCCGGGGATTGGGGTAAACCCCGATGGTACTCCCCGCCCTGTCCCCGGCAAACCCTTCTCCAGCGCGGCATTTGCCGTCCGCATCTGTCATTCCTTGTCACTCAGACCTATA
The DNA here is from genome assembly GCF_048146105.1 of Azonexus caeni. NCBI lineage: Bacteria > Pseudomonadati > Pseudomonadota > Betaproteobacteria > Rhodocyclales > Azonexaceae > Azonexus > Azonexus caeni. Next base: position 17,474 of record NZ_JBKJAD010000015.1, read on the forward strand.
ATCGCGGCCATGGTTTCCGTCGTCCATTCCGTCGCCGCCCACGGCGACTCTGAACAGTTCCTGGCCGCGCTCACGGCCAACTTGCCGGAAGCCGATGTCCGGCGTCTCCGGGACGCCGTCGATTTCGCCGCGCAGATTTACGGCAACAGCCTGCTCGGCAGCGGCGAGGGCATCTGGCCGCACGCGCTCGGCATGGCGGTGATCATCGCCGGGCTGCGGCTCGATGCCGATTCGCGCATCGCCGCGCTGCTCTTCGCGGTGCCCGCGCAGGACGAGCACGGTGTTGCCCACATCGAGGAACGCTTCGGCAAGGCGGTCGCCAGCCTGGTCTATGGCATCTTCCGGCTCAACCGCCTGCGGCCGATCGCCAAGGGCTTCGTCGCCGTCGACCTCGAGGCCGGCGAGAGCAACCCGGCGGAAATCCGCGCCCAGGTCGAAGTCCTGCGCAAGATGCTGCTGGCCATGGTCGAGGACATCCGCGTCCTCCTCCTGCGCCTGGCCAGCCGCACGCAGACCCTGCGCCATTACGCGGCCAATCCCGACGACCTGCGCGTGCAGGTGGCGCGCGAGACGCTGGAACTCTATTCGCCGCTCGCCAACCGGCTCGGCGTCTGGGAGCTGAAGTGGGAACTGGAGGATCTGTCGTTCCGCTTCATCCATCCCGACATCTACAAGACGATCGCCAAGCAGCTCGACGAGAAGCGCAGCGAGCGCGAGGCCTTCATCGCCGATGCCGTCGCCCGCGTCCGCGCCGAGCTGGCCGAGGCCGGCATCGCCCAGGCGGAGATCTACGGTCGGCCGAAGCACATCTACAGCATCTGGAACAAGATGCGCAAGAAGGGCGTCGGCTTTGCCGAGGTCTATGACGTGCGGGCCCTGCGCATCATCGTCGACGACGTCAAGGACTGCTATACCGCGCTCGGCATCGTGCACAACCTGTGGACGCCGATTTCCAAGGAATTCGACGACTACATCTCGAAGCCCAAGGGCAACAACTATCGCTCGCTGCATACCGCGGTCGAGTGTCCCGACGGACGCAGTCTGGAAATCCAGATCCGCACCTGGGACATGCACAAGCACGCCGAACTCGGCGTCGCCGCGCACTGGCGCTACAAGGAAGGCGCCAAGGCGCCGGGGGCCGACGCCTACGACGAGAAGATCGCCTGGCTGCGCCAGCTGCTGACCTGGAAGAACGAGGTCGCCGACAGCTCGGACTGGGTCAACCACTACAAGCAGGCGGCGCTCGACGAGACCATCTACGTGATGACGCCGCAAGGCCGCGTCGTCGACCTGCCGTCGGGATCGACCGCCGTCGATTTCGCCTACCGCGTCCATACCGATCTCGGTCACCGTTGCCGCGGCGCCAAGATCAACGGCCAGTTGATTCCGCTCAACACGCCGCTCGAAACCGGGCAGCAGGTCGAGGTGCTGACCGCCAAGCAGGGCGGACCGTCGCGCGACTGGCTCAATCCGGCGCTCGGCTACATCCACACCAAGAGCGCGCGGGTCAAGGTGCGCGCGTGGTTCGCCAACCTGGCGCTGGAAGAGACGCTGGCCGAAGGGCGGGCGCTGGTGGCCAAGGAATTGCAGCGCGCCGGACAGACCGGCGCCAACATCGACGAACTGGCGCGCCGCCTCGAGTTCGCCAAGGCCGACGACCTCTACATCGCCGCTGCCCGCGGCGAACTCAACCTGCGCCTGTTCCAGGCGGCGGCGCGCGGCGAAGCGGCGACCGAGGCGCAACTGCCGGACGAAGTGCAGACGCGGGCGCCGCGCAAGCACAGCGAAGGCAATCAGGGCATCCTGATCGTCGGTGTCGACAAGCTGCTGACCCAGCTCGCGCGCTGCTGCAAGCCGGCACCGCCGGACGAGATCCACGGTTTCATCACGCGCGGCAAGGGGATTTCGATCCACCGCGCCGATTGCCCGAATTTCGCCAACCTCGCCGCGCTGCATCCGGAGCGGGTGATCGAGACCGACTGGGGCAGCGAGACGACCGGCACCTTCGCCTGCGACATCGTCGTCGATGCGCACGACCGCCAGGGCCTGCTGCGCGACATCTCGGAAATCTTCACCCGCGAGAAGCTCAACGTTGTCGGCGTCAACACCCAGTCGCGCCAGGGCAATGCGCACATGAGCTTCACCGTCGAAATCGTCAATCTGCGCCAGTTGCAGCGCACCCTGGGCCTGATCCACGAGGTCGAGGGCGTTGTCGGCGTCCGTCGTGCCTGAATCCAGGGAGTCCCCGATGAAGGGAAACGTTGCTGCCATCGTCCTGATCACCGTCGGCGTCGTCGCCCTCGGCGCCAACCTGGACCTCTTTCACGTCAACATCTTTCAACTGATCGGCACCTGGTGGCCGCTGATCCCGATCGGCGTCGGCATCACCATGCTGTTTTCCCGGGATGGCCGGCAGGATCGCTCCTGAGCGGCAGCGGTCAGCGCAGCAGCAGCGGCGCCGCGGCGTCGAGGTCGGCCTGGCGCAGCATGCCGAGCTTGCCGCCGATCACCTTGCCGTTGCGGTCGATGAACAGCGTGTAGGGCAAACCGCCGCGCGCGTTGCCGAGGCCGGACATCAGCGCGTGCGCCTGTTCGCGGGCGAGATAGACCGGGTACTGGATCGGGAAGTCGCGGGCGAAGGCCTTGACCGCCGCCGCGTCGTCCTCGATGCCGATGCCCACAACCTCGATCTTGCCGGCGTGTTTTTTAGCGAAATTGTTGAGTTCGGGAATCTCGGCCCGGCAGGGCGGGCACCAGCGGGCCCAGAAGTTGACCACGAGCGGCTTGCCACGGTAGCGGCTCATCGCCACCGGCCGGTCGTCGGCATTGGCCAGCGTGGCGCCGAAGAAGGGGGCGCTGTCCGGTGCCGGCTGGGCGCTGCTCAGGTTGGCGACAAGGGCGAGGGCAAGGGCGGCAAGAAGTTGCTTCACGGGGCGGTCGGAAAAAATGGGCAGGGGCTGAATATTAGCATTTGATAAATGAGCTGTCCGCCGACCTGCGGCAATTTGTCGCAGGGGGGCGCCAGCGGGGCTGTGCCAGAATCGCCGCCGGTCTTGCCGGGCGCCTGGCGGCAAGTCCATGCGGAAGGAAACAAGTGAACAGGAAGATACTCCTCGACCTCATCGGCATCCTGCTGATCCTGCTGGTCGTCGTCGTCGGCTACAAGCTGTCGCCGCTGCTGCTGCCGAAGTCGGACCTGACGGTCGAACCCGACGCCGCCTGCAATCTGCAGGAAGGCGCCTGTTCGGCCAGCCTGCCCGGCGGCGGGCGGGTCACGCTGAATATCGGCACGCGGCCGATCCCGCTGGTCAAGGCCTTCCCGCTGACGGTCGAGGCGGCCGGCGCCAGCCGTGTCGAGATCGATTTCGCTGGCGTCGACATGGACATGGGCTTCAATCGCCCCTTGCTGCGGGAAGACGCGCCGGGCCTCTTCTCCGGCGAGGCGACGCTGCCGGTCTGCGTCACCGGCCGCATGAGCTGGCAGGCGACGGTGCTGGTCGATCTCCCCGGTTCACGGGTGGCCATTCCCTTTCGTTTCGTGACGGGCTGACATGTCTGAACGCATCCTTGCCGCCATCGCCGCCGCGCTCGCCGCGCTGATTCTCGCCTTGCTGCTGTTCTGGCATCCCGATCCCGGCGCCCGGCCGGCGACGCCGCCCAACCCGCTGCCGGCGGGCGGCGATTTCACGCTGCAGGGCGCGGCCGGGCCGGTCGCCCTGCACGATTATGCCGGCCGTCTCGTCCTCGTCTATTTCGGCTACACCTTCTGCCCCGACATCTGCCCGACGACGCTCAACACCGTGCTCGAAGCGCGCGCGCTGCTGACCCCGGAAGAGCGACAGAAGGTCGCGCTGCTCTTCGTCTCGGTGGACCCGCAACGCGACACGCCGGCCCATCTCAAGAGCTATCTCGAATTCTTCGACCCCAGCTTCGTCGGTGTCACCGGCGACGCGCCGCAGATCGCCGAAGTCGCCGCTCGCTACGGCGTGATCTACAAATTGCAGCCGCCGGGCGAGGGCGGCAACTACGCCGTCGATCACTCGGCGGAAACCTTCCTCGTCGGCCCCGACGGCCGCCTGCGCGCACGCCTGGCGCACGGCACGCCGCCGGCACAGATGGTCGCGCTGATCCGTCAATACCTGAACTGAAACAAGGAGCCCTGCCATGAAACGCCTGTCCCTGCTGATCGCCGCCCTTGGCCTGTCGAGCGCCGTCCTTGCCGGCAGCGCCGACGACGTCGCCGTCGTTGATCCCTACATCCGCCTGGCGCCGCCCAACGCCACTGCCACCGCTGCCTTCATGGTGTTGAAGAACAAGGGCGCCAATGAGGCGAAGCTGGTCAAGGTGGCGAATCCGGCCTCGAAACTCTCTGAACTGCATACGCACCTCAACGACAACGGCGTGATGCGCATGCGCCAGATTCCCGAAATCGTCATCCCCGTCCGGGGCGAAGCGGTGCTTCAGCCGAGCGGCCTGCACATCATGCTGATCAACATGCAGGCGCCGCTCAGCGAGGGGCAGGTGGTGCCACTGACGCTCGGTTTCGCCGACGGCAGCAGCAAGTCGGTCGAGGTCAAGGTGACGAAGGCGATGCCGGCGGCGATGCCGATGAGCCACATGCATCACTGAGTGGCGGCGGCCGGGTCTGGTCGCTCGCCGCTTCCCGCTCCGCTTCGCCGGCATCGAAAGTCGACCAGCCGCGCTGCGCGGGTTGCGGCAGATCGCCTGGCCGCTGGCTGTGCATCCAGGCCTTGGCCAGGAAGTGGGCGGTCAGCGGCGCGGTCAGGAACAGGAACAGGGTGATCAGCAGTTCGTGCACCGACAGCGTGCCGTTGCCGGCCAGGAAATAGACCATCGAGGCGACCAGGGCGCCGCCGACGCCGAGCGTCGTTGCCTTGGTCGGCGCGTGCAGCCGGCTCATCAGGTCGGGCAGCCGGACCAGCCCCCAGGAGCCGACCAGGGCAAAGCTGGCGCCGATGACGATGAGTGCCGAGACGAGCAGTTCGTTGAACCATGCCATGCTTTTCTCCTATTCGATGATGTTGCCGCGCAGGATGAACTTGCAGTAGGCGACGGTGGACACGAAACCGAACATGGCGAGCAGCAGTGCCGCTTCGAAGTACATCGTGCTGCCGGTCTGGATGCCGTAGACGATGATCAGCGCGATGACGTTGATCACCATGGTATCGACCGCCAGCACCCGGTCGGTCGTGCTGGGGCCGACGAACAGCCGCCACAGGTTGAAGAGCAGGCCGAGACTGATCGCCACGTAGGCGTAATGGATGGCGTATTCGATCACGGGAAGATCTCCAGCAGCCGGGATTCGTAACGTTCCTTCATGTCGCGCACAGCGGCTTCGGGGTCCGGCGCGTCGAGGCAATGCACGAGCAGTGACTTGCCGTCGGCCGCCAGGTCGCAACTGACGGTGCCCGGCGTCATCGTGATGGTGCCGGCGAAGACGGCGATGCCTTCCGGGCTGGTCAGGGCCAGCGGCACGCAGACCCAGCGCGTGTGCAGGCTGGCAAGCGGGCGGAAGAGGATGATCCTGGCCACCTGGAGGTTGGCGACGGCGATGTCCCACATCACCAGCAGGAGATAGCTGAAGATCCGGCGGTAGTTGCGGATACCCGGGCGATCCGGCCAGAAGCCGCCGGTCAGCCGCGGGATGGCGATGCCCAGCGTCAGCCCGACCAGCAGGCCGCCGACCGAGACAGCGTTGATCAGCAGCAGCCAGATCAGCGTCAGCGTCAGGCTGAGCAGCGGATGGGGAAACCAGCGCCGGAGCAGGGTCGGGCGTGGCGCAGATGGATGAGCCATCAGAGCAGTCCTCCTGGCAGAACGGTATTGCCGAGTACGGCTTCGATATAGCGGTGGGTGGCGAAGACTTGTTCCGCCGTCGCGTCGAGATAGGCGGTCAGCGGGCCGGCGAACAGCGTCAGGGCGACATTGCCGGCGAGCAGCAGGCCGATGGCGACCAGCGCCAGCGCATTGCCACTGGCCGGGGTGGGGAAGCTTCCCGGTTGGCTGGTGCTCTTCCAGAACAGCGTGCTGCCGGCGCGACCGAAGCCGATGATGGCGAGCAGCGAGGTGCCCAGCACCAGCGCCCAGATCGTCGTCGCCTGCAGGTTGTCGCGGGCGGCGTCGAGGATCAGCAGCTTGCCGACGAAGCCGGACAGCGGCGGCATGCCGGTGGCGGCGATGGCGGCGACGAAGAAGGCGGCGGCGAGCAGGCTCTGCTGGGCGAAACGCGGGGCCGGCGCCAACTGGTCGTCGAGGCCGGGGCGGCGGCGGGCGATCAGGTCGGCGATCAGGAACAGCACGGCGCCGGCCAGCGTCGAATGCAGCAGGTAGTAGAGCGCGGCCGCCAGCGCTGTCGGGGTGAACAGCGCGATGCCGGTGAGCAGCATGCCCATCGAGCCGATCACCGCGAAGCTGGCGAGCTGGCCGAGACGGCGGGCGGCGAGGACGCCGAGCATGCCTAGTGTCAAGGTGACGAGGGCTGCCGGCAGCAGCCAGGGCGCGGCCAGCCAGGCGGCGGCACCGGCCGTCTCGCCGAAGGCCAGCACGTAGAGGCGGATCACGCAGTAGGCGCCGACCTTGGTCATGATCGCGAACAGCGCGGCGACCGGTGCCGGTGCGTTGGCGTAGGTGCCGGGCAGCCAGAAATGCACCGGCACCAGCGCCGCCTTGATGCAGAAGACGAGCAGCAGGAGCAGCGCGCCGGCCTGCAGCAGCGCCTGGTCGGCGGCAGCAACCTGCGGCACCTTGAATGCCAGGTCGGCCATGTTCAAGGTGCCGGCGACCGAGTAGATCATGCCGACGGCGATCAGGAACAGCGTCGAGCCGACCAGGTTGATCACCACGTACTGGACGCCGGCCTTGACCCGGGCCGGCCCGCCGCCGTGCACCATCAGCCCGTAGGAGGCGATCAGCAGGACTTCGAAGAAGACGAAGAGGTTGAAGAAGTCGCCGGTCAGGAAGGCGCCATTGATGCCCATCAACTGGAACTGGTAGAGGGCGTGGAAATGGCGGCCGTCGCGGTCGCCGCCATCGATCGCGAAGAACAGCACGGCCAGCGCGAGGAGCGCGGTGAGGACGAGCATCATCACCGACAGCCGGTCGGCGACGAGGACGATGCCGAAGGGGGCGACCCAGTTGCCGAGCGCGTAGGTCAGGATCTGGCCGTCGCCGACCATGCTGCCCAGCGCCAGGGCGATGCCGAGCAGGGCGACGGTCGAGGCGAGCGAGAAGACGCGGGCGAGGACGATGTCGTGGCGGGCGCTCATCAGCAGGATCGGCGCCATGATCGCCGGCAGCAGGATGGGGGCGATGATCCAGTGGTTCATGCGGCGTCCTCCGCCTTGCCGTCGACATGGTCGCTGCCGTTCTCGAAGAAGCTGCGCAAGGCCATGACGACGATCACCGCGGTCATGCCGAAGGAGATGACGATGGCGGTGAGGACCAGCGCCTGCGGCAAGGGATCGGTGTAGCCGGCGGCACTCGCCGAGATCACTGGCGGCAGGTTGAGCACCAGGCGGCCGGTGGCGAACAGGAACAGGTTGGTGGCGTAGGAAAGCAGGGCGAGGCCCAAGACGACCGGCCAGCTGCGGGCGCGCAGCACGAGATAGACGCCGGCGGCGGTGAGCAGGCCGATGGCCGAGGAAAGCAGGAATTCCATGTCAGTGTTCCTCGGCGCGGGCGTTTGCCGGTACCGGTTCCATCGGTCCCGTCTGCGGCGGCGACGCGTCGGCCAGGTTACCGATGCGCGACAGGTTGGCCAGTGCCAGCATCACCGCGCCGATGACGGTGAGGAAGACGCCGGTGTCGAAAGCCATCGCCGACGCCAGTTCGAATTCGCCGACCAGCGGCAGGTGGAAATGGCCGAAGGCGCTGGTCAGGAAGGGGTGATCGGCAAGCCAGGCGACGATGCCGGTGGCGGCGGCGGTCAGGACGCCGACGCCGATCAGCGCGTGGTAATCGACCTTCATCCGTTGCGCCGCCCAGCCGTGGCCGCTGGCCATGTACTGCATGATCAGCGCGATGGCGACGACCAGGCCGGCGATGAAGCCGCCGCCCGGCACGTTGTGACCGCGCAGGAAGATGAAGGCGCCGACCAGCAGGGCGAGCGGCAGCATGACGCGGGTGGCGACCACGAGCAGCAGCGGGTGACGGTCGGCGGCCCGCGCCTGGTCGGGCGCCCAGGCCGCCAGCCTGCGGCCGACCGCGCCGCGCGTGGCACCGTCGAGCAGGGCGTAGATGGTCAGCGCGGCGATGCCCAGCACGATGATCTCGCCGAAGGTGTCGAAGCCGCGGAAGTCGACCAGGATCACGTTGACCACGTTGGTGCCGCCGCCGCCGGGTACCGACTGTTCGAGGTAGTAACCGGACAGCGTCGCCGCGTCGCGCGTCGTCATCGCCCAGGCGGCACCGCCGACGCCGATGCCGGCCAGGGCGGCGAGCAGGCCGTCGCGCAGGCGTCGGCCACCGGAACTTTCGAGCGGCGTCTCCTTGGGCAGGAAATTGAGCGCCAGCAGCATCAGGATGACGGTGACGACCTCGACCGAAATCTGCGTCAGCGCCAGGTCCGGCGCCGACAGATAGACGAAGGCGAGTGAGACGACCATGCCGATGACGCCGACCACGACCAGCGACAGCAGGCGTCGCCGGTGCAGGGCGAGCAGCGCGCCGGTGGCGCCGAGCAGCAACAGCCAGGCGACGATGGCCACCGGCGTCGCCGGCAGCAGCGGGCGCGCGCCCGGCGCATGGCTGGCCATGGCGAAGGCGGTGAAGCCGACGACGACGGCGCTGCCGATGGCAAACGCCAGGTGGCGTTGCAGCGAGCCGTTGTGCAGCCCGTGCGTGAGCGCCTGGGCAAGACGCACGGCGGTGCCGACGACGGCGTCGAAGATCGCCTTGGCTTCCGGATGTGGGCCGGCAGACCACAGGCCACGCAGGCGGGCGTAGCCGGCGAGCAGAAGTAGACCACTGGCGACGGCGATCGCGCTCATGCCGAGCGCCGGCGTCAGACCGTGCCAGATCGCCAGATGGTAGTCGGGCAGCGGGCCGCCGATCACCGCGCCGGCAACGGTGGCGACCAGCGGGCCGGCGACGCTCGCCGGAAAGAGGCCGATCAGCACGACCAGGACGACCAGCAGCGCCGGCGGCCCCCACATGCCGAAGGGCGGGTCATGCGGCTGGCGCGGCGTTTCGCCGGCCGGTTTGCCGAAGTAGACATGGACGATGTAGCGGAACGAGTAGGCGACCGAGAAGGTCGCCGCCAGCGTCGCCAGCAGCGGCACCAGCCAGGGCAGGTCGAGCCAGCTGGTGTGCGCCGCCTGTTCGAGCATCATTTCCTTCGACAGGAAGCCGTTCAACAGCGGCAGGCCGGCCATCGACGCGGCAGCGATGGTGGCCAGCGTGCCGGCGATCGGCATCAGTGTCATCAGGCCACCGAGTTTCCTGATGTCGCGGGTACCGGTTTCGTGGTCGACGATACCGGCGTTCATGAACAGCGCCGCCTTGAAGGTGGCGTGGTTGAGGATGTGGAAGACGGCGGCGACGGCGGCCAGCGGCGAACCGAGGCCGAGCAGGAAGGTGACCAGACCGAGATGGCTGACCGTCGAATAGGCGAGCAGGCCTTTCAGGTCGTCCTTGAACAGCGCGATCCAGGCGCCGATCAGCATGGTGACGAGGCCGGTGCTGGCGACCAGGTAGAACCATTCGTCAGTGCCGGCGAGCACCGGCCACAGCCGCGCCATCAGGAACAGGCCGGCCTTGACCATGGTCGCCGAGTGCAGGTAGGCGGAAACCGGCGTCGGTGCCGCCATCGCGTGCGGCAGCCAGAAATGGAAGGGGAACTGCGCGCTCTTGGTGAAGCAGCCGCCGAGGATCAGCAGCAGCGCCGGCAGGTAGAGCGGCGAGGCCTGGATCGCTTCCTTGTGCTGGAGGATCGTCGACAGATCGTAGGAACCGGCGATGTTGCCGAGGATCAGCATGCCGGCGATCATCGCCAGACCGCCGGCGCCGGTCACGGTGAGCGCCATGCGCGCGCCCTGGCGGCCGGCCGGCAGGTGTTTCCAGTAACCGATGAGGAGGAAGGACGAGAGGCTGGTCAGTTCCCAGAAGATCACCAGCAGCAGGATGTTGTCGGACAGCACGACGCCGACCATGGCGCCCTGAAAGAGCAGCAGGTAGCTGTAGAAGCTGCCCATCGGATCTTCCTTGCTCAGGTAGAAACGGGCGTAGACGATGATCAGCAGGCCGATGCCGAGGATCAGGCCGGCGAAGAAGAAGCCCAGGCCGTCGAGGAAGAAATTGACGTTGAGGCCCAGTTGCGGAATCCATTCCCAGCGCGCCTGCAGCACCTCGCCGCGCAACACCGCCGGGGCGTGCGTCAGCAGCAGCAGGAAGGCGAGCAGGCTGGTGGCCAGGGTGCCGGTGGTGCAGGCGTTGCGGCCGGCGCGGATGAGCAGCGCCGGTAGTGCGGCGCCGAGAAAGGGGAGGATGACGATCAGCGCCAGGCTCATGGGCTCTCTTTCCGGATGTCACGGTGAACAAATGCTGCGGTGGCAGTGCGGGAGACCACGATCAAGCTGTGGAGCGGCCAGTATAAGGGCCGCTTTACGGATTCACCAAGGCGGGGCGGGGAAAAGAAGCTTCGGTTTTTCCGGAACGACCGTCCGGGGCTTTCCGGTTTCAGGCGCGGACCGGGTGCTTGGCAAGCTTGCGTTGCAGCGTGCGGCGATGCATCTTCAGGGCGCGGGCGGTGGCCGAGACGTTGCCGTCGTTTTCCTTGAGCACGCGCTGGATGTGTTCCCATTCCAGGCGGTCGACCGACAGCGGCTCGTCGGGCGTGCTATCGCTGTCGCCGGGGTCGGCGTCGTCGAAGGCGCTGAGGATGGCCTCGATTTCGACCGGCTTGGCGAGGTACTGGGTGGCGCCGCGCTTGATCGCTTCGACCGCAGTGGCGATGCTGCCGTAACCGGTGAGGACGACGATGCGCGCCAGCGGATTGATGTCGAGCAGTTGCGGGATCAGCGACAGGCCGGACACGCCGGCCAGGTTGAGGTCGAGGACGATGCGCGAGGGCTGGTGCTGCTGCGCCAGTTGCAGCGCTTCCTCGCTGCTGTGGGCGCCGATCGCCGTCTGCTGGCGGCGGCCCAGGGTGCGGATCAGGATCGCGTTGAAGGTCGGGTCGTCGTCGATGATCAGGATCGGAGCGGTCATTTCTTCTCGATGGGTAGCAGGATGCGGGCGAGGGCGCCGCCGTCCGCAGGGTTGCTCAGTTGCAGCTCGCCGCCGAGCTGGCCGAGCGCCGAGCTGGTGAGCAGCAGGCCGACGCCAAAACCGCCGTCGTGGCCGGGAAGCTTCTGGCGGCCGCACAGACGCAGCACTTCGTCGGGGAAACCGGGGCCGCGGTCGCGGATTTCGATCTCGATGCGCTGCCGGGTCCAGGAGAGGCGGATGTCCACCGGCAGCGGGCTGGCGTTGGCGGCGTTGTTGAGCAGGTTGAGGAGCGCCTGTTCGAGGCGCGGATCGATCGCCAGCCGCGGCGCCGCGTCCTGGCTGAGCACTTGCAGGCGGCTGCTGGCCGTCGGGCGCAGCGACTGCCACTGGCAGCGCAACTCGTCGAGCCACTGGTCGACCGCTTGGGCATGCGTGTCTTCCAGGCGTTCGGCGCCGGCCCGCCGCGACAGGCCGGTGATGATCGTCTTGCAGGCGGCGACCTGCTGGCGCAGCAGGCCGAGGTCGTCGCGGGCGTCCGCCGGCAGCCGTTCGTCGCCGGCCAGTTCGCCGAGGATCAGCGCCATCGTCGCCAGCGGCGTTCCCAGTTCGTGGGCGGCGCCGGCGGCCAGTGTGCCCATTGCCGTGATCCTTTCGTCGCGCAGCGCCTGCTCGCGCGCGGTGGCCAGTTCGGCGTCGCGCTGGCGGATCAGCCGGGTCATGCGCAGGATGATCCAGGCGATCAGCAGCGCCGAGACGGTGAAGGTCAGCCACATGCCGATCAGGTGCAGTTGCGTCGCCCGCGCCGCGTCGGCGATCGGCAGCGGCAGGTAGTAGAGCATGAGCAGCGAGTAGGCGACGACCGCCGTGCTGCCGACCAGCAATACCAGGCGCTGCGGCAGGCCGAGGGCGGCGATGGCGACCGGCGGCAGCAGCAGCGAGACCAGCGGGTTGGTGGCGCCGCCGCTGAAGAACATCAGCGCGCTCAGGGCGACGATGTCGATCAGCAACTGGCTGCACAGTTCGTTGGCGCTGGCGTCCCGGCTGCGCGCCGCCTGCCACTGGCCGAAGCCGTTGAGCAGGGCGACGACGAGGAGGATCGCGAACATCACCAGGCGCGGCAGTTCGATGCCGATCAGTGGCGGGGCAACCACCACCAGCAGCGCCATCGCCGCCAGCATCGCCCAGCGCAGGGCGAACAGTCGGCGCAGGTTGAGCAGGTATTCCCTGCTGTCGGCGGAGGGGGCGATCAGTGGCATGCGCGGATTATCGGCGATTTGCCCGGTGCGGTGCGTAGCCACAGGCTGCGGCGGATTGTCGCAGTCTGTGGCGTCCCGGCGGACTGCCTTTTGCGGTGAAGCCTACTTATAATGGGAAAATTATCAGAGAAATAAAATATAAAAATGCCTTTTGCGTTGCGCGACAACTTCCTGCTCGCCCTGTTTTATGCGTTGACCGGCTGGCTGGCCTTGCAGATTGCCGTGCCGCCGGGTTATGCGGCGCCTCTTTTCCCGCCAGCCGGGGTCGCGCTGGCGGCGCTGCTGGTGCGCGGGCCGCGCTGTCTGCCCGGCGTCTTCGTCGGTGCTTTCATCGTCCAGTCGCTGGCGGCGATGCAAAGCGGCTTGTCGACGGCGGTCTGGCCGATGCTTGTCGTGCCGGCGCTCGGTGCCACCGCGCAAGCCGCCTTCGGTTACCTGCTCGCCGGCCGTCTGCTCGGGCGCGACAACCCGCTCGACAGCCCGGACAGCATCGTCCGTTTCGTCTTCGTCGTCGCCCCGCTGTCGTCGCTGATCAGTCCGACGCTGGGTACGGCGACGCTCTACCTGATGCAGGCGACCGCGTTCGCCGATTTGTCCTTCACCTGGGCCAACTGGTGGGCCGGCGACCTGCTCGGCATCCTCATCATGGTGCCGCTGCTGCTCGTCTTCCTCGGTCATCCGGCCGATGCCTGGCGCTCGCGGCGGACCGCCGTCAGCGTGCCGATGCTGATCGCGCTGGCCGTGCTCGCCGCCAGCTTCATCCAGATCCGGCACTGGGAAGAGAAGCGCCAGCAGGCGCAACTGAACCGCGATGCCGAACACCTGGCGAGCCTGGTCGGCAAACGTCTGGACGCCCAGCTCGACCAGATACAAGCGCTCGAACGTCTGGCCAGCGTGCATCCGGCGCTCGACGCCAGGGTCTGGCGCGATTTCGTCACGCCGTTGCTCGAACGCTATCCGGGGACGCAGAACTTCGGCTGGAGCCCATTGGTCCTCGATGGCGATCGCGACGCCTTCGAGGCCGCGGTGCGCGCCGCCGGTCACCCCGATTTCGCCATCCTCGGTCGCGATTCGTCGGGCAATACCTTCGTCGCCGAACGTCGCGACGAATACCTGCCCATCCTCCATGTCGAACCCGAGGCCAGCAACCGCAGCGTCCTCGGTCTCGACCCGCTGGTTCTCGAACAAACCCGCGCTGCCGCCCGGCAAAGCCGGGAGACCGGCAAACCGGTGGCTTCCGGATCGATCCGCCTGGTCCAGGAACGCGGCGAGCAGCGCGGTGTGGTGGTTTATCAGGCGGTGTTCGGCGCGCAGCCGGGGCGCCAGATCGGCATGGTTTCCGCCGTCTTCCGCATGGACGATGCGCTGAACGCGGCCTTGCACGGCAAGATAGGGCAACTGCTGGTCTGCTTGAGCGATCTCGACCAGGGCGCCGGCCAACGTCTCTACGGGCCAGTCGATTGCACCGCCGGCGCCTGGCCGGGGCGGCAACTGCACTGGCGCGACCATTTCGAGTTCGCCGGCCGCCACTGGCAACTGACGATTGCCGCCAGCGACGAATACATGGCCGGCCTGCGCAACTGGAGCGTCTGGGCAACGCTCGCCGTCGGCCTGTTGTGTACGGCGGTGCTCGGCGCCTTCCTGTTGCTGACCAGTGGCCGCACCCGGCGCGTCGAGCGGCTGGTCGAGGAGCGCACCCGGCAACTGGCCGAGGCCGGGCGGCAGGTGGCGCAGCAGCAGGAAGAACTGGCGCAGGCGCAGCGCATTGCCCGTCTCGGTAGTTGGGAAATCCTGCCCAGCAGCGGCGAATGTCATTGCTCCGACGAGTTGCGCAAGATGTTGCGCCTGGCGCCGGAAGAAACGATCCGCCGGGAAGGGCTGCTCGAACGGATGCATCCGGATGATCGCCCCTTGTTGGCGCGGGCCCTCGATCAGGTGGCGATGGCGCCGGGGCAGGCGGATTTCGACTGCCGCCTGGACGGCGGCGGGACGCTCGCCAGCACGCTGCATTTCCGCATCGAGAGCGACTGGGTCAAGGGCGCCGGCCTGCGTATCCGCGGCACCGCCCAGGACGTCACGGCGGCGCGGGTGGCCGAGGAACATATCGCCTTCCTCGCCCACTACGACGTGCTGACCGGCCTGCCCAACCGCACCCAGTGGAATGAACGGGCGCATCTCGAACTGCGCAGCGCGGCGCTGCAGGGCGATTGCCTGGCGGTGCTCTTCCTCGACCTCGACCATTTCAAGGCGGTCAACGATTCGCTCGGTCACCCGGTCGGCGATCAGCTCCTCTCCGGCGCCGCCCGCCGCTTCGCCGCCTGCCTGCGCGACGGTGATTTCCTCGGCCGTCTCGGCGGCGACGAATTCGTCGTCCTGCTGCCCCGGCTCGAACGCCCGGAAGATGCCGCCGTCGTCGCCCGCAAGCTGATCGCCGCGCTGCAGGCGCCGATGCTGATCGAGGGGCATGAACTGACTGTGTCGACCAGCGTCGGCATCGCCGTCTTTCCGGAGGACGGCGAGGATGCCAGCACCCTGCTCAAGCACGCCGACGTCGCGATGTACTGCGCCAAGGATCAGGGGCGCAACACCTATCACTACTTCAAGCCGGAGATGGACGTCCATGCGCTTGAACGCCTGATGTTGGAAAACGCGCTGCGCCGTGCCATCGAGCGCAACGAACTGGTCCTCCACTACCAGCCGCAGGTCGCCGCCGACGATGCCCGCGTTCTCGGCTGCGAGGCGCTGGTGCGCTGGCAGCACCCGGAACTGGGCATGCTGCAGCCGGTCCAGTTCATCGGTGTGGCCGAGGAAAGCGGCCTCATCGTCGCGCTCGGCGAATGGGTGCTGGAGACCGCCTGCCGGCAACTCGCCGCCTGGCAGGCCGCCGGCCGCGAGCTGGTGGTGGCGGTCAACATCTCGGCGCTGCAGTTCCGTCATGGTGGCTTCTTCGACAGCGTGCGCCGCATCCTGCGCGACACCGGCGTCGATCCCCGCCATCTCGAACTTGAGCTGACCGAGAGCGCGCTGATGCAGCCGACGCCGGAAGTGCTGGCGCGCATGCAGCAATTGCGCGATCTCGGCATCATGCTGGCGCTCGACGACTTCGGCACCGGCTACTCCAGCCTCTCCTACCTGAAGCGCCTGCCGATCCGCCGGCTCAAGCTCGACCGCAGCTTCGTCAAGGACCTGCCCGACGACGCCGAGGACGTGGCGATCGCCATGGCGACCCTGTCGCTGGCCCGCGACCTGGGCATGGACGTCGTCGCCGAAGGCGTCGAAAACGAGGTGCAGTGGCGCTTCCTGGCCCAGCATGGTTGCCAGGTGATGCAGGGTTACCTGTTCAGCCGCCCGCTGCCGGCGGATGCCTGGGAGCGTTGGCTGGCCGAGCGGCAGGGGGTGTGAGGAGGGGGCGTGCTCCGGTCGATAAAAATGTTTGACCGAAGAGAGTCGGGTTGGGTTTATGTCATGCGGATACTTGGCGAGGATTCCTTGGTAGAATCCAACGTCATTTTTTGTCGTTGCGCGTCAGGACCGATCAGCAAGGGCCTGTTTGCCAGACAACTCTCCGGAGCAAAGCCGTTTGAGCACCGAGCGCGCCGTTGCTGCGGCGAACACCTGTCTGAATGACAGGATCAGTACGGTCAGGGAGGGGGCGAAGGCTTTCTTTTCGACCTGGAAGGTCGACAGCATTTATGACTTCGAGCCGTTCAGCGTTGGCTATTTCACCAATATTCCGCTGGCCGAAGGGTACGTCCTCAAACTGCCCGACGGGCTGTCGCACCATCTCACCACCATCGGCGTGGCGAGTGATTTTTCTTATACCGCGAGCTGGACTGAAAGGTGGACAGGATGAGGCCAGGCAAGGGGGGCTTGTTTGTCGCACTGCTTTGCGGCCTGCTGGCTGCCTGCGATGGCGGAAATGACTGCGGCGTCGCCGATGTCGTCCAGGAGGTTCGCCAGGTCGAGGTCGGAGCGGTTCGCTACCACCTCTATCTCAGGACCAGTGGGGTCAGCGACAAGACGCGTTTCCTGGTGCTTTATGACCGCCAGCCCGCGTTTGATCGCTGTGGCGTGGCCAACCGCGAACCGGTCGGCGAAGCCGTGCTCGACGACGGGCAGGGAAGGCCGGTCCGCGTCGTGCTGGCCGCCGGGCAGCTTGACGTGCAATACGCTGGCGGCGGCGATCGCGGCGTGCCGCCTGATATCGCGCTCGAGATCAGCGCCGCGCCGTAACGCGGCGGTAGCCGGCCTAGCCGGCAAGCGCCGCGCTGAGTGCGGCGATCATCCAGGCGTGGTCGAGGACGCCGGCGCTTTCGCGGACGCTGTGCATCGCCCACATCGGCGCGCCGACGTCGACGCTGGGGATGCCGAGGCGGGCGGCGACGATCGGGCCGATCGTGCTGCCGCAGCCGAGATCGCTGCGGTGGGCGTATTGCTGACAGGGGACGCCAGCGCGCTCGCAGATGGTGAGGAAGCGGGCGGCGCTGGCGGCGTCGGTGGCGTAGCGCTGGTTGGCGTTGCGCTTGATCACCGGGCCGCCGTTGACCAGCACGCGGTGGCAGGGTTCGTAGGCGGCGGGAAAGTTCGGATGCCAGCCGTGCGCCATGTCGGCGCTGATGAAGTAGCTGGCGGCGAGCATCCGCCGCTGGTCCTCGCCGTCCAGCCCGCAGGCGGCAGCGAGCCGCTGCAGGACGTCGCCGACGAAGGAGCCGCCGGCGCCGACGGCGCTTTCCGAGCCGACTTCCTCGTGGTCGAAGAGGGCGACCAGGCCGCTCGCCGCGTCGTCTTCCTGCGCCAGCAGCGCGCTCAGCGCGGCGTGGCAGGAGGCCAGGTTGTCGAGCTGGCCGTTGGCGACGAATTCCCGGTCGGCGCCCCAGAAACTGCCCTTTTGCGTATCGCAGGCGACCAGGTCCCAGGTCAGCAACTGCCCCGGATCGACGCCCAGGGCGTCGGCCAGCGGCCGGCGGAACTGGGCGTCGGCACCGTCGTCGCTGCTGCCGAGGAGGAGCGGCAGTTCGGTCTGCTTGTTGAACTTGAGGCCGTTCTCGTTGGCCTCGCGGTTCATGTGGATGGCCAGGTTGGGCAGGCGCAGCAGCGGCCGGTCGATGTGCAGCAGGCGGCTGACGATGCTGTCCCCGGCGCGCACCATGACCCGGCCGGCGAGGCCGAGGTCGCGGTCGGCGAAGGTGGCGAGCAGCGGCCCGCCATAGACTTCGACGCCGATCCGCACCAGGCCGGCGGCGTCTTCCGCCGGGCGCGGCTTGACGCGCAGGCCCGGCGAATCGGTGTGGGCACCGATCAACGTCAGGCCGGCTTCGGCCAGCGGCCGCTCGCCGAGGCGGAAGGCGATCAGCGACGAGTCGCCGCGCGTCACGTAGTAGCGCCCACCGCTGCTCAGCGTCCACCGTGCGCTTTCGTCGAGCTGCTGGTAGCCGGCGGCCTGCAGGCGCTGCACGCTGCTGGCGACGGCGTGCCACGGGCTGGGGCTGGCGTCGATGAAATCGAGCAGGTCCTGCGCCTGGCGGCGGACTTCGGCGGAAATCGCGGTCATGAGTGGGATCTTCCCTGGGTGCAGGCGTCGACGATGACGTCGCCGACTGCCGGGTGGTAGAGCATGGCGAGATGGCCGACCGGCGGCAGGTCGGCGTTGTGGGCGCCGGGCAGTTGCTGGTTGTCCTGCGGCATCACGTAGTTGTCGGCTGGGTTGCGCAGGGCGATCGTCGGCACGCCGGTCTTCTCGCCCTGCATGTCGCGCAGCCACAGCGAATCGGGCTCCATCTCGCGGGCGTTCTGGCCGATGCCGTAGCGGGCCAGTTCGCTGCCGGCGTTCGGCGTTGCCAGGGTGATCAGCGCCTGCACCTTGTCAGTGCCGTGGCGGGCGAGGTAGGAGCGGCAGACCAGGCCGCCCATGCTGTGGCCGACCAGGGTCAGGCGGCGGGCGCCGCTTTCCCGGCAGACGGTTTCAATGCGCTCGCGCAGTTGCGGCACCATGCGGCCGAGACTGATGAAGGGCGGAAACAGGCTGACGCTGGCGACGGTGCAGCCGGCCGCTTCGAGGCGCCGGCGGAGCAACCAGAAGACGCCGCGGCTGCAGCCGTAGCCATGCACCAGCAGGACCACCCGACCGCCGCGGTCGAGGCGGTCGGCCGGCATCCACAGGGCTTCCAGCGGGATGACCAGGAGGAAGGTGAACAGGTAGGCGGCGTAGTCCTGTAGCATCAGCCACAGACGCCGGCCGACGTTGCGCGGGTAGCCGGGGCTGGCGTAACGGGCGGCGAGCCGCCAGGTGCCGAGGTTGAGCAGGGCGCGGCTGACGAGCAGCACGGCGAACGCGGCGAGCAGCGCGTGGCGTGCCGGCAGGTCGAACAGGGCGCCGGCCAGGAAGTGGTAGGTGGCGAGTTCGGCGCCCAGCCAGAGCAGGACGGAGATGGGTTGCATGCCCGGGCTCAGGTGGCTTCGGCCGTCGGCTTGGGCAGCCACAGGCAGGCGCCCTTCGATTCCTTGTCGATCGCGGCTAGCACGCGCTGGTGCTCGGCCAGCTCGGCGTCACTCGCCCGCCGGACGCGCAGCGGCTTGCGCTGGCGCGCCTTGCCGTCGGCGCCGAGCAGCGCCGGCGGCGCTTCGTCGGGCTCGATCATCAGCGAGTTCTGGCCGCGCGTCATCGCCAGATAGACCTCGGCCAGCAGTTCGGTGTCGAGCAGCGCGCCGTGCAGGGTGCGGCTGGAGTTGTCGATCTCGTAGCGTTCGCACAAGGCGTCGAGACTGTTGCGCTTGCCCGGATGCAGTTCCTTGGCTTCGCGCAGGGTATCGATGACGCCGCGGCAGACGGTCTCCACCGGCACCCGGCCGAGGCGGTCGAGTTCGGCGTTGAGGAAGCCGAGGTCGAAGGGCGCGTTGTGGATGACCAGTTGGGCGCCGTTGATGAATTCCAGGAACTCGTCGACGATGTCGGCGAATTTCGGCTTGTCGGCGAGGAATTCGAGCGTGATGCCGTGCACCGCCTGGGCGCCGGCGTCGATCTCGCGTTCCGGATTCATGTACTTGTGCAGGTGGCGGCCGGTGAGCCGGCGATTGACCAGTTCGATGCAGGCGACTTCGATGATGCGGTGGCCGTCGCGCGGGTTGAGGCCGGTGGTTTCGGTATCGAGGACGATCTGTCTCATGCCGTTTCCTTCAGTTCGTCGATGCCGCGGTTGGCCAGCGCATCGGCGCGTTCGTTCTCGGGGTGGCCGGCGTGGCCCTTGACCCAGATCCATTCGAGCTGGTGGCGGCGCGCCTGTTCGTCGAGCTGCTGCCAGAGATCGGCATTCTTCACCGGCTTCTTGTCGGCGGTCTTCCAGCCGTTGCGCTTCCAGCCGTGGATCCACTCGCGGATGCCCTTCAGCACGTATTGCGAGTCGCTATGCACGCGCGCCTTGACCGGCCGCTTCATGGCGTCGAGGGCGCGGATCACCGCCAGCAGCTCCATGCGGTTGTTGGTGGTGGCCGCTTCGCCGCCCCACATTTCCTTTTCGTGGGCGCCGGCGCGCAGGATGGCGCCCCAGCCGCCGGGGCCGGGATTGCCGCGGCAGGCGCCGTCGGTGTAGATGTCGACGATCTCAGTCGCCATGGCTTTCCTTTTGTGCGATCGGGCGCAGCGCCTTGCTGCGCAGGCTCTTCTTGCGCCAGTTGGGGGTGATCAGGCGCATGCCATGCACGCGCTTGACGGCGCGCAGCATATAGACTGCGCCGGAATATTTCCACCAGCGGCGCCCGGCCAGTTCGGCGAAGCGCCAGCGCTGCAGCCATTTCTGCTGTTCGCAGGGCGGCGCGTAGCAGCCGTAGCTGCCGCGATCGACGTCGAAGCCGAGCAGCTTCAGCCAGTCCTTGAGGCGGGTCGGCGACAGGTAGTTGCCGTCCCAGGGGAAGCCGCACTGGTGGCGCAGGCGCCGTTTGACGCCCCACAACGAGAGCGGGTTGAAGCCGGTGACGATCAACTGGCCCTCGGGGATCAGGATGCGCTCGACCTCGCGCAGGATTTCGTGCGGATCGGCGGCGAATTCGAGGATGTGCGGCAGGACGACGAGGTCGATGCTCTGGTTGGCGATCGGCAGCGCCGCCGGCGAGCAGCGCACCGCCACCGGGTCGCCGGCGCCGATCTTCAGGCGTTGCGCCATGCGGTTGGCGCGCAGCAGATCGCATTGCGGCAGGCCGATCTGCAGCGCGTTGAAACCGAAAATGTCGGACACCGCCTTGTCGATCTGCGCCACCTCCCAGTCGAGCACGTAACTGCCTTGCGGCGAGGCGAGCCAGGCGGCAAGTTCGGGATTTGACATCCGCGCGGACTGGTTCGATAGTTCCGGCATGTTCGAAGAAATATCGCTCATTCCTGCCTTCAAGGACAATTACATCTGGCTGCTCCGGCGCGACCGGCAGGCCTTCGTCGTCGATCCCGGCGATGCCGCACCGGTGCGCGCCCGCCTGGCGGCGGAAGGCTTGCGGCTGGCCGGCATCCTGATCACCCACCACCACGCCGACCACCAGGGCGGCGTCGCGGCGCTGCTCGCGGAACACGACTGCCCGGTCTATGCGCCGGCCGAAGAGTCTATCACAGGCCGTACCCATTCCCTGCGCGGTGGCGAGCGTCTCGACGTGCTCGGCGTGCCGGTCGAGGTGCTGGCCGTTCCCGGCCACACGCTGGGCCATCTCGCCTACCTCGCGGCGGACGCCTTGTTCTGCGGCGACACCCTGTTCGGTGCCGGTTGCGGCCGCCTGTTCGAAGGCACGCCGGCGCAGATGCAGGCCGCGCTGGCGCGCATCGCCGCCTTGCCGGAGACGACGCGGATCTACTGCGCCCACGAATACACGCTGATGAATCTGCCTTTTGCCGCTGCCGTCGAGCCCGGCAACCCGGCAATCAGCGAGCGTACGCGTCGGGCGGCGGAACTGCGTCAGGCCGGACAGGCGACGGTGCCGCTGACGCTGGCCGAGGAAAAGTCGACCAATCCCTTCCTGCGTTGGGCGCAGCCGGCGGTGATCGCCGCGGCGCTCGCCCACGGTGCGGCGGATGACTCGCCGGCCGCCGTCTTCGGCGCGCTGCGCGCCTGGCGCAACACCTTCTGACCGCGTCAGGCCGCCGGTTGTCGCTGGCGGATGCGGCTGGCGGCCTTCTTCATCGCGTCGAGGACGCGCGCGGCGTTGAACGGTTTGACGATGAAGCCGGTGGCGCCGTGGTGGATCGCCTCCTGGACGGTTTCCGGATCGGCGCTGCCGGTGATGACGATGAACTCGGTGTCCGGGTAGGCGTTCCGGATTTCCGCCATGGCGACCAGGCCGTTCTTTTCCGGCATCAGCACGTCCATGCAGACGATGGCGGGGCGCAGGCGCTCGGCCGCCTCGACGGCCTGCACGCCGTTGCGGGCTTCGCCGACGATCTCGTATTCGTCGCCGCGCAGCATGCTGCGCAGGATGGTGCGCATCATGTCGTTGTCGTCGACGATGAGGACGGACAGCGCGTTCTTGTTCATGGCGGGCGGATCAGAAGCAGTACTTCATGAAATAACTGAGGGCGGACAGGCTGATGAAAAGGGCGAGGAACCCCCAGAAGAAGGCCCATTTCGTCGCCGCTGCAGCATCCTGGTGGCGTCCGCGCTGGCGCATCTCGAATAAGCGCTGCACTTCGCCCAGGGTCAGCAGGGCGCTGAAAATGAAGAAGATCATGCCGGTGAACATGGCGATGATCGTCGCGTTGTTCAGCGTTGGACAATAGCCGGTGGTCAGGTGGGCGAAGGTCAGCACGGCGTCGGTCTTCATCGCGTACATGCCGACCAGGAAGGCGAGCAGCGCGAAACCGGCGATCAGCAGCGTGGTCGCCCACACCTGCCAGCGACGCAGTTCCGCCAGAACTTCACGTATTTCCTCAAGCAGGCGCTTCATGGCCGTGTTCCATCGTTGCGCATCGTTGCGCTGTGCTAGATTTGGCGAAATTGAATTGGCCGAAGATTAACATGACCGCAGCCCGCTCGTCCGCCCTCAACAAGCTTGCCCGATGGCGCACCCGTTTCGATACGCCGCCCAACCGGCGGCGCGGCAAATGGCTGGTGGGCGGCCTGCTGGCATTCGTGTTGTTCGGCTTCTTCGCCGCGCCGCCGCTGCTCAAGAGCCTGCTGCTCGATAAATTGGGCGAGGCGCTGCACCGCGAAGTCAGCATAGCGCGCATCGACGTCAATCCGCTGGCCTTGTCGGCGACCGTCGCCGGGCTTGCCGTGCGCACGGCGGAGGGGCGCGAGGTGGCTGGTTTCGACGAGTTGTACGTCAACCTGTCGGCCAGTTCGCTGCTCAAGTTTGCTGTCGTCGTCGATGAAATCCGCCTTGTCGGCCCGCGTCTGGCCGTGGTCCGTCTCGACGAGGGGCGTTACGACGTGTCCGACCTGCTCGATGAATGGCTGAAGCCGGACGACGAGCCGGACAGCGGGGTGCCGCGCTTTTCGCTGAACAACATCCAGCTCAGCGGCGGCAAGCTGGTGTTCGACGACCGGCCGCGCGGCCGTGTCCACACCGCGGAAGAGATCAATCTCGGTTTGCCGTTCGTTTCCAGTCTGCCGTACCAGGCGGAAATCCTGGTCCAGCCGATGTTCTCCGCCCGTCTCGACGGTTCGGAACTGCGTCTCGACGGCCAGGCGACGCCCTTCGCCGACGGCCGCGAGAGCGAGCTGAACCTGCAGCTTAACGGCTTCGACCTGGCGCAATTGCAGCCCTATCTGCCGGCCGGCGTGCCGCTGCGGATCGGCGCCGCCAGGCTGCATTCGCAGTTGCGCCTGGTGTTCCGGGAACTGACCGACGGCGCCAATTCGCTGACCCTGACCGGTCAGGCGCGCCTCGACGGGCTGGCGCTGAGCGACGATGGTGGCCGGCCGCTGGTCGGCTGGAAATCGCTGCTTGTCGATCTCGAGCAGTTCGATCCGTTCAAGCGTAATCTGGCGCTGCGCAAGGTTACGCTGGACGGCGCCGAACTCGATCTGGCGGTCGACGGGCGCGGCGAACTCAACCTGCTAACCATCGCCCAGCGGCTCGCCAGGCCGGCTGCGCTGACCGTCACGCCCGCAGCGCCGGTAGCACCGTTCGCGTGGTCGCTGGCAGCTTTCGAGTTGAACGATGCGCGCGTCCGCTGGCGCGACGCCTCCGGGCCACAGCCGGTGAGCGGCGAGATCGGCGCGCTGAATGCCCGGCTCGGTGCCGTCGATCATCGTCTAGCGGCACCGCTGGAGATTGCCGAGGCGGGTTGGCAGATGGATTTCGGCACGCCGCTGAAAGTCGGCAGCGTCGGCCTCAAGGCGCTGCGCGTCGACCTGGCGGCGCAGCGTGTCGAGATCGGCGAACTGGCGCTCAGCGGCGCGCGCATCGCCGCTGGCCTGGCCGCCGACGGCAGCTTCGTCTGGCTGACGCCACCGGTGCTGCGCGGCGTCGCTCAGGGCGGCAAGGCGCCGGCGCCGCGGCCGTGGCTGGCGCAGGTGGCGAAGCTCAAGGTGGACGACCTCGGCCTGCGTTTCGAGGATCAGTCGGTGCAGCCGGCGGCGGTGCAGGAGATCAGCGGCTTGAGCCTGCAGGGCGAGCGCCTGGGCAACCTGCCGAACGAGAAGGGCCGCCTGACCTTGCAGGCGACGGTCAATGGCGAAGGCAAGCTGGCGGTGGGCGGTGAGGTCCAGGCGGTGCCGCTGGCGGCCAAGCTGCAGATCGACAGCAGCGGCATCCCGGTGCAGGGCCTGCAGGCCTATTCCGGCCGCTACCTCAACATCCGCCTGCAGCGTGGCCAATTCTCGAACCAGGGTGAGGCCGTCGTCCGCGTCGACGGCGGCCGGCTGAAGGCGGCCTACAAGGGTTCGGCGACGATCGGCAACCTGCTGGCGGTGGACCCGGACAACAAGGCCGATTTCCTGAAGTGGAAATCGCTGCATTTCGGCGGCGTCGATTTCCGCCTCGATCCGCTGGCGATCGACGTGCGCGAGATCGCGCTGGCCGATTTCTACTCGCGCCTGATCCTCAACAAGGACGGCCGCCTCAACCTCGCCGACATCGTCCGCCGCAACGAAGCGGCGCCGGTCGCCGCCGCCGACGCAGCGGCAGCGCCGGTGAATCCGCCGCCGGTTGCGGCAGCTACGACACCGGCAGCCCCGCCGGTGCCGATCCGCATCGCCAAGGTGACGCTGAACAACGGCACGGTCAATTTCTCCGACTACTTCGTCAAGCCCAACTACACGGTCAACGTCGGCAAGCTGAACGGCCGGGTCAGCGGCCTGTCGTCGGCCGCGGGCACGCTCGCCGACATGGAGCTGCGCGGCACCTACGCCGGTTCGGCGCCGGTGCTGATCAGCGCCCGCCTCAATCCGCTGGCGGCGCAGTCCTTCCTCGACCTCAAGGGCGAGGTGAAGGGCGTCGACATGACCGGCTTCTCGCCTTACTCCGGCAAGTACGCCGGCTACCTGATCGACAAGGGCAAGCTGTCGCTGAACGTTGCCTACAAACTGGAGAACCGCCAGTTGAGCGCCGACAACCGCCTGTTCATCGATCAATTCACCTTCGGTGAGCGGGTCGATAGCCCGGACGCCACCAAGCTCCCGGTCAACCTGGCGCTGGCGCTGCTGCGCAACAACCGCGGCGAGATCGACATCAACCTGCCGATTTCCGGTTCGCTCGACGATCCGCAGTTCTCGGTCGGCGGGCTGGTGATCAAGGTCATCGTCAACCTTTTCGTCAAGGCGGTGACCTCGCCGTTCGCGCTGATCGGCTCGCTGTTCGGCGGCGGCGAGGAACTGTCCACGCTGGCCTTCGCCCCGGGGCGCACGCAGTTCGACGCGGCGGCGCAGAAGAAGCTGGAGACGCTGGCCCGCGCCCTCACCGAGCGTGCCGCGCTGAAGCTGGAAATCGCCGGCTACGCCGATCCGGAGATCGACAGCGAGGGCGTCCGGCGCGTCGCCATCGAGCGGGCGATGCAACGCGAGAAATTCGCCGACCTGCAGAAGAAGGGCGGCGACGCCGAATCGGCCGACGCCGTGCGCATCGCGCCGGAGGAATACAAGACCTACCTGGTCCGGGTGTACAAGGCCGGCAAGTTCCCGAAGCCGCGCAACTTCATCGGCCTGCAGAAGGATCTGCCGGTCGAGGAAATGGAAAAGCTGCTGCTTGCCAACCTGCCGGCCGGCGACGAAGAACTGCGTCTGCTCGCCCGGCAGCGCGCCGAGAACGTCCAGACCTGGCTGATCGAGCAGGGCAAGGTGGCGGCCGAGCGCATCTTCCTGGTGCCCGGCAAGGCGAAGGCCGAGGCGCCGGCGGCCGCTGGCGGGCGTGTCGAATTCGCGCTGAGGTAGGACGATGAGCGAGGCGATGACGCTGGCCCTGCTGCTCGGGCTGATGACGGTGATCCTGCTGCAGGTCGCGCTGCTCTGGCGCGGCAGCCGGCCGGGCGAGGAGGCGGCCGCCTTGCGCACCTTGCAGGACGGCCTCGACAAGGGGCTCGCCCGGCTCGAGCGCGAACTGCGTGAGGAGCTGGCGCGCAGCCGCCGCGAGGACGCCGAGGAGGCTTTCCGCGACCGCGAGGAACGCGCCCAGTCGGCCAACCTGCTCGGCCAGGCGGTGAGCACCCAGATGGGCCAGCTCGGCACATTGCAGGCGGAGCGCCTGGAAGCCTTCGCCCGCGAACTGAGCCGTTTCTCGCTCGGCCTCGACGAACGTTTCGAACGCCTGAAGAGCGGTGTCGAAAGCCGGCTGAGCGCGATGCAGGCGGACAACGCCGGCAAGCTCGAGGAAATGCGCCGCACCGTCGACGAGAAGCTGCACGCGACGCTCGAACAGCGCCTCGGCGAATCGTTCAAGCTGGTCAGCGAGCGCCTCGAACAGGTGCATCGCGGCCTCGGCGAAATGCAGAATCTGGCCGCCGGCGTCGGCGACCTCAAGCGTGTGCTGACCAACGTCAAGACCCGCGGCACCTGGGGCGAGGTACAACTGGCGGCACTCCTCGAACAACTGCTCACCGCCAGCCAGTACGCGGTCAACGTCGCCGTCCGTCCGGGCAGCGCCGAGCGCGTCGATTTCGCCATCCGCCTGCCCGGGCGCGACGACGGCGCGACGGTCTGGCTGCCGATCGACGCCAAGTTCCCGGTCGAGGACTACCAGCGCCTGCTCGACGCCCAGGAGCCGGCGGCGATCGAGGAAGCGGCGAAGGCGATCGAGATGCGGCTGAAGAACGAGGCGAAGAGCATCCGCGACAAGTACGTGGCGCCGCCGCACACCACCGACTTCGCGCTGCTCTACCTGCCGGTCGAGGGACTGTACGCCGAGGCGCTGCGCCGGCCCGGGCTGGCCGAGACATTGCAGCGCGAGTACCGGGTCAGCCTGGCCGGGCCGACGACGCTGGCGGCGCTGCTCAACAGCCTGCAGATGGGCTTCCGGACGCTCGCCATCGAGCAGCGCTCGGCCGAAGTGTGGGCGGTGCTCGGCGCGGTCAAGAGCGAATTCGGCAAGTTCGGCGAGGCGCTCGCCCATACCCGCAAGAAGCTGGAAGAGGCGAGCAACAGCATCGTCCGCGCCGAGACGCGGACGCGTCAGCTGACAAGAAAACTCAAGGACGTCGAGGCCTTGCCGGCCGGCGACGCGCAACAACTGATCGGGGGAGATGAGGATGGCGAAGACGCCTGAACTGGAAGCGGCGTATCGGGCAACGACGTACCGGGTGTTCCTGCCCGAGGGAGTGTTCGAACTGCGCGTTGACCAGCCATCGCCGTCACTGGCCGAGTGGCTGGCGGCGGCGCGGGCGCCCGGCTTTGCGGTGATCACCGCGTTCAACCCGGGTGGGCGGCGGTTTCCCGACGACGACAACCTCGGCCGCCAGTCGGCGCTCGAGTGCGACCTGCTGGAAGGCAACTACGAGCCCTATTCGGCCGAGAACCGGCCGGATGATGCGGCGGCACCGGTCGAGGAGAGCTGCTTCGTCCCCGACATCACGCGCGAGGACGCGCTGGCACTGGCCGACGATTACGAACAGAATGCGATCCTCTGGGGAGGCGTGGACGGGATTCCCCGTCTGGCATGGACGGAAGAACTCGAATAATGACGAGCAGGATCGGCCGCTTCGAAATTCGCGGCGAACTGGGGCGGGGCGCGCAGAGTGTGGTGTACCGGGGCTTCGACCCGCAGTTGCAGCGCGAGGTGGCGATCAAGACCCTGCATTTCAGCAATCCCGATCCGGAGCAGAACCGGGTCCTGCTCGACGAGGCGCGCCTGGTCAGCAAGCTGCGTCACGCCAACATCGTGCCGATCTTCGACGCCGGCGAGGAAGGCGGCGACATCTACCTGGTGTTCGAGCTGGTGCCCGGCCAGAGCCTGGCCGATTTCCTGCGCACTGCTGGCGTTCTCTCGCCGGTCAAGGCAGTCAGCCTGCTGCGCCCGGTGCTCGACGCGATCGCCCAGGCGCACGCCAACGGCATCATCCACCGCGACCTCAAGCCGTCGAACATCCTGCTCGACGAGAACGGCATGCCGCGGGTCATGGATTTCGGCATCTCGGTCCGCATCAGCGGCGAGAGCGAGCGCCTCGACAAGCTGTCGGGAACCCCCGCCTACATGGCGCCGGAGTACATCCTGAAGCGCGAGGTCGGCGAACGCTCCGACATCTTCGCCGCCGGCCTGATCCTCTACGAGATGCTGGCCGGCCGCCGCGCCGTCCAGGGCAGCAGCCTGCAGGAGATGTTTCGCCGCATCGTCAGCGAGGATATCCGCCTGCCGGAGCAGGTGCAGGTCGACGAGCGCCTGGCCGGCATTCTCTACAAGGCGCTGGCGCGCGATCCGGCGCTGCGCTATCGCAACGTCGGCCAGTTCGCCGAGGCGCTTGACGCCTTCATCGAACCGGAAGCGACGCTGCCCGCCGACGCCAGCGGTCAGGCGACGATCGATTTCCTGCTCCGCCGCATGCGCCACAAGAGCGATTTCCCGGCGCTCTCGGAATCGGTCGGCGCGATCAACCGCATCGCCAACAGCGAGACGGAAAGCGTCAGCCGGCTGTCGAACACCATCCTCAAGGACTTCGCGCTGACCAACAAGCTGCTGCGCCTGGTCAATTCGGCCTATTTCCGGCCGGCCGGCGGCGGCAACATCAGCACCGTGTCGCGGGCGGTGGTCGTGCTCGGTTTCGAGACGGTGCGCAACATCGCCATCTCGGTACTGCTCTTCGAGCATCTGCAGAACAAGGGCAACGTCGGCCAGCTCAAGGAGGAATTCCTGCGCGCCAACCTGGCCGGCATCCTCGCTCGCGATCTCGGCGCCGCGGCGCAGATGCGCGATCTCGAACAAGTCTTCATCTGCGCGCTGTTCCACGGCCTGGGGCGGCTGCTGGCGCAATACCACTTTCCCGACGAAGCCGCCGAAATCCGTCGTGTCATGGCGCAGAAAGGTGTGCGCGAGGAGGTGGCGGCACAGCAGGTGCTCGGCATTTCGCTCGAGGAACTGGGGGTGGCGATCGCCCGCCAGTGGGGCTTCCCGCCGCTGATCGTCGGTGCCATGCGGCGCCTGCCGGCGGGCCGGGCACGCAAGCCGGGCTCGCCGGAAGAGCGGCTGCGGACGCTGTCCGGCATGGCCAACGAGTTGTGCGAAGTGATTGCCGTGGCAACGCCGGAAAGCCGCGATCAGGAATTCCGCAAGGTCGTCACCCGTTTCAGCGAGGCGATCCCGCTTGACGATGGGCAGGTGATGCAGACGCTGCGGCGGGCGGTCGAGGAGGTCGGCGAACTGGCCCGGATCGTCCATCTGGGGGTGCAGAACACGACGTTCGGCCGGCAGATGCGGCATTTCGCCAAGCTCGCGCAGAATCCGGGCGAAGCGACGGGCGCCGGCCAGACGGAGGATTCGCTCGGCAGTATTGCCCTCGGCGACGATGTCGTGCCGGGTGCCGTCGGTGACGCTGCCGCGGTCGTTGGCGTCGATGCGCAGGCAGTGCTGACCGCCGGCATCCAGGACATCAGCAACACACTGGTCGACGGTTTCAAGCTCAACGACATCCTGCGCATCATCCTGGAAACCATGTACCGGGCGATGGGCTTCAAGCGCGTCATCCTGTGCGTGCGCGATCCGCGCAGCAACACCATGCAGGGGCGTTTCGGCTTCGGCCCGGAGGCCAGCGAACTGGCGCGCGGTTTTCGCTTTCCGCTCAGCTTCACGCCGGACATCTTCCACGCCGCGACTTCGAAAGGCGTCGATATCCTGATCCGCGACATCGACGATCCGAAGATCGCCCAGCGCGTTCCCGCCTGGTACCGCAGCCTGCTGCCGGCGCGTTCCTTCGTCGTCTTTCCGCTCAACCTGAAGGGCAACCCGGTGGCGCTGATCTACGCCGATTGCGACGAGGCGGACGGCATCCACATCCCGGAAAAGGAATTGTCGCTGCTGCGCACCCTGCGCAATCAGGCGGTGCTGGCGATCAAGCAGGGCGGATAGCAAAAGCCCGCCGGGAGGCGGGCTGTCGGACGATTCAGGGGCGCTTCACCAGAGTTGCCACCAGGCGGTCTTGCGTTCTATCCCCTCGGTGTAGAAACGGCTGTTCGGGAAATTCTGCTTCAGCACCCGTTCGGCGTC
Organism: Azonexus caeni; assembly: GCF_048146105.1. NCBI lineage: Bacteria > Pseudomonadati > Pseudomonadota > Betaproteobacteria > Rhodocyclales > Azonexaceae > Azonexus > Azonexus caeni. Next base: position 47,554 of record NZ_JBKJAD010000015.1, read on the forward strand.
GTCGCGCAATTCCTTCATTTCCAGCTTTTCGTAAGCAAGGACGAGGATGTACAGCGCTTCCTCGATCGCCGGCGCGCGCGGGTAGGTTTCGACGGCGACCTGCGCCCGGTTGGCGGCGGCAATGTAGGCGCCGCGCTTGATGTAATAGCGGGCGACGTGAACTTCCAGCGAGGCCAGTGCATTGACCAGGTAGTTCATGCGCTTGATCGAGTCCGGCGCGTATTTGCTGTCCGGGAAGCGGGTGACCAGTTCCTTGAACGACTCGAAGGCTTCGCGCGCCGCCTTGGGGTCGCGTTCGGTCAGGTCCTGGTTGCTGATGTGGCCGATCAGGCCGAGATCCTCGTTGAAATTGACGAGGCCCTTCAGGTACATCGCGTAATCGACGGCGGGATGGTTCGGGTGCATCTTGATGAAGCGGTCGGCGGCGGCGAGCGCCGATCCCGGTTCGTTCGATTTCCAGTAGACGTAGGCCAGTTCCAGTTGCGCCTGCTGGGCGTAGCGGCCGTAGGGGTAGCGGGCTTCGAGTTTTTCCAGCATCTTGACCGCGATCTCCCACGATCCTTCGGTCTGCGCCTCGCGGGCCGCGGTGTAGAGGCGATTGGCGGACCAGCCAGCGGTTTCGTCTTGTTCGGCCGGCAGCGAACTGCAGCCGGCAAGTACGGCAGCGGCAAGGAGTGCGAGCAGCCAGCGAAGGCTGGCGGCGAAAGTCGGGAATGCAGGTAAACTGCGCATCATGAATGATCCTCTTGAAAACTCGGGCGATTATAGCCCAAGCGAGCCGCTCAAAATGACGGTTCCCGATGTCATGGGCGGTCGCCGGCTCGACCAGGCGCTCGCCGAAATGCTTCCCCAATATTCCCGCAACCGCCTGCAATCCTGGATTCGGGAGGGCTGCGTCACGCTCGACGGCGAGCCGGTCGGCGAACCGAAGCGCAAGCTGGTGGGCGGCGAACAGTTGCTGCTCGAACTGCCCGACGACGAATTCCTCGGTGCCGAGCAGGCGGAAGACATTCCGCTCGCCATCGTCTACGAGGACGAGGCGCTGCTGGTGATCAACAAGCCAGCCGGGCTGGTCGTCCATCCCGGCAGCGGCAACCGCAACGGCACCCTGATGAACGCGCTGCTGCACCACGTGCCGGGCATCGGCGAGGTGCCGCGGGCCGGTATCGTGCATCGCCTGGACAAGGAAACCAGCGGCCTGCTGGTCGTCGCCAAGACACTGGAAGCGCAGACCGACCTGGTGCGGCAGTTGCAGGCGCGCACCGTCAAGCGCCAGTACCTGGCGGTCGCCGCCGGCGTAATCCGGCGCGACGGCGGTGTCGATACGCCGATCGGCCGTCACCCGGTGCATCGCATCAAGATGGCGGTGGTGCCGGAGAGCCGCGGCGGCAAGCCGGCGCTGACCTGGTACCGGGGGCTGGAAATCTATGCTCACAGCACGCTGATTGAATGTTCGCTGGAAACCGGCCGCACCCACCAGATTCGCGTGCATATGGCGTCGATCGGTCACCCGCTGCTCGGCGACCCGGTCTATGGCAAGCGCGATCCGCGGCTGCCGGCTTTCCATCGCCAGGCCTTGCACGCAACCCGGCTCGGTCTGCTGCATCCGGTGAGCGGCCGGCAGATGCAGTGGGAGGTGCCGCTGCCGGAAGACATGCGCGAACTGGTCGATCTCCTGCGCCATGCTTGATTTCCTCGTTCCCGATTGGCCAGCCCCCGCCAACGTTCAGGCGCGGCAGACGCAGCGCGGCGGCGGCGTCAGCCCGGCGCCGTGGGCCAGCCTCAACCTCGGCGATCACGTCGGTGACGATCCGGCGCGGGTCGCCGCCAACCGTGCACGGTTGCTCGCCGAACTGCCGGCGCCGCCGCTCTGGCTGCGCCAGGTGCATGGCACGGTCGTCGTCGATGCGGCGACATCCGCCGCCGACAGCGAGGCCGATGCCAGCTTTTCCCGCGTTGCCGGCGTCGTCTGCGCGGCGATGACCGCCGACTGTCTGCCGGTCCTTTTCTGCGACCGGGCCGGCAGCGTCGTCGCCGCCGCCCATGCCGGCTGGCGCGGGCTGCTCGCCGGCGTGCTCGAGCAGACGCTGGCGGCAATGGCGGTGGCGCCCGGCGAAGTGCTCGCCTGGCTGGGGCCAGCGATCGGTCCGGAGTCTTTTGAAGTCGGCGCCGAGGTCCGTGCCGCCTTCGTCGCCCGCGATCCGGCCAGCGCCGCCGCTTTCCGCGCGCACGGCGATGGCAAGTGGCTGGCCGACCTCTATGCGCTGGCCCGGCAGCGTCTAGCGGCGGCCGGCGTCGCCGGGGTCTTCGGCGGTGGCGCCTGCACCTTCGCCGACGGCGAGCGCTACTTCTCCTTCCGTCGCGACGGCGTTACCGGGCGCATGGCCAGCCTGATCTGGCTGGCTTGACGCAGCCAGCCGTTGCTGTTCGTGGAAGGCGCGCCGCTCGCGGCGCACCCGGCTGCCGGCGAAATAGAGGATCAGTCCGCAGGGCAGGGCGCCGCAGAACAGGAAAGAAATGATCCCGGCAACGAGGCTGGCCTCGCTGGCGGCGACCAGGACGGTGACATAGAGCCACCCGATAACGATGATCATGGCTAGGGACATCCGCCGATTCTAAATCGAAAGCGGCCGCCCGGCAGCCGGCAATCACGCTGCTGCTGAAGCGCCGATTTATGCATTGACAGTGCCGGGACGGGTATGGAGAATCCAGAAGCTGAAGCCCACGACAACCAACGAGAAACGGCATTCCATGGCGCAAGGATCGGACAACAACCAGGCATTCCTGGCTTCTGCCATGCAGTTCCTGCAGGCCGGACAAGGCTACGCGCAGCAATTCATGGAACAGTTCAGCAAGCAGGCCGGCATCGCCGACCAAGCCCCGGCGCTTGACCCGCAGGCGCTGACGGCGTTGCAGAAGGAGTTCATGGATCGCCAGATGTCCTTGTGGCAATCCGTGCTCGCCAAGCAGCAGGGCCAGGCGCCCACCTTCGAGGTCCGTCCGGAACCAGGAGACCGCCGTTTCGCAGCGCCGGAATGGCACGAAAGCCCGATCTACGATTACCTGCACCAGGCCTACCTGCTCAACGTCCAGTACCTCAAGGAAATGGTCGAGAAGTTGCCGGCCGACGACGCCAAGGCGCGCGACAAGATGCGCTTCATCGCCCGCCAGATGGCGGATGCGCTGGCACCGACCAACTTCGCCGCGACCAACCCCGAATTCATCAAGCTGGCGCTGGAAACCAAGGGTCAGAGCATCACCGACGGCATCAACAACCTGATCCGCGACTTCGAGAAGGGGCGCATCTCGATGACCGACGAATCGGTCTTCGAAGTCGGCCGCAACATTGCCACGACCGAAGGCGCCGTCGTCTTCGAGAACGAGGTGATGCAACTGATCCAGTACGCGCCGCTTACTGCCAAGGTTGCCAGCCGGCCGCTGCTGGTGGTGCCGCCGTGCATCAACAAGTTCTACATCATGGACCTGCAGCCGGACAATTCGCTGATCCGCTACATGGTCGACCAGGGCAACACCGTCTTCCTCGTCTCCTGGCGCAACCCGAGCGAAGCGCAGGGTCACTTGGGCTGGGACGACTACCTCGAACAGGGGCCGATCCAGGCACTGAGCGTGGTGCGCGAACTGACCAAGGTCAAGCAGGTCAATGCCCTCGGTTTCTGCGTCGGCGGCACCATCCTGACCTCGGCGCTGGCCGTGCTGAAGGCGCGCGGCGACGACTGCGTCGCTTCGCTGACCCTGCTCACCACCTTGCTCGACTTTTCCGACACCGGCGAGATCGGCCTCTTCATCGACGAACAGGCGCTGACCACGCGCGAGGCGACGATCGGCCAGGGCGGTCTGCTGCCGGCGCGCGACCTGCAGAACACTTTCTCCTTCCTGCGTGCCAACGACCTGGTCTGGAACTACGTCCAGAACAACTACCTCAAGGGCCAGAAGCCGCAAGCCTTCGACCTGCTCTACTGGAACTCGGATTCGACCAACCTGCCGGGGCCGTTCGCCTGCTGGTACATGCGCCACATGTACCTCGACAACAGCCTGCGCGAACCCGGCAAGCTCGCCATGTGCGGGGTCAAGGTCGATCTCGGCCAACTGGCGATGCCGGTCTACCTGCTGGCAACGCGCGAGGACCACATCGTGCCCTGGCAGTCCGCCTACCAGAGCACCCGCATTCTCGGCGGCCAGTGCCGCTTCGTTCTCGGTGCCTCCGGGCACATCGCCGGGGTGATCAACCCGGCGAGCAAGAACAAGCGCAGCTACTGGATCAACGACGACGTCACGACCGACGCCGCGACCTGGCTGGCCGCAGCGGCGGAAATGAAGGGTAGCTGGTGGACCGACTGGTCGACCTGGCTGCAGCAGCACTCCGGAGCACAGCGCGCCGCGCGCAAGATCGGCAATACCAAGTACAAAGCCATCGAGCCGGCACCGGGCCGTTACGTCAAGGAACGTGCGGTCTGATTCCAATAAACCCACAGAGGAGCGGAAAATGTTGCGAGTTGCACTGATTACCGGCGGTATGGGGGGCCTCGGCGAAGCCATCTGCATCAAGATGGCGGGGCTGGGCTACAAGGTGGTGACCACCCATTCGCCCGGCAATGCCAAGGTCGACGAGTGGCTGAAGAACATGAACAACATGGGCTACGGCTTCAAGGCCTATCCCTGCGATGTCACCGACTTCGAATCGGCGAAGGCCTGCGTCGAAACGGTGACCCGCGAAGTCGGGCCGATCGACGTCCTGGTTAACAACGCCGGCATCACCCGCGACATGACCTTCAAGAAGATGACCAAGGCCGATTGGGATGCCGTCATCCGCACCAACCTCGATTCCGTCTTCAACATGACCAAGCAGGTCATGGAAGGCATGATCGAACGCAAGTGGGGACGCGTCATCAATGTCGCCTCGGTCAATGGCCAGAAGGGTGCCTTCGGCCAGACCAACTATTCGGCCGCCAAGGCCGGCATGCACGGTTTCACCAAGGCGCTGGCGCTCGAAGTCGCCCGCCAGGGTGTCACGGTAAATACCATCTCGCCCGGTTATATTGGCACCAAGATGGTCACCGCGATCCCGCAGGACATTCTCAATTCGAAGATACTGCCGCAGATTCCGGTCAGCCGCCTGGGCAAGCCCGAAGAAATCGCCGGCCTCGTCGCCTACCTCGCTTCCGATGAAGCGGCGTTCGTGACCGGGGCCAACATCTCCATTAATGGCGGTCAGCACATGTACTGACCGGCGTTTTTCAACCCCGCTTCAACAAAAAAGGAAGGAAACATCATGACGCAACGTGTCGCTCTCGTTACCGGTGCCATGGGTGGTCTCGGTACCGCCATCTGTCAACAACTGGCCAAGGCCGGTCACAAGGTGGTCGCCGCCTACCATCCCCAATTCGACAACAAGGACGCCTGGCTGGCCGAGATGTCCGCTGCCGGTTTCAACGATTTCGTCTGCGTCGCCGGTGACGTTTCCGTCCTCGAAGACTGCCAGAAGATGGTTGCCGAAGCCGAAGCCGCCTGCGGCCAGGTCGACATCCTGATCAACAATGCCGGCATCACCCGTGACCGCATGTTCGCCAAGCTGGAAAAGGATGGCTGGGATGCCGTCATCTCGACCAACCTGACCTCGCTGTTCAACATGACCAAGCAGGTTTCCGCCAAGATGGCCGAACGTGGCTGGGGCCGCATCATCAACATCTCGTCGGTCAACGGCGTCAAGGGCCAGGCTGGCCAGACCAACTACTCGGCCGCCAAGGCCGGCGTCATCGGCTTCACCAAGGCGCTGGCCGCCGAACTGGCTGCCAAGGGCGTCACCGTCAACGCGATCGCCCCGGGCTACGTGGCGACCAAGATGGTCATGGCGATCAAGCCGGAAGTGCTGGAAACCATCGTCGCCTCGGTGCCGATGAAGCGCCTGGCCAAGCCGGAAGAAATCGGCTTCGCCTGTGCCTACCTGTCCGACGAACTGTCCGGCTTCACCACCGGCGCGACGATCAACGTCAACGGCGGCCTCTACTACCAGTAAGAAGCCCGCGCAGGAAGCGAAAAGGGCGCCTTGGGGCGCTCTTTTTTTCCGTTATAATGCTGCGCTGCACATAAATTTTCTCTTGAGGCTCCAGCATGTCCGAACCGGTTCGCCTGATCAAGAAATACCCCAATCGCCGCCTCTACGATACCAAGACAAGCGCATACATCACACTGGGGGACGTCAAGGAACTGGTGCTCAAGTTCGAACCGTTCAAGGTGCTCGATGCCAAGTCCGGCGAGGACCTGACCCGCAGCATCCTGCTGCAGATCATCCTGGAAGAGGAAACCGGCGGCGTACCGCTGTTCTCCTGCGAACTGCTCTCCGGCTTCATCCGTTTCTACGGCAGCACCTCGCAGAGCATGCTCGGCAAGTTCCTCGAGAACAACATGAAGACCTTCGTCGATTTCCAGCAGAAGGTGCAGGAGCAGTCCCGCTCGCTGTACGGCGGCTCGGACACGGCGAGCGTGCAGGCCGATTTCTGGAACCAGTTCCTGACCTTCCAGCAGCCGGCGATGCAGAACATGATGACGGCCTACATGGACCAGTCGAAGAAAATGTTCCAGTCGATGCAGGACCAGTTGCAGTCGCAGACGCGGACGATGTTCGGCGGTCTGGGAACGCCGGACGTGCCGGAAAAGAAATAGCCGGGAAGGTTTTCCCGGCGCCAGAAAAAAAACGGCCGCATTCGCGGCCGTTCTGCTGTCGGGGCTGGCTGACGCTCAGGAACGCGGCCCGCGGTCGTCGCGCTTGCCCGGTCCGCGCTGCTTCATGTCGGCGAGCTGCTTCTGCTGTTCCGGCGTCAGCAGGCCCATGATCTGCCGCTCGGTCTGCAGGCGCGCCATCTCCATGTCGGCGCGCTGGCCGGCGATGCGGTCGACCAACTGCTTGGCCTTGGCTTCGCTGAAGTCGGGGGCGGCCTTGAGGGCGCGCAGCTCGTCTTCCGACTTGCGCAGCGACTTCATCTGCTCGCGCATCTTCGGCGCCTGGGCGTGCATGATCTCGAAGATCTTGTCGTCCTGGGCTTCGCTCAGGTTGAGCCGGTGCAGGCCGCGCATCGCCATCATGCCGCCGCCGTGCATCATCGCTCCCTGTTTCATCGACGCGCCGCGCATGCCGTCGCGGGCATCGCAGCCGCCTTTGCCGCCCTGGAAGGCCATTGCGCTCAACGGAACGGCGAGGGCAAGGGCACTGGCGGCGAGGAAGCGTTTGCTGGTGATGTCGAAAAGGTTCTTCATGATGTTCTCCTGTCGGTGAGCCGGAAACGTTCCGGCGACAGGAGCAGGTTACGGAGATTGGCGTTAGCTGTCGTTTTCCAGATGTAAGGATTCATTTCAGTCGGCGAGCGGCGGGAAGGCATCGAGCGCGCTGGCCAGGCTGGCCACCGTGCGCGTCGGCGCCTGCAGCTTGTCGAGACCGAAGAGGCCGAGGCGAAACGTTCTGAAACCCTCCGGCTCGTCGCACATCAGCGGCACGCCGGTGGCGCTCTGGATGCCCTGGGCGAGGAACTTGCGGCCGTTCTGGATATCCGGGTCGGTGGTGTAGCTGACGACGACGCCCGGTGCCTCGAAGCCCTCGGCGGCGACGCTAGGGAAACCGCGTTCGACGAGCAGGGCGCGCGCCTGGCGGCCGAGTTCCCACTGTTCGGCGCAGACCTGCGCGAAGCCGCGCGCCTCGGTCGCCTGCATCGCCTGGCAGACGGCGGCCAGGGCGTCGGTCGGCATCGTCGCGTGATAGGCGTGGCCGCCGTTCTCGTAGGTTTCCATGATCTGCAGCCATTTCTTCAGGTCGCAGGCGAAGCTGCTGCTGGTCGTCGCGTCGATGCGCGCCCGGGCGCGTTCGCCGAGGGCGATCAGGGCGCAGCACGAGGGGCCGCTCCAGCCCTTCTGCGGGGCGCTGATCAGGACGTCGACGTTGTTCGCCGCAATGTCCACCCAGACCGTGCCGGAGGCAATGCAGTCGAGCACGAACAGGCCGTCGACGGCGCGCACCGCGGCGCCGACGGCGCGCAGGTAATCGTCGGGCAGGATCATGCCCGACGAGGTTTCGACGTGCGGCGCGAACACCACTTCGGGGCGCTCGCGTTCGATGGTGGCGAGAACCTCAGCGAGCGGCGGCGGCGCGAACGGCGCCTGCGCCCCGCTGCCCAGCGGGCGCGCCTTGAGGACGATGCTTTCGGAAGGAATGCGGCCCATGTCGAAGATCTGCGACCAGCGGAAGCTGAAGAAGCCGTTGCGGATCACCAGCACCTTGCGCTGCGTCGCGAACTGGCGGGCCACCGCTTCCATGCCGTAGGTGCCGCCGCCCGGGACGAGGACGCTGGCCTGGGCGTTGTAGGCTTTCTTGAGGATGCGCGAGATTTCCCGCATGACGCCCTGAAAACGCTGCGACATGTGGTTCAGCGCGCGGTCGGTGTAGACCACGGAGTATTCGAGCAGGCCGTCGGGATCGGGCTGGGGGAGCAGGGCGGGCACGGTGTTCTCCTGTAAGCGTTGAGCAGTTGGCGAGGATAACGCCGGCCGGCCGCGCCGGCTAGCCCGGCGTTTCCGCGTGCGGCCGGTCGCTGACGATGCTGCCGTCGACCAGTTCGACGATGCGGTCGCAGCGCGCGGCCAGTCGCGGGTCGTGGGTGACGATCAGGAAGCTGGTGCCTTCGCGCTGGTTCACCTCGCGCAGCAGCGCGAAGATGTCGTCGGCGGTATGCGTGTCGAGGTTGCCGGTCGGCTCGTCGGCGAGCAACAACGCCGGCCGCATGGCCAGCGCGCGGGCGATTGCCACGCGCTGCTGCTGGCCGCCGGAGAGTTTGCTGGCCGGGTGGTTGGCGCGATCGGCGAGGCCGACGCCGGCGAGCAGCGCGGCCGCCCGCTCGCGCATCGCCGCGTCGGGGCGGCCGCGATCGACGAGCAGCGGCATCATCACGTTCTCCAGCGCGGTGAACGCCGGGATCAGCAGGTGGTGCTGGAAGACGAAGCCGATGCGCTGGCCGCGCAGGCGGGTGATCTCGCCTTCGGCGAGGGTGCTGGTTTCGTCGCCGTCGATGAACAGGTGGCCGCCGCTCGGCCGGTCGAGCAGGCCGATCAGGTTGAGCAGGGTGCTCTTGCCGGAACCGGAGGGGCCGATCAGGGCGGCGAATTCGCCGCGCTGCAGCGTGAGGTCGATGCCGTGCAGGACTTCCAGCTCGCTGTCGCCGCTCTGGTAGGACTTGCGGATGCCGCTCAGGCGGAGGACGGGGTCAGCCACGGATCGCCACCACCGGATCGAGCGCGGCGGCGCGCCGCGCCGGCATCAGCGCCGCCAGCACGCCGACCAGCGTGGCGCCGCCGGCGGCGATCAGCACCAGGCTGCCCGGCACCTCGATCATGAACATCGGCGTGCCGTCGGCATTGACCGCCAGCGTCCGCCACAGCGCGAGGAACAGGCTGGCCAGCAGCGAACCGAGCAGCGAGCCGAGCAGGCCGACGATGCCGCCCTGCAGCAGGAAGGTGCGCAGCAACTGGCCGCGCGTCGCGCCCATCGCGCGCAGGATGCCGATCTCGCGGGCGCGCTGGACGACCGAGACGACCAGCACGCTGGCGATGCCGAAAGCGGCCGAGAGGGCGACGAAAAAACGGATCACGTTGCTCGACACGCGCTGCGAGGTGAGCGCGGTGAAGAACTGGGCGTTGGTCTTGATCCAGCTGTCGGCGACCAGCCCGGTCTCGGCGGCGATGCGCTGGGCGAGCGCCTCGGCGCCGTACATGTCGTACACCGCGAGGTCGATGCTGGAAACGCCGCCGACCAGGTCGAGCAGGCTCTGCGCGGTGCGCAGGCCGACATAGACGTTGCGCCCGTTGGCGGTCTTGTTGCCAAGATCGAAGAGGCCGGTGATGGTCAGCGTGTCGCCGGCGCCGCTGGCGGTGCTGATGCGCAGCTTGTCGCCGAGCGTGGCGCCGAGGTCGCGCGCCAGTTCGGTGCCGATCACCGCCTCGCCGGCGCGCACGCGTAAGGCGCCGGCGACGATCTTCTGGTCGAGTTCGATGACGCGGGTGTAATGCTCGGGTTCGATGCCGATCAGCGTGATCGACTTGTTGGCGTCGCCGCGCACGGCGAAGGCCGGGCCGGAGGCGACCGGCGAGACGGCGGCGACTTCCGGCAGCTTTTCCAGGTGGCCGCGCAGCGCCTGCCACTGGTCGATCGAGCGCAGCCGCTGCGCCTGGATCTGCACCAGCGCCTGCGCAGGGTCGCGCTGCGGGCGGGCGACTTCCTCCGCCGGCAGGATCACCAGATGCGCCTGCGAACTCAGCGTGCGCTTGACCAGATTGGCCTGCAGACCGGAGAGCAAGGCCGACATGAAGACGATGACGGCGACGCCGACTCCTACGCCGACGATGATCAGCAGGCTCTGCGTCCGCCCCTCGCGCAGGAAGCGCGTGGCGGCGATCCACTCGAAAGGCAGCCAGGGATGCATCGCTCAGCCCGGCAGTCTGGCCCGCACCCGGTCGCCGGCGGCGACGCGCGGATTGGTTGCCGGCACCACCAGGTCGCCGGCGGCCAGTCCGGACCGCACCTCGACTTCGCCGGCACTGCGCAGACCGGGCTGCAGCGGCTGGCGCACGGCGCGGCCGTCGCGCACGACCAGCGCCCAGGCGTCGCCGGCATTGCCGCGCAGGCCTTCGAGCGGCAGCAGGACGGCCTGCGGGCGGCTGCCGGTGGCGATGTCGATCGATACCGTCATGTCCTGCTTCAGGTAGTCCGGCGGGTTGTCCACGCGCAGCCGGACTTCGACCGAGCCGCGCTGGGCGTCGACCACCGGGCCGATGAACGAGACGCGGGCCGGGAAATTGCGGTCCGGCCAGGCATCGGCGGAAACCGTTGCGGTCTGGTCGAGCGCCAGCAGGCGCAGGTTCTTCTCGTCGATCTGCACGATCAGTTCGGTGGCGCCGGCCGGCGACAGGCTGAGCAGGGTCTTGCCCGGCTGCACGCTGTCGCCCGGTTCGACCTGGCGGGCGAGGATGGTGCCGGCGCGCGGGGCGACGATGCGGCTGTAGGCGAGCTTCGCTTCGGCGACGGCGAGGGCGGCGCGCGCCTGGTCGACGGCGGCTTCGGCGAGCTTGAAGTCGGCGCCGCCGCTGGCGTTGCTCTGCGCCTGCAGGCGGCTCGATTGCGCCTGGCTTTCGGCGACGGCCAGCGCGCGGCGCGCGTCGTCGAGCTGGTTGGGGCTGTAGAAACCCTTGGCGACCAGCGCCTCGACCCGCTCGAACTGGCGTTTCGCCTGGGTCAGGTTGGCTTCCGCCTGGCGGATCGCCTCGCGGGCCAGCGGTTCGCCCAGCAACTGCAACTGGCGCACGCGCAGCTCGGCCTGCGCCAGCTGGGCGCGCGCCTGGGCGGCGGCGGCCTGCAGCTCGCGCTGATCGAGTTCGATCAGCAACTCGCCGGCGGCAACCGGCTGGCCTTCGACGACATGCACGGCACGCACCTGAGCGCTGACCTGGGCGGCCAGTTCGCTGCGCTGCGGCGAACGGACGCGGCCGCTGGCGACCACCGACTGGCGCATCTCGCCCTGGCGGACGACGACGACATCGACCGCGCTGCCGAACAGCGGGCGCAGCAGGAAGACGGCGAGCAGCCCGAACAGCAGCAACAGCGGCACGAGGATCAGCGGGCGGCGCAACGAGGCAAGGGAAAGGCGGGGCATGGCCGGAATCAGTGAAAGCTTATATGGCAGTCGCGCATGGTAACCGCAAACCGCTCACCATGGGCCGGGGTTGTCGTCGCCGTAGCCGGCGAAACGCCGTTCGAGGAAGTCGATGAAGACGCGTACCTTGGCTGAGAGCAGGTGGCGCTGCGGGTAAACGGCGTGGATGTCGGCGGCGCTGCCCGCCCATTCCGGCAGGACGCGCACCAGGCGGCCGCTGCGCAGGTCGGCGGCGATGTCCCATTCCGATCGGAGGACGATGCCGTGCCCGGCCAGCGCCCAGTCGACGGCGATCTCGCCGTGGTTGACGGCAAGCGGGCTGCGCACCTTGACCGTCACCTGCGTGCTGCCGTCGGTCAGCTGCCAGTTGTTGAAGGCGCGCTCGTGTTCGCGGATGACGATGCAGTCGTGTTCGGCCAGTTCGCGCGGGGTCTGCGGCGTGCCGCGGGCGGCGAGATAGGCGGGCGCGGCACAGAGCAGGCGCCGGTTGGCGGCGATGCGGCGGGCCAGGATGCGGGCGTCGGGCGGCGGCCCGAAGCGGATGCCGATGTCGAGCGCGTGCTCGGTCAGGTCGAGGGCGCGGTCGGCGAGATGGAGGATGACCTCGACGTCCGGCCAGTCGCGGACGAAATCGGAGATCGCCGGGCCGAGATGGCGGCGGCCGAAGCCGAAGCCGGCGCCGATCCGTAGCAGGCCCTGCGGCTGTTCGCGGCTGGCCGAGAGCGAGCGTTCGAGGCGTTCGATGTCGCGCAGGATGGCTTCGCCGTCTTCCAGATAGCGTTCGCCTTCCGGCGTCAGGCTCAGGCGCCGCGTCGTCCGGTTGAGCAGGCGCACGCCAAGCCGGCGTTCCAGCGCCGCCAGGCGGCGACTGACCGCCGGCGGCGTCACGCCGAGCGCCTGCGCCGCCGCCGCTAGGCTGGGCTGGCGGGCGAGCAGACTGAAGAAGGCGAGGTCGGGGATGTCGGTCATTCGTTACCTGTGCGCAATAATCAATTGATCGATGCGCCATTGTATCGATGATGTGGATGAATATCATGGGTCGTCCCGTCACCCGCTCCTGCCCCAAATGCACCTGCTACCGTTCGCCGACCTCTTTCTCGCCCTCTGTCTCGGCGCCGCGCTCGGCTTCTTCGGCGGCCTGTTCGGCATCGGCGGCGGCATCGTCGCCATTCCGCTGTTCGTGCTGGCCTTCGCGATGGATCAGGCGACCGCGCAGGGGACGGCGCTGGTGCTGATGGTGCCCAATCTGCTGATCGGCTGGTGGCGTTACAGCCAGAAGCACCCGGTCGGCTGGCGCGCGGCGCTGGCGATCGCCGCACCGGCAACGCTGACCACCTGGGCCTTGGCGCGCTTTGCGACACGTCTCGACGGGCACTTGCTCGGTCAGATGTTCAGTGTCTTCCTCGGCCTGCTTGCGCTGCGCCTGCTGTGGCAGGGGCGGGGTGGCCGCCAGCCGGTCAGCGGGGCGCCGCTGCGGGCAGCCGCGTTGCCGCTGGTCGGCGTTGCCGGTGGCAGCAGCATGGGCCTGCTCGGCATCGGCGGCGGCCTCGTCGCCACGCCGCTGCTTGCCGGCTGGCTCGGCCAGCGCCAGACGGTGGCGCAGAGCCTGGCGCTGGCGCTGGTCGCACCGAGTTCGCTGGTGGCGCTCGGCGCCTACGCCGGCGCCCAGCGCGTGGACTGGAGCCTCGGTCTGCCGATGGCGCTCGGTGGCACGCTCACCGTCGCCGCCGGCGTCGCGCTCGCCCACAAACTGCCGGAACGGCGGATGCGCGCCGCCTTCGCCTGGATGCTGCTGGCCACTGCGCTGTGGTTGGCGCTGGCGCCGCGTTGAGGCAGGCGAGCCTGTCATGGGATGGAAGGGGCTATCATGTTACTGCGCAATGACGAATGGGTTATCGGGGCGGGCGGCAGGTGAGCACTGGCAAGAAGGGCTGAATGTCGGCCATCGCAATTTGCAATAAATCGCAGTTTGCTATAAATTGAGCATGAAGCTGATATCGAACAAGGCACTGCGGGATTTCGCGATCAGGCATCCGGACGCCGATGCCCCGCTGCAGAATTTCCGTGGCTTGGTGGAAAAAGGCCGTTTTGCCAGCTACGCCGAGCTGAAACTGACGTTCGGCAGTGTGGATAAGGTCGGCGAACGTTACGTGTTCAATATCGGTGGCAACAAATATCGCTTGATCGCCGCCATTGCCTTCGCACCGCAACTGTTCTGGATCAAGGCTGTGCTGACCCATGCCGAGTACGACAAAGGAGGCTGGAAATGAGTGTTGATGAGTTGCTGGCCCCCTGGCAGACAGTCAATGCCGCTCTCGGTTTGTCCGGTCCGGTGCGCGACGAAGCGCATCATGCGCAGTTGCTGGCATTTGTGGACGAGGCGTTTGCACGGTTTGGTAATGACGATCAACACCCGATTTTCACGCTGGTTGCCCTGGTTGCCGACCGCATCCGTGAATACGAAGACCGCGTGCATCCTTGGCCGGATAACTCCACACCGGCCAGCCGTCTGGCTTTCCTGATGGAAAGCCATGGGCTGAATCAGAAGGACCTGCCCGAGGTGGCAACGCAGTCGGTGATTTCCGAAATCCTGTCGGGCAAGCGTCGGATCAATCTTCGTCAGGCCGCTGCTTTGGCCAAACGCTTCGGTATTCCGCTCGACCTGTTTGTCGACTGAAAGTCGGTAGGGCTGGCGCTCAGCGCCAGCCTTCAACCGCCATCTTGCGGCGCAGGAAGGCGATCTGCGTCTGCAGCGGCAACTGCTTGGGACAGAAGTCGTGGCAGCCGAGCAGGCTCATGCAGCCGAAGACGCCGTTGTCGTCGCCGATCAACTCGTAGAAATCGGCGTCGCTGCGCGTGTCGCGCGGGTCGAGGCGGAAGCGGGCGATCTTGTTGAGGCCGACGGCGCCGACGAAGTCCTCGCGCATCTGCGCCGTGCCGCAGGCGGCGATGCAGCAGCCGCATTCGATGCAGCGGTCGAGTTCGTAGATCGCCTCGGCAAGCGCCGGTTCCATGCGCGCTTCGAGGGCGTCGAGGTCGACCGGCTGTGTCTGGGCGATCCAGGTCTGCAGACGTTCGGCGGTGCCGCGCATCCACTTGCCGGTGTTTACCGAAAGATCGCCGATCAGTTCGAAAAAGGGCAGCGGCGCCAGCACGATGCGCGGGCCGCAGTCGCGGGTCAGGGTGCGGCAGGCGAGCGCCGGCCGGCCGTCGACCAGCATCGCGCAGCTACCGCAGATGCCGGCGCGGCAGACGAAGTCGAACTGCAGCGAGGGGTCCTGGCTGGCGCGGATTTCGTTGAGCGCGATGAACAGCGTCATGCCGTCGCTTTCGTCGATCGCGAAGTCCTGCAGGTAGGGCGCGATTTCCGGCGTCGCCGGGTTATAGCGCAGGATCTGCAGGGTCAGGCGGCGCGGCCGCGGCGGCCTGACGGACTTGCGCAGCAGCGGGATCATGCGGGGTCTCCGAGGCGGGCGTTGGCGCCGCGCAGGTGTGGCGGCAGCAGGTCGCGGAAGGGCAGCAGGGCATCCTGCACGGTGTGGCGGTCGGCGCCGGCGAGGCGGGCGCGGATGGCCTCGACTTCGGCCTGGCGGACGGCGGTCAGCGGATGCTCGATGGCGTCGCGGGCGCCGTAGCCGCGCCAGCCGGGCGGCAATTCCATGCGCGTGACGTCGAGCGCCTCGTAGGACAGCGTCGGCAGCGTCAGCTCGGGGTCGGGCCAGGTGGCCAGCGTGCGTTTCAGCCAGTCGGCGTCGTTGCGCTGCGGGAAGTCCTCGCGGTAGTGGGCGCCGCGACTTTCGGTGCGCTGCAGCGCGCCCCAGGCGACGCACAGCGCCAGCTTGAGCATCTTCCGCAGGCGCCAGGCCTGCGTCAGTTCCGGATTGGCGCCCGGCCGGCTGCTGCGCAGGCCGAGGTCCAGGCTGCGCCGCAGCAGGCCCTGCAGGGCGTCGACCGCGGTGTGCAGCGTATCGCCGTGACGGACGATGCCGACGCGGGCGGTCATCGTCGCCTGCATCTCGCGCAGCAGCAGGGCGGCGTTTTCCTTGCCGCGGCTTTCGGCGATGCCGGCGAATTCGGCCTGCGCCCGCTCGAAACAGCGGCGGATCAGGGCGGTCGAGACGGTCAGCTCGCCGGCCGGCGTGGCGCAGAAATCGGCGATCGCCTCGCCGACGATCATCCCGGAAACCACCGTTTCGGCGACCGAATTGCCGCCCAGCCGATTGAAGCCGTGCAGGTCCCAGCAGGCCGCCTCGCCGCAGGCGAACAGGCCCTTGAGGCCGCGCGCCGCGCCGTGCGCGTCGGTGCGGATGCCGCCCATCGAGTAATGCTGGGCCGGGCGCACCGGTATCCACTGCTTTGCCGGGTCGATGCCGAGGAAGTACTGGCAGATTTCCTTCACTTCGCGCAGCTTGCGCTCGATGTGGGCAGCGCCGAGCAGCGTGATGTCGAGCCAGAGATGTTCGCCGTACTGGTGGGCGACCCCCTTGCCGGCGCGGATGTGCGCTTCCATGCGCCGCGAGACGACGTCGCGCGACGCCAGCTCCTTCTTTTCCGGCTCGTAGCCGGGCATGAAGCGGTGGCCGTCGACATCGCGCAGCAGTCCGCCGTCGCCGCGACAACCCTCGGTGACCAGGATGCCGGCGGGAAAGATGGCGGTCGGGTGGAACTGCACCGCCTCCATGTTGGCGAGCGGCACGACGCCGGTGTCGAGGGCGATGGCGGCGCCGATCCCTTCGTTGATCACGGCGTTGGTGGTGACCTGGTAGAGACGGCCGAAACCGCCGCTGGCGATGCAGGTGGCGCGGGCGACGTAGGCGCTCAGGCGGCCGTTGCTCAGGTCGCGGACGATGGCGCCGTGGCAGCGCTCGCCGTCGTGGATCAGCGCCACCGCCTCGCGCCGTTCATGGACCGGGATGCCGGCGGCGATGCTCTGATCGCTGACCGTGTACAGCATGGCGTGGCCGGTGCCGTCGGCGACGTAGCAGGTGCGCCACTGGCGGGTACCGCCGAAATCGCGGGCGGTGATCAGGCCGTGGGCGGCGGAGTTTTCCTCGATCACGACCGGCTTGCCGTCGACGATCGCGGTCCGTGCGCCGGCCTCGACGCGGTTCCACGGCACGCCCCAGGCGGCCAGTTCGCGCACCGCCTTGGGCGCGACATGGGCAAACAGGCGCGCCACTTCCTGGTCGCAGCCCCAGTCGCTGCCGCGCACGGTGTCCTCGAAATGCACGTCCTCGTTGTCGCCGGCACCGCGCGCCGCGTTCGCCAGGCTGGCCTGCATGCCGCCCTGGGCAGCGGCCGAGTGCGAGCGCTTGGGCGGCACCAGGCTGAGGACGATCACCTCGCGGCCGCGTTTCCTCGCCGCCAGCGCGGCGCGCAGTCCGGCCAGTCCGCCGCCGATGACGAGGACGTCGCTATGGATGATTTCCATCGTCAGCTCCGCGCCGGCTCGGCGCTGGGCGGCGGCTGGTAGCGTTCGCCGGCGTGCGCGGCGTGGTTGCGGCCGAGGTCGACGTAGGCGAGCAGGGTGACCAGGCCGAGGCTGACGAAAAAGGCGGTGAATGCGTGGCGTACCCGGCGCAGGCGCAGTCGGCCACGGTTCGGCTCGCTGCCGACGAACCAGCCCCATTTCAGCGCCAGCCGGTAGAGGCCGATGCCGCCGTGGACTTCGGCGGTGAACAGCAGGGCCAGGTAGATCGGCCACATGCGCCCGCTCCAGACGCGGTCCGCCGATTCGTAGGGGCCGATCAGCGCCGGCTGGCTGAGCATGTCGTAGAGGTGGATGGTGGTCAGGAAGAAGAGGATGAAACCGCTCACCACCTGCAGCCACCACAGGCTGGTATCGACGTGGCGCAGGCGTCGGCGGTGGGCACTAAAGGCGCTGTGCTGGCGGTAGCTGGCGGGAAACTTGCGCAGCGCCAGCCAGGCGTGGACGATCAGCAAGCCGGTGACGCCGGCGGCGACCAGCGAAACCAGCCACGGATGCGGCGTGCCGAACAGCCATTCGCCTTCGAAGAAGCGGGCGACGCGGTAGAACATTTCCTCGCTGACCAGGATGCTGGCGACGAAAGCCATGTGGGCAACCAGAAAGAGCGCCAGGGCGAGGCCGGAAATCCCCTGCAGCAGGTCGAGCCGGGCCGGCCAGCGGCTGGCGGTCAGAGCTTGGCTCTGGCCCTGGTGTTGCAGCCTGGCGCTGGGCGGGGCGAGGCCGTCCGGTTCGACCGGCAGCGGCGGTAAGGTGGGCTTGGCGTATTGGCGCATGGCTGACTTCCTCTCGTTGGGCTCGCGCTGCTTGTCGTTATGAGCCAAATCTAGCATGAAAAAGCGTGAGTTTCGCCAAAATATTGTGCGCTGCAGCAAGTGCAATAATCTGGATTATCGAATGTTTGCGGATTGTTTCGCGAAACATTGCTGCAATGCACCACAGCGGGGCGAAGTCGCCGGCTGTGGCTTCTGTTAAGATGCCGCGGGCCGCAGCCGCTTCTTTTTTCGTTCGCCCGACCATCGCCTTGTCTACCCTCCAGGAAATCTTCGCCCCCGACGGCCCGTTCGCCCGCGCCATCGACGGTTATCGCGTGCGCCCGCAGCAGGTCGAGATGGCCGAGCGCATCGCGGCGGCGATCAAGGAGAACGCGGTGTTCATCGCCGAGGCCGGCACCGGCACCGGCAAGACCTTCGCCTACCTGGTGCCGGCGCTCAAATCGCACGGCAAGGTGATCGTCTCGACCGGCACCAAGACGCTGCAGGACCAGCTCTACAACAAGGATCTGCCGATGGTGCGCGAGATCCTCAAGGCGCCGGTGCGCACTGCGCTGTTGAAGGGGCGGGCCAACTACGTCTGTCCCTACCACCTCAACCGTTCGCTCGCCGACGGCCGCTTCCTGAGCCGCGAGGACGCCGCCGACGCGCGCCGCATCGCCGCCTTCGCCAAAATCACGCAGACCGGCGACAAGGCCGAATGCAACGAGGTCAACGAGAACTCGCCGGTGTGGAACCACGCCACCTCGACGCGCGACAACTGCCTCGGCCAGGAATGCCCGGACTACAAGACCTGCTTTGTCATGCAGGCGCGCAAGGAGGCGATGGCCGCCGACCTGGTCGTGGTCAATCACCATCTCTTCTTCGCCGACGTGATGCTGCGCGACGAAGGCATGGCCGAACTGCTCCCCGCCTGCAACACGGTGATCTTCGACGAGGCGCACCAGTTGCCGGAAGTGGCGACGCTGTTCTTCGGCGACAGCCTGTCCACCGCGCAGGTGCTCGACCTCTGCCGCGACGCCCGCGCCGAAGGCCTGACCCACGCTCGCGACTGCCTCGACCTGACGCCACTGTCCAAAGCGGTGGAAAAGGCGGCGCGCGACTTGCGGCTGGCGGTCGGCGTCGATGCCGGCCGCTTCGCCGCCGCCCAGTTGCAGGAGAAGGCGGAATTCGCGCCGGCGCTGGCGGCGCTCGAAAGCGAACTCGAAAAATTCGTCGCCCTGCTCGAAACCCAGGCCAGCCGCGCCGAAGGCCTGGAAAAATGCTGGCAGCGGGCGAGCGAGCTGCGCGAGCGGGTCAGCCGCTGGCGCAAGCCGGTCGACGCCGGTTTTGTTTACTGGGCCGAAGCCTTCACCCAGTCGCTGCAACTCAACGCGACGCCGCTTGACGTCGCTGGCATCTTCCGCAAGCAGATGGGCGGCCACCCGCGTGCCTGGATCTTCACCTCGGCAACGCTCGCCGTGCAGGGCAAGTTCCACCATTACTGCGCCGAACTCGGCCTCGGCGAGCCGGAATCCGCCTGCTGGCACAGTCCCTTCGACTACGGCGAGCAGGCGGTGCTTTATGCGCCGCTCGGCATGCCCGACCCGAACGCCTTCCACTACACCGAAACGGTGGTCGACGCCGCTTGGCCGGCGGTCAAGGCCGCCAACGGCGGCGCCTTCTTCCTGTGCACCAGCCTGCGCGCGATGCGCCGCACGCACGAACTGCTCAAGGCGAAGATCGACGACGAGGGCCTCGACCTGCCGCTGCTGGTTCAGGGCGAGGCGAGCAAGAACGAACTGCTGCAGCGCTTTCGCTTCCTCGGCAACGCCATCTTGGTCGGCAGCCAGAGCTTCTGGGAAGGCGTCGACGTGCGCGGCGAGGCCTTGTCGCTGGTCGTCATCGACAAGATTCCCTTCGCGCCGCCCGACGACCCGGTGCTCTCGGCGCGCATCGACGAGATGAAGAAGCAGGGCCGCAACGCCTTCATCGAATACCAGTTGCCGCGCGCCGTGATCAACGTCAAGCAGGGCGCCGGCCGGCTGATCCGCGACGAATCCGACAAGGGCGTGCTGATGATCTGCGATCCACGACTGATATCAAAGCCGTACGGGCGCAAGGTCTGGCAAAGTCTGCCGGCGATGAAGCGGACCCGCGAACTGCAGGTCGTCCTCGATTTTTTCGCCAACCGATGAAAACCACTTTCGACCAGCTCGCGGCGCGCCAGCCGCAACTCTTCTCCGCCGCCGACATCCGTGTCGACAAGGCGCAGCTCGAAGCCATGGCCGAGCTGGTCGGCGCCATCGAAACGGTGCTGGCCTTGCCCGCCTTTCGTGCCGAAGCGCTCGCCAGAGCGCCGGCCAGCGCCCGCCTGCCGACCGCCGCGCGCGGCGTCTTCATGGGCTACGACTTCCACCTGACGGCGGCTGGCCCGAAGCTGATCGAGATCAACACCAACGCCGGCGGCGGTCTGCTCAACGCCTATCTGCTCGCCGCCCACGGCCGCGCCGACGAAGGTGCCGCACTGCTCGCCGCCATCCTCGACATGTTCCTCGCCGAATGGCGGCTGGCCCGGGGCGACGCGCCGCTGCGCCGCATCGCCATCGTCGACGAGGCGCCGGCCGGGCAGTTCCTGGCGCCGGAATTCGAACTCTGCCGCGACCTCTTTGCCGTCAACGGCATCGCCGCCGTCATCGCCGATCCGAACGATTTCCTCTACGCCGACGGCGAACTCCGGCTGGCCGGCGAACCGGTCGACCTGATCTACAACCGGCTGACCGATTTCTACCTCGAAGGCGAGTCCTGCCGCGCCATCCGCGCCGCCTGCCTGGCCGGCGCCGTAGTCCTGACGCCACACCCGGCGGCGCATGCGACGCACGCCGACAAGCGCCACCTGATGACCTTGTCCGACCCGGAAAAACTCGCCGCGCTCAGCGTCGACGCTGAAACGCAGCGCATCCTGCTGGCCGGCGTGCCGCGCACCGTGACGGTCGATCCGGCCGACGCCGATGCCTTGTGGGCCGGGCGCAAGCGCTGGTTCTTCAAGCCGCCGGCCGGTTTCGGCAGCCGCGCCGCCTATCGCGGCGACAAGCTGACCCGCCGCGTCTTCGACGAAATCCTCGCCGGCCACTATCTTGCCCAGGAAATCGCCCCGCCGTCCGAACACGCGGTGATGGTCGACGGTCAGCCGCAGACGATGAAGGCCGATTTCCGCTGCTTCGTGTACGACGGCCATGTCCAGTGCGTCGCGGCCCGCCTCTACCAGGGGCAGACGACCAACTTCCGCACGCCGGGCGGCGGCTTCGCGCCGGTGTTTGCGGCCGCGGCGGCGCTCGATGGCTGAACCGGTGGTCCTCGAAACCGCTCGCCTGCGCCTGCGCCAGTGGCGGGCCGACGACCGCCAGCCGTTCGCCGCCATGTCGGCCGATCCGGCGGTCATGGCATGGTTTCCGGCGCCGCTCTCGGCAGCGGAAAGCGCGCAACTGGCGGAGCGTTGCGCGGCGTTGATCGACGAGCGCGGCTGGGGATTCTGGGCGGTCGAGGACAAGTCAGCTGCAGCGTTCATCGGCTGCGTCGGTCTGCACGTGCCGGCGCCGGAACTGCCGTTCTCGCCCTGCGTCGAGATCGGCTGGCGTCTGGACCGCCCGTACTGGGGGCGCGGCCTTGCCCACGAAGCGGCGCAGGCGGCGCTGGAATTCGGCTTCCAGCGGCTTGGCCTGACCGAGATCGTCGCGTTCACGACGCTCGGCAACCGGCGTTCGCAGTCGCTGATGCAGCGTCTGGGCATGCGTCCGGCGGGCGAGTTCGATCATCCGCAGTTGCCGGCCGGGCACCCGCTGTTGCGGCACTGTCTCTACCGTCTGGCGCGCGCGGATTTCCTGACCCGGGAGAAGTTGGCATGAGCGCCCCGGTTTTTGCCTGCACTCCGGAACCACCGTATCATGCGGTGATTTTCAGTTCCCGGCGCGCCGGGGGCGACGCTGGTTACGCCGCCATGGCCGACCGCATGCTCGAACTGGCGGCGCGTCAGCCCGGCTTTCTCGGCGTCGAGAGCGTGCGCGACGCGGACGGTTTCGGCATCACGGTTTCCTACTGGAGCGACGAGGCGGCGATCGCCGCCTGGCGCGAAAACGTCGACCATCTGGCAGCGCGCCAGGGCGGCCGCGCCGGTTGGTACGAAGCTTTCGCGGTCCGCGTCGCTCGCGTCGAGCGCGCCTATGGCTGGAATAACAAGGACAACAAGGAAATGGCGCGGTGAAGGTTTTTGGCATTGCCGGCTGGTCCGGCTCCGGCAAGACGACGCTGCTGGAAAAGCTGATTCCGGCGCTGCTGGCGCGCGGCCTCAAGGTCTCGGTGATCAAGCACGCGCACCACGGCTTCGATATCGACAAGCCGGGCAAGGACTCGTACCGCCACCGCGCGGCCGGCGCTGCCGAAGTCATGCTGGCCAGCGGTTCGCGCTGGGCATTGATGCACGAATGCCGGGACGAGCCGGAACCGGCGCTGTCTACGCTGCTCGCCCGGTTGACGCCGTGCGACCTGGTGCTGGTCGAGGGCTTCAAGCAGGAACCGGTGCCCAAGCTGGAGGTCCACCGTCCGGCCAACGGCAAGCCGCCGCTCTTTGCCGAGCGCGACGACATCGTCGCCGTCGCCTGCGACGAGGCGATCGCCGCGCCGATACCGGTGCTGCCGCTCAACGACATTGCCACGGTGGCCGATTTCATCATCCGTCACTGCCAACTCAAGGTATGACCATGCTCAGCTACGAACAAGCGCTCGAACAACTGCTCGCCGCCGCCCGGCCGGTCGAGGAAATCCGGCATGTGCCGCTGACTGCCGCGGCCGGCCGCGTGCTGGCAAAGGCGCAGGTGTCCGCGGTCGACGTGCCACCGCTCGACAATTCGGCGATGGACGGCTACGCCGTGCGCGTTGCCGATCTCGCCGGCCTGGGCGAGGAGGGCATCACGCTGCCGGTCAGCCAGCGCATTCCGGCCGGCACGGTCGGCAGCGAACTGCAGCCCGGCAGCGCCGCCCGCATCTTCACCGGCGCCCCGGTGCCGGCCGGCGCCGACGCAGTGATCATGCAGGAGCGCTGCGTTGCCGGCGACGGCGTCGTCACCCTCAACCACCTGCCGCGCCTCGGCGAGAACATCCGCCGGCGCGGCGAGGACATCGCCACCGGCGGTCAGATCCTGGCGGCCGGCGTCCGCCTGCGCGCCCAGGAAATCGGTCTGGCCGCCTCGGCCGGCCTGCCCGAACTGCCGGTGTATCGGCGCGTCCGCGTCGGCATCTTCTTCACCGGCGACGAGCTGGTGCAGCCGGGCGAGCCGCTGCCGCCCGGCGCCATCTACAACTCCAACCGCTATCTGTTGCGCACCCTGCTCGAAGGGCTGGGCTGCGAAGTGCGCGACCTGGGCAGCGTGCCCGACTGCCTCGACGCCACCCGCGACGCGCTGCGCCGCGCCGCCGCCGACAACGACCTGATCGTCACCAGCGGCGGCGTCTCGGTCGGCGAGGAAGATCATGTCAAGCCGGCGGTCGAGGCCGAAGGTCGGCTCGACATGTGGAAGATCGCGATCAAGCCGGGCAAGCCGCTGGCCTTCGGCGAAGTGCGCAAGCCGGAGGGCGGCAGCGCCTGGTTCATCGGCCTGCCGGGCAACCCGGTCGCCGCCTTCGTCACCTGCGCGATGCTGGTGCGCCCCTTCATCCTGCGCCTGCAGGGCGTTGCCGACGTGCTGCCGAAGACCATGCCGCTGACCGCCGATTACACCTGGAGCCGGCCGGACGGTCGCCTCGAATTCCTGCGCGGGCGGATCAACGCCGCCGGCCGCGTCGAGCTTTACCCGAACCAGGGTTCCGCCGTCGTCACCTCGCTGTGCTGGAGCGACGGCCTGGTCCTCAACCCGCCGGGACAGGCGGTTCAAACGGGCGACAGCGTCCGTTTCGTCACTTTTGCGGAGTTGCTGGCATGAGCGTGAACATTCTTTACTTCGCCAGCCTGCGCGAAGCCTTCGGCACTGCCGGCGAAACCGTCGAGCTGCCGGCCGGCGTCACCAGCGTCGGCCAGTTGCGCGACTGGCTGGTCGGGCAAGGCCGGGCCGAACTGGCTACCGCCAAGAACCTGCGCTGCGCAGTCAATCAGGAAATGGCCAAGGCCGACGCCGCGCTCCGCGATGGCGACGAAATCGCCTTCTTCCCGCCCGTGACCGGCGGCTGAACCGGGCTGGCCGTGCGCAATCAAGCTGCGACGATCCTGGATCATCTTCCCGACCGGCTTGCTGCGCTGCGGGAATCGGCTGTCGTCGAATGCAAGCTGGCCGGCGGACAGGATGGCAAGGGGCGTTTGCCGAAGGATTTCTGGTCGACCTACAGCGCCTTTGCCAACACCGAAGGCGGCATCATCCTGCTGGGCCTTCGTGAGCGGCGGGAGGGTTTTGAACTGGCCGGAATCGAAAGCCCGGCCAAGGTGCGCAGCGAATTGTTCAACAATTTGAACAATCGGCAAAAGGTCAGTAGCAACCTGCTGACTGACGCCGATGTCGAGGAAATCGACATCGCCGGCAAGACCCTGTTGGCGATCCGTGTGCCACGGGCCAGCCGGCAGCAGCGGCCGATTCATCTGACGACCAATCCTTTCGGCAACACCTGGCGCCGCCTGAACGACGGCGACCGCGCGCTGGCCGATGAAGACATCAAGCGGATGCTCGCCGAGCAGCTCGAAGACAGCCGCGATACGCGCATCCTGCCGAATTTTGGCCTAAGCGACCTGAATGCGGACAGCCTCAAGGCCTACCGCAATATTTTTCGCGCCGACAAACCGGATCATCCCTGGCTGGCGCTCGACGATCAGGCTTTCCTGCAAAGGCTCGGCGGCTGGCGCGAAGACCGTACCAGCGGAGAAACCGGGCTGACTCAAGCCGGGCTGCTGATGTTCGGGCAGTGGCCGGCGATTGCTGAAGCGCTGCCGCTGTACTTTGTCGATTACCAGGAACGCCCGCGTGACTACGCCGAAAGCGTGCAATGGCTGGATCGGCTGGTGCCGGACGGTTCCTGGTCGGGTAACCTGTTCGACTTTTATCGACGAGTGGTCATCAAACTGACTGCCGAGTTGAAAGTGCCCTTCGTCCTGCAGGGCGACCTGCGACAGGACGATACACCCACGCACAAGGCGCTGCGCGAGGCACTGGTCAATGCGTTGGTGCATGCCGATTACAGCGGCCGCGTTTCCGTCCAGGTGGTCAAGGAGCCGGCCGGTTTCACCTTCCGCAATCCGGGCACCTTGCGTATTTCGCCCAGTCAGGCTTTGCAGGGTGGTATCAGTGATTGCCGCAATCGCACCCTGCAGCAGATGTTCCTGATGATCGGCTTGGGCGAACGCGCCGGGTCGGGCATGTCGCGTATCGTTCACGGCTGGCAAGCGCTGGGCCACGGTCTGCAATTGCGTGAGTATTTCGATCCGCAGGAATACACCGTATTGGAAATGCGTTGGTCTGATGAACTTCTGCAGGACGGTTCACCGAAAAGTTCGGTAGAAAGTTCGGTAGAAAGTTCGGTAGAAAGTTCGGTAGAAAGTTCGGTAGAAAGTTCGGTAGAAAGTTCGGTAGAAAGTTCGGTAGAAACTGCCGACAAGATTCTGGGTCTTTTGGCGGAACATTCGACGCTGACGCTTGCGGAACTGGCAAAGTGCCTTAACCTCAGCGTGCGCGCAGTCGAAAAACAGGTTGCCCGACTCAAGGCGCAAGGACGTTTGCGCCGCATCGGCCCGAACAAGGGTGGCCGCTGGGAAGTCTCCGGTGCCTGAAAAACAGTCAAGATAGAACAGAGAGCAAACATGTCCATCCAATGGTATCCCGGTCACATGACCCAGGCCCGCAAGAAAGCGGGCGAGACGCTGGCCATGGCCGATGTCGTCGTCGAAGTGCTCGACGCCCGCCTGCCGCAGGCTTCCAGCAACCCGATGATCCACGAGCTGCGCACCTTCCGCCAGCGCCCCTGCCTGAAACTGCTGAACAAGGCCGACATCGCCGACCCGGCAGTGACCAAGGCCTGGCTCGATTACTTCGGCAAGCAACCGGGCGTGATGGCGGTCGCCATCTCCTGCAAGAAACCCGGCGACGTCGCCAAGATCCCCGGTCTGGCACAGAAGCTGGCGCCGCATCGCAACGACGCGGTCAAGCCGCTGCGGCTGATGATCATGGGTATCCCCAACGTCGGCAAATCGACGCTGATGAACGCGCTGGTCAAGAAGAAGGTCGCCGCCGTCGGCGACCAGCCGGCGGTGACCAAGAGCCAGCAGCGCATCGACCTCAGTTCGCGGCTGACCATCTACGACACGCCGGGCATGCTGTGGCCGAAGATCGACCACCCGATCGACGGCCTGATGATGGCGGCCAGCCATTCGGTCGGCGTCAACGCCTACATCGACGACGAAGTCGCCACCTGGCTCGCCGGCTACCTGCTCGAACACTACCCGGCGCTGCTCCAGGCCCGCTACGGCTTCGAGTTGCCGGGCATGGACGCGGTCGCCGTGCTCGAAGGCATCGCCAAAAAGCGCGGCTGCATCATCAAGGGCCGGGGCGGCGAACTCGACCTCGAAAAGGCCGCCGGCATCCTGCTCAACGACTACCGCACCGGCACCCTCGGCCGCATCAGCCTGGAAACCCCGAACCTGCGCGCCAGCCGCCAGGCCGAACTGGAAAAGGCCGCCAAGTCGTCGGCGGTCGCCGAAGCCTCGCCGGAAACCGCATCGACCGACGAAGACGCAGAGCACTAGGCCTTTTCGGAAAAGCTGGTTATAATCCGCGCCTCTCGCCAGACGGCGGGACTTTTCCTCGATAGCTCAGTCGGTAGAGCGCCGGACTGTTAATCCGTAGGTCCCTGGTTCGAGCCCAGGTCGAGGAGCCAAGGATTCAAGCACTTAGCCCGCCTTTTGGCGGGCTTTTTGCTGTCGGTAGGGATTGTTGCTGCAATCGTCTTGCGTTTTCGCGCGGGAAATTCCGGCGAAGCCAAAAATTGAGTCGGGGAATAAGTCAGCGCCGAGCAATCCATAGGCCAATCGTCCAGCCATCAAACTCTTCCCGATTCAGGAAAAGCATCAAATGCCCGCTTTGGGCACGCCACTGAACGGATGGCTCGCGATCACTCGACGATCTTTGTACGATCCCCGGGCCGTACTGCTTTTCCAATGCGCTCTTGATTTTCAGAAATGTCTGGTGAAGACGATTTCGATCATCTTTGCGACATCCTTTGATTGGCGCTTCATCATCCCAGCATCTGGAATCCAGGTCCGTTGTATTGATTCGAATCCCGATATGTCTTCCTTCAAACCGCTCAAGAGTAATTTGCGCCTCGCCGAATAGGGGCATTCCTGACTCGGTAAAGATTTGGGCATCGACGCGGATCAGCTTCCCGAAGTATTCGGCACTGTAGTTGTTGTTCTCAATTCTGGAACCGCCGCTCTGTGCCAACACTTCGTCACGGCTCGGCGCCCATTTGAGAGGCGCTACGAAGCTGGGCAGATCATCGGGTTCGAACGTAGGCGCCGCAGCGAGAGGTGTCTGCAAAAAAAGGACTGCGAGAAAAGCGAGTATTGGTCGATTCATCTGCTGCCTGATGCCACATTTTGAGATTAGGCTTCGATTTGAAGCCCCAAGGGGGGAGAGGCAATCAGGAGGTCATGCACTCCGGTTTGGCTCGACTGCCAATCTGACGGTCACGGTGGGCAGGCTGGCGGGGGGATTGTCGCTGACCTCGGCCAAGCTTTCCAGCGTCATGTAACGGCGCTGCTGCGGCGACTCGTATTGTGTTCTAGCAAACCCAAAAGCTTCCGCTCTTGCAACGCGCGGCGGCAATCCGCCCCGGTGCGATCCATCGGCCTCAATGCCTGCCGATATCTTGTTGTCGCACCGGGTGTCTTGATCAAGCTGCCGGTGGGCGCTCGGCCGGGCTGAGCGCATTGGCCTTGGTGAAGATATCCCATTCATCGGGGTCGAGTTCAAGGTTTTCCGTTTCACCGGCGATGTCGACTGCTGCGAGAAAATATCCTTCAGCGTCGACAAATTCCTTGACGGTATGAACGGTGACTTCAGGAAGACCTCTGCCGGATTTCCAAATGCCTGTTGCGGGTTTTGCCATGATGTGGACTCCAAGGTTAGGGGGCTGGCGCGTGGTGGTGTTGCAGCAGATTGCCAGCCATAAAAGTGACTGTCTTGGGGCCGGGAAGTTCCGCAGACCATTGGCGTAGTCGTTCAACGCATAAAGATCAATCTCCCGGCATTACGTCATGATGACCTTGTTACATCGGGCTTCCTTGGCGCGATAGGGCGCCAGATCCTCTCTTGCGCCAGACATGCGCCGGAATCTTGATATTCCATGAAGTGCAAAGCGTCGCGATTTTCGTCCCCACCCTTCATTTCCAGACAGGGTTTATCGGAAAGTCGGGGGGATACATCTTGAGGTACTGCGCGACCCTTGGGTAGCGACCGAGATTCCGGCTGCTCCCATGAGGTAAATCGTGACGCCAGATGATCAGGTCGCCTGCGCCGGCAGCGATTGGGGTGGCATCCAGGACCTGCGCCGCTTCGCGCGGATCCTCGCCGGGAGGCAGTCCTTCCAGCCATTCTTTGATCTGATGGTGGAAGCCGGGGACGCATTGGAAAGCCCCTTGGTCCGCCGCGACATCGTTCAGATACAGGATCCCTTGTACGCCAAACGGCATGGGCTGATGGATGCTCGTATCCCAATGTAGCTTGCTCGGGCCGGAGATAGGGCAGGCCTCGTCCTGCTCGGGGCGGTTCAGGCTTGTCTGGTCGATGGTCATCAACAGGTTTTCCGTACCCCAGAGCTGGGCAAACGCTTTGTGGATGCGCGTTGATTGTCGATTCCGGGCAAGCGCGGGGTGGTAAAAAAGAGAGGCCCAGAAGATGTGCTCGCGCTCATACCAGGTCTCGGGCCGCTGCGGGTCCATGCCGAGGAACGCCCATACAGCCAGTTCTGCGGCGCGAGCGTCTTCTTTGTGGATCGCATTGCGCAGCACCACATAACCATTCTCTTCCCAAAAGGCCAGGTCATCGGCGGTCAAGACCGGCTCGGCGATCGTGTTGCGCAAGGGGTAGTCGTTGCGTTGATCCGCGAGACAATCGGCAACTGCCTGGTTAACACGGGCTACTGTTTCCTTGGCGATCTCGCCGCCGAGTGTGTCGACGATCCAGCGTTCGAATTTCTCGAAGCTCGGCTGCGTCTGGAAGAGAAATTTGTCAGGTTCAACGATCCCCAGGCCCAATCCGTCCAGCACGATGCGGTCCAGGTTTTCTTCCTTGGGGTGCAAGGTTCGTTGCCCGCGATTTTCCAATGCTTCGAGACGCCTGTGCCAAAGGGATTTGAGATGGCGCACGCCGAGTCGGCCAATATTCTCGACGTCCATTTCCGTTGCCTGCGCATCAATACTCATCTCGCCTCCTTGTTCAGCTCGAGAAGTTCAATGGCATATTTTATTTCTTGTTTGCCGGATTGATCTCCAATTTTGATTCGCAAAGAATAGCTGTCTGTTTCCGGCAAGCGGGTTGTGCGGTGTCTTCGCTTCTTGGTGATCGTTTGTGTGGCGATCTGGTTTTTTTCGGTGGCAAATATGCGACGCCGAACGGCGCGGGGCTTCGATGTCACTCGAATTTCCTGGGGGCGTTTCGTCAAACGCAAAAATCATCTGGTTTTCGCGGTCGACCGCAGTATTCGGCTAAAAACCGTCGGTGCGCTCAACTCCCCCGCATCTTCCCCAGCGCCAGGTTTGCCGCCGCCGTGCGCGTTTCCACGCCGAGCTTTTCGTAAATGTGCTCCAGGTGTTTGTTGACGGTGCGCGGGCTGCTGCCGAGGATGTCGCCGATGTCCTTGCTGGTTTTGCCCTGGACCACCCAGTAGAGCACTTCGGCTTCGCGCTGGGTGAGGCGGAAGGCGGCGATCAGGGATTCGACGGCGGAGGCGTCGTTTTCCTCGCGCAGGACGACCAGCCATTCATCGTCGCCGGTCTGGTCGTGGAAGGAGGCGAGCAGGCGCTTGTTGCCCTGGGCGGTGAGTAGCGGCGCCGGTTCGCGCTGGTCGCGGCGGGCGGCGTTGGCGGCGGCGATCCAGGCGAGCAGTTCTTCCGGGGCGACGGTTTCCGGGTTGGCGAAATAGGCGTTGAGCAGGTCGCGGGCCAGCGGCGTCTGCCAGACGATGCGGCTGTCGGCGGCGCGCACGGCGACGGTGGCCTGGCCGAAGGCGTCGAGCGCGCTGCGCGCCTGCTTCATCTGGCGGGCGTTCTGCATGTGGGCGGCGATGCGCGCCAGGACTTCGGCCGGGCGGATCGGCTTGGTCACGTAGTCGGCGCCGCCGGCGGCAAAGGCGGCGACGACGTGCTCGGTTTCGGTGAGGCCGGTCATGAAGACGATGGGGATTTGCTGCGTCGCGAAGTCGGCTTTCAGCCGGCGGGCGACTTCGAAGCCGTCGATGCCGGGCATCAGCGCGTCGAGCAGGATGACGTCGGGCAGGCTCTGGCGCGCCCGCTGCAGCGCCGATTCGCCATTGGTGGCGACGAGCACGGTGTAGCCGGCTTCATCCAGTGCGTCGTGCAGCAGCGAGAGGTTCTCGGGGACGTCGTCGACGATCAGGACAATGTCGGAGATGGCGCGGTCAACGGGGTTCATGGGCCGATTTTCGCAGGATTTCCTTCATCGCGTCGAACTGGAACTGGCGCGCCAGTTCGCGCAGGACGCGGACGAACTCGCCGTGGCGGGCGTCGAGCTTTTCGATCTCGGCAAGCTGGTTGAGGATGCCGCGCAGGTAGCCGAGGTTGATCGCTTCTTCCAGCGCATTCACGTGCCCGGCGTCCGGGGCGACCAGCGGCAGCGGCTCGGCCGGTGCCGGGGCGGGCGGCGGCGTGTCGGCGGTGACCCATTCGAGGTCGAGTTTCCTGCCCAGCCAGTCGAGCAGTTGATTGACCTTGAGCGGCTTGACGATGAAGTCCTCGGGGGCGATGCCGACATCGTTGTCCAGCCCCTTGTCGAAGGCGTTGGCGGAAAGGATGGCGAGCTGGGCGTCGGTGAGTTGCTGCTGGCGGATGCGGCGGATCGTCTCCCAGCCGTCGATGCCGGGCATGCCGAGGTCCATGAAGACGAGGTGCGGCTTGACCCGCGGAATGACCTGCAGCGCCTCGTAGCCGCTGGCCGCCTGGTCGACGATGAAGCCGAGCGGTTCGAGCACGCTCTGCAGCATGTCGCGGTCGACTTTCTCGTTGTCGACGACGAGGATGCGCCGGCGCACGCCGACGTAGCCGATGCGGTTGAGCTTCGGCAGTTCGCGCGCCGCCTGCGCCGAATGCACCTGCGGCAGGAAGAGGCGGATGCGGAACAGCGTGCCTTCGCCGGGCGTGCTCGACACCTGCATCTCGCCGCCCATCAGGTCGGTGAGCATGCGGGCGATGGTCAGGCCGACGCCGCTGCCGCCGGCCTGTACCGTGCTGCCGCGGACGAAGGGTTCGAAGATGCGTTCCATGTCCTCGGCCGGGATGCCGGGGCCGGAGTCGCGGATTTCGAAGATGGCCATCTCGCGCCGGCATTCGACCTTGAATTCGACGCCGCCGCGCACCGTGAATTTGACCGCATTGCCGAGGATGTTGATCAGGATCTGGCGCAGCCGCTTCTCGTCGGCGCGGACCACGGCGGGTAGTTCGCCGGCCGGCCGGTAGTCGAAGGAGAGCCCCTTGTTGCGCGCCTGCAGCTCGAACATGCCGACGATCTGCTGCATGAAGTCGGGGAAGTCCATCGCCTTGACCTCCAGCGTCAGCTTGCCGCCTTCGATGCGGGCGATGTCGAGGGTGCCCTCGATCACCGACAGCAGGTGGTCGCCGGACTTGCGGATGACGCTGACCGCCTGCTTGCGCTTGGGCGGCACGTCGGGGTCGGCGTCGAGGATCTGGGCGTAGCCGAGGATGCTGTTCAAGGGGGTGCGCAGTTCGTGGCTGATCGCCGTGATGTAGCGGCTCTTCGCCTGGTTGGCGGCATCCGCCACCTGCTTGGCCTTCTGCAGCGCCTCGTCGGTGCGCTGGTGCGATTCGATTTCCTGCAGCAGCAACTGCGTCTGGCGGTTCGATTCCTCCTGCGCGACGCGCCGGCTTTCCTGGGTCAGCACCATCCACCAGGCGCCGACGCCGGAGAGCAGCAGCAGCGCGGCGAAGGTCTTGACGAAGGTTTCCTGCAGCGCGGCGCCCATGGCCGGATTGCCGTCGCCGAGCATCAGCAGTTCGTGGGTGTACAGCACGCCGAGGACCAGCGCCAGGATCGGCACGATGCCGAGCATCAGCAGCAGGTAGTGGCCGAGGCCGGTTTCCAGGTAGGGCAGGGCGGCTTTCGGCAGCAGCCGGGCGAGCAGCGCGTGCCACTGCGCGGCGAGGCTGGCCTGCGGCTTGCAGAGATCGTGGCAGCGGGCGTCGAGCGAGCAGCACAGCGAACAGATCGGCCCCTGGTAGGCCGGGCAGTGGGCCATGTCCTCGGGTTCGTAGTCGCGCTCGCAAATTGCGCATTTGTGCGAGTCGACCGCGACATTCGCCGGTCGCGCCAGGTAGTAGCGGCCGCCGGTGCGCCAGGCGATCAGCGGCGAGATGACGAAGGCCGTCGCCATCGCCACGAAGGGCGCGTAGGGCTGGATGCCGACACCGAACAGGCCGGTGAAGGTGGCCACCGAGAGCAGCGAGGCGGCGGCCATGGCGCCGACGCCGACCGGGTTGATGTCGTAGAGGTTGCTGCGCTTGAACTCCATGCCTTTCGGCGACAGGCCGAGCGGCTTGTTGATCACGAGGTCGGCGACCACCGCCGCCATCCACGAGATGGCGATGTTCGAGTACAGGCCGAGCACCTGGCCGAGCGCCTGGAAGACGTTGAGTTCCATCAAGAGCAGCGCGATCGCCGTGTTGAACACGACCCAGACGACGCGCCCCGGATGGCTGTGCGTCAGCCGGGCAAAGAAGTTGGACCAGGCGAGCGAGCCGGCGTAGGCGTTGGTGACGTTGATCTTGAGCTGCGAGACGATGACGAAGATCGCGGTGACGGCAATCGCCAGCGTCGTGTTGTCGAAGACGTGGGAAAAACCGATCAAATACATCTGGTTGGGGTCGACCGCCTTGTCCGGCGCAAAACCGTTGCGCAGCACCAGCCAGGCGAGCAGCGCGCCGCCCAGCATCTTGAGGATGCCGGGCAGCACCCAGCCCGGCCCGCCGACGATCACCCCCAACCACCAACGGCCCCGGTTGGCGGGCGTCTTCTCGGGCATGAAGCGCAGGTAATCGACCTGTTCCCCCATCTGGGTCACCATGGCAATGCCGACGGTCAGTGCTGCACCAAATAGGTGCGGGTTGAAACTGCCGCCGTTGCCTTTCTCGCCGGCATAGGCGAGCAGCCCGGCGAAGGCGTCGGGTTCCTCGATCAGCACGAAGACGTAGGGCAGCACCAGCAGGAAGAGCCACAGCGGCTGCGTCCACGCCTGGAAGCGGCTGATCGCGGTGACGCCGTGGGTGACCATGGGGATCACCACCAGCGCGCAGACCAGGTAGCCCCAGGCCGGCGGCAAGCCGAAGGCAAGCTCCAGCGCATAGGCCATGATCGCTGCTTCGAGGGCGAAGAAGATGAAGGTGAACGAGGCGTAGATCAGCGAGGTGATGGTCGAGCCGATGTAGCCGAAACCGGCGCCGCGCGTCAGCAGGTCCATGTCCAGGCCGTGCTTGGCGGCGGTGTGCGAGATCGGCAGGCCGAGCAGGAAGATGATCAGCCCGGTCGCCAGGATCGCCCAGAAGGCGTTGATGAAGCCGGCGTTGACCAGCATCGTCGCGCCGACCGCTTCGAGCACCAGGAAAGAGGCCGCGCCGAAGGCGGTGTTGGCGACGCGCAGCTCCGACCACTTGCGGAAACTGCGCGGCGTGAAGCGCAGCGCGTAGTCTTCGAGCGTCTCGTTGGCGACCCAGGTGTTGTAGTCGCGGCGGATCTTGATGATGCGTTGGGCGGGGGCGTTCTGGTTCATGCACCAGATTGAAGCAGGTTCTGTGCCGTCGATTTTCCGCCGTCTGTTCGGGGCGTCTATCCCATTCGTGATACTGGACGAGAGCCCTTTGGCGTAAGACACTTGCGTCGTTGGCTGGCGTATCGCGGCAGTCGTCGCCACTCCGTTTCTGGTGCTTTAGAAGTCTTTTTGAATCAGTGTCTTGGCGTTTTACTGGCGTGCTTCCGAAACGGCCCGCCTAGTGACTGGAGCAAATTTGCCCATCCATTCCGTCAGTTCGCGAGAGTCATCGTTGCCGGGCCTGCCGCGGCGGGGTTTCCTGCATCCCGATGTTCTGCCCTGGATCGTCCTCGGCTTGCTCCTGGCGCTGACCTTCGGCGCCTGGTATCTGGCGCAGGAAACAGCCAACCGCCGCGCCAGCGAACGCTTCCTCTACCGCGCCGAGAAGGAGCGCGATTACATCGTGCAGCGGATGTCCGCGCATCTGCAGGTGCTGCGCGGAGCAGCCGCTTTTTTTGAAGCGAGCGATCAGGTCAGCCGCGATGAATGGCGGCGCTATGTCGACCGCCTGCAACTGGGCGGGAATCTGCACGGCGCGCAAGGGCTTGGTCTGGCGCTGCTGGTGGCGTCCGGGGACAAGACTGCGTTCGAGGAGAGGCTAAGGGAGGACGGCATCTCGCCCCATGAAATCCGGCCGCCGGGGGGGCGCGAGCAATACAGTGTCGTCACCTATCTCGAACCGCAGAACGAACGCAACCGGCGGGGGATAGGCTACGACATGCTGATCGATGCCGCGCGGCGCGCGGCCATGGAGCGGGCGCGCGACAGCGGGCTGCCGGCGCTGACCGACAAAGTGATCCTCAAGCAGGAACCGAGCGGCCCGCAGCGGCAACCGGGCTTCATGATCTACCTGCCGGTGTATCGCACCGATCTGCCACGCAATACCGTCGAGCAGCGGCGAGCCGCTCTGGTCGGCTTTGTTTTCAGTCCCTTCCGGGCGGGCGATCTGCTGCGCGAGATCATGGCCAGTCGGGAAAGGGATATCGATCTGGCCTTGTTCGACGTGACGGTGGCGCCGGATAACCTGCTCTACGACACCCGGGCCGACGGCGAGGCAGGGCTGGCTGGCCGCCATGTCGTCGAATTGCCGCTGGAACTGGGCGGTCACCGCTGGGTTGCACGCTTGCAGAGTCACCACGAGTTCGATGTCGCATCAACCAGCCGCTTGCCGGAGAGCATCGCCGGTTACGGGGTGTTGCTGGGCTTGATGATCTTCGGCGTGCTCTTCGGCAATTCCCGCTACAGCCGCCGGATCGAAGCGATCGCCGAGCGCTTGCGCGAAAGCGAGCAGTCATTGCGCAGCGTTCTCGACAACTCGCCGGATGCGGTTTTCATCGCCCGCCCGGACGGCCATTACGAGTACGTCAACCAGAAGGCCAGTGAATTCGTCGGCTACACGAGCGCCGAGCTGTTGGCCATGGATATCGGCGGGCTCTCCCCGAATGGCCTGATCGAGGCGCACCACCGCATCTTCCAGCGTATCGTCGGCGAAGGGCACTGTTTTACCGAGATCGAACTGCGGCGCAAGGATGGTACGAGCGCCTTCGCCGAAATGAGCGCGGTCCTGCTGCCGAACGGCAACGTCCTCGGCCTGTGCCGCGACATCGCCCGGCGCCGACAGGCGGAGCAGGCGCTGCTCGCCGCCGAGCGCAAGTTCCGTGGCCTGATCGAGCAATCGCTGGTCGGCGTCTACATCATCCAGGACGGGCGTTTTCCCTACGTCAATCCGCGCTTTGCCCAGATGTTCGGCTTTGCCAGCCCGGAGGAGGTGATTGACCGCGTTGCCGTCAGCGATCTGGTCGCCCCGGAAGCCCGGGAAACCGTCACCGAAAACCTGCGCCGGCGGGTCAGCGGCGAAGTCGAAGCGATCAATTATTCCTTCGTCGGCCAGCGCCGGGACGGTAGCAGGCTGGATGTCGACGTCTATGGCCGGGTCATGGTGCACGAGGGCCGGCCGGCCGTCATCGGCGTTCTGCTCGACGTTTCCGAACGCAAGCGGGTGGAGGCGGAACTCGAGCAGAACCGCCTGCATCTGGAAGAGCTGGTTGCCGCCCGCACCAGCGAACTGTCGGTGGCGAAGGAGGTCGCCGAAGCCGCCAACCGGGCAAAAAGCAGTTTCCTCGCCAACATGAGCCACGAACTGCGCACGCCGATGAATGCCATCATCGGTCTGGCCGGCATCCTGCAGCGCCGCTACGACGACCCGGCGCTGACCGACAAACTGGACAAGATTGCCGCTGCGGCGAAGCATCTGCTGCATCTGCTCAACGACATTCTCGATCTTTCCAAGATCGACGCCGAACGGCTGACGCTGGAGCAGCTACCTTTCCGCTTCGGCAGCATCCTCGCCGATGTCGAGAGCCTGATCCATGAGCGAGTGGAGGCGCGGCAACTGACTTTCGAGCGTCGCATCGATTCCCGCCTCGCCAGTCTGGAACTGCTGGGCGACCCGCTGCGCCTGCAGCAGATCCTGCTGAACCTGGTAACCAATGCCGTGAAGTTCACCGAGCAGGGCGGCGTGGCCATCGCGGTCCGCTGCGAGGCGGAAACTCCTGCCGACATCGTGTTGCGCTTGAGTGTCGAGGATACTGGCATCGGCATTCCGCCCGATGCCCAGCGGCGTATTTTCGAACCCTTCGAGCAGGCCGACAGTTCGACCACCCGCCGCCATGGCGGCACCGGCCTCGGTCTCGCCATCTGCAAGCGGCTGGTCGAGTTGATGGGCGGCGGGATTGCGGTGGAAAGCACGCCGGGCGTTGGCAGCCGCTTCAGCTTCGTGCTGCGCTTCGCCAAGGTCGACGCCGCAACGCCGCGAAGTGCGTCGGCAACTATCGGCGGCAGCGAAGCCGAAGTCGTCATTCGACAGCATTATCGGGATCGGCGTGTCCTGCTGGTCGAGGACGACCCGATCAACCAGGAAGTTGCCCGCGAGCTGCTCGGGGAATCGCTCGGACTTGCCGTCGATGTCGCCTCGGACGGCGCCGAGGCGGTGAGCAAGGCAGGCGCCTCGTCCTATGACCTGATCCTGATGGACGTCCAGATGCCGGTCATGGACGGTCTGACCGCGACACAGGCGATCCGCCAGCTTTCCGGGCATGCGGCAACGCCGATTCTGGCGATGACCGCCAATGCCTTCGTCGATGACCGTCGGCGTTGCCTGGCCGCCGGGATGAACGATTTCATCACCAAGCCGGTTGATCCGGATGTGCTTTTTCTGGTGTTGATGCGGTGGTTTGAGCGAAGCGGGGAGGATGGAGGGGGGCGTTGAGGCTTGCCCTATTGCGCTGCGCGTGCGGGCGGTTTTGGGTTCTGAACCGCCGTTTTCCCTTGAGCTTCAGCGGGTGGCTTTGGTTTTTGAAGCGCTGTTTTCCGCCGCTGACCGGCGGGCGTACTTTCTTTTTTGTGGAAAAAAGAAAGTAGCCAAAGGCGGGGTGTATCGCTGCCGCAGGCAAAAAGCCACCCCAGGTTACGCGGTCGGCTGCGCCGACTCCCCTGCGCTACTCGAAGGGCCGGGCGGCTGCGCAACTCGCCGCTGCGCGGCTCAGACAGTGCTCGCCGACTGCCCCCGGCCCTTCTCCGTTGCTCGGCGCTCCACATGGGGGCCCCAAAAAGCGTCTCTGCTGAATGGCCAAGGTATAAATCATGACTCTCTCAGCAGCGCTCGGTTTGCCGGGCCCCTTGGGAGGCGCCGAGCAACGCAGGCGTTGGCGGAAAAAGGGCGAGCACTGTCTGAGGGGCAAAGCCCCGAGTTGCGCAGCCCCCGCCAACGACGAGTAGCGCAGGGTACCCGCGCAGCGGGTGCCGACCTAGGGTCGCCTTCTTCTTTGGCTACTTTCTGCTTGGCGAAACAAGAAGAAAGTACGCCCGCCGGTCAACGGCGGAACCCAGCGGTTAATCAACCAAACACGCCCGCCCGTCAGGCGCGGAAAACAGCACCGAACAAAAACCAAATCCACTCGCCACCAGCAGCAAAATGCCAACACTTTCAGCAAGTGACGACCTCAATGAACCAATATCGCCCATCAGCTTCCCAACCTGGATCATCGATGCACTATTGCGGTGCATTACCTCCGACATCAAGCCTTCATCAAGTGCGCCGCACAATTCCGCTTGATAAAAATCAACGCCTTGCAAGCTGGTTCGCCTCTTGCTTTTAAGCTGCCAAACAAACTCCCCGGAGCCTACCCGTGTCCAAACACGTCGCACTGAGCCACGTCACCAAGTACAAATACGACCGTCTGATCAATCTTGGTCCGCAGGTCATCCGCCTGCGGCCGTGTCCGCATTCGCGCACGCGCATCCTCTCCTATTCGCTGAAGGTCGGTCCGGACAAGCATTTCATCAACTGGCAGCAGGACCCGCAGGGCAATTACCTGGCGCGCCTGGTGTTCCCGGAGAAGACCCGCGAGTTCAGCTTCGAGGTCGATCTGGTCGCCGAGATGTCGGTGATCAACCCCTTCGACTTCTTCCTCGAGCCGCATGCCGAGGAATTTCCGTTCGATTACGAGGCCTGGCAGCGTCATGAG
Source organism: Azonexus caeni (assembly GCF_048146105.1). NCBI lineage: Bacteria > Pseudomonadati > Pseudomonadota > Betaproteobacteria > Rhodocyclales > Azonexaceae > Azonexus > Azonexus caeni. The sequence goes on from NZ_JBKJAD010000015.1 coordinate 86,108, forward strand.
CTGACGCCCTACCTGTACAAGGTGGCCGGCGGCGAGCTGTTCGACAAGTACGTGGCGGCGATTCCGCGCGAGAAGAAGCGCAGCGTCGATTTCCTGGTCGGGTTGAATGCCCGCCTGCAGCAGGAGATCGGCTACACGATCCGGATGGAACCCGGGGTGCAGACGCCGGAAGAGACGCTGACCAAGAAGACCGGTTCGTGCCGCGATTCGGCCTGGCTGCTGGTGCAGATCCTGCGCCATCTGGGCCTGGCGGCGCGCTTCGTTTCCGGTTACCTGATCCAGCTCACCGCCGACGTCAAGTCGCTCGACGGCCCGTCCGGGCCGGACGCCGATTTCACCGACCTGCACGCCTGGGCCGAGGTCTATCTGCCGGGCGCCGGCTGGATTGGTCTGGACCCGACGTCCGGGCTGTTCGCCGGCGAAGGCCACATTCCTCTCGCCTGCACGCCGGAACCCGCTTCCGCCGCGCCGGTGACCGGCGGCCTGGACGAGTGCGAGACCGAGTTCGAGCACCACATGTCGGTCACCCGCATCTGGGAAGCGCCGCGCGTTACTAAGCCTTACACCGACGAGCAATGGGTCGAGATCGAGGGCCTCGGCCACCAGATCGACGACGAACTGCTGCGCATGGACGTCCGCCTGACCCAGGGCGGCGAGCCGACCTTCGTTTCGGCAGACGATCCCGACGGCGCTGAATGGAACACGGCGGCGATGGGGCCGACCAAGCGCCTGCTGGCCGCCGATCTTTTCCACCGCCTGCGCGAAAAATACGCGCCCAACGGCCTGATGCATTTCGGCCAGGGCAAGTGGTATCCCGGCGAACAGTTGCCGCGCTGGTCGCTGAACTGCTTCTGGCGCAAGGACGGCGAGCCGGTCTGGAACAATCCGGCGCTGTACGCCGACGAGCGCAAGGATTACGGCGTCACCGCCGAGCAGGCCGGGCAATTCCTCAAGCGCGTCGCCGAGCGCCTGGGCGTCACGCCGGACTACGTCTTCCCGGCCTACGAGGACGTCTATTACTACATGTGGCGCGAGCGCCGCCTGCCGGGCAACGTCGATCCCTTCGATTCGCGGGTCGATGACGCGCTCGAACGCGCCCGCCTGATGAAGGTGTTCACCCAGGGCATGACCCATGTCGTCGGCCACACGCTGCCGATCATGAAGAACGTCCGCAACGAATGGCAGACCGGGCCGTGGTTCCTGCGCGCCGAGCGTTGCTACCTGTTCCCTGGCGATTCGGCGATGGGTTACCGGCTGCCGATCGACTCGCAGCCGTGGACGGCGCAGAGCGACTACCCCTACGTCAATGTGCCGGACGCCGAAACAGCGACCGATCCGCTGGCCAGTTACGCCGCGCTGCGCGCCCGCGTCAGCGGCGAAGCCGGCGCCCGCGTGCCGCAGATGCAGGCCCGACGCAGTGCCGCGGCTGGCGTTGCCGGCGCTCCGGACGGCGAGGGCCGGACCCGGCCGTGGGAGAAGCCGACCGATACCGTTCCCGGCTTCAAGGAATCCGCCGCCTGGATCACCCGCCTGGCGATGTGCGCCGAACCGCGCGACGGCAAGCTTTACATCTTCATGCCGCCGACCCAGACGCTCGACGACTACCTCGAAATCGTCACCGCCGTCGAAGCGACCGCCGAGGAAATGCACCTGCCGGTCATCCTCGAAGGCTACGAGCCGCCGTCCGACCCGCGCCTGACGCATTTCCGCGTGACGCCGGACCCCGGCGTGATCGAGGTCAACATCCATCCGGCAAAGAGCTGGGACCAACTGGTCGACCAGACCACGCACCTCTACGAGTCGGCCTACTACTCGCGCCTGACCACCGAGAAGTTCATGCTCGACGGTCGCCACACCGGCACCGGCGGCGGCAACCACTTCGTGCTGGGCGGTGCGACGCCGAACGATTCGCCCTTCCTGCGCCGGCCGGACCTGTTGAAGAGCCTGATCGCCTACTGGCACAACCATCCCAGCCTGTCCTACCTGTTCTCCGGCCTGTTCATCGGCCCGACCAGTCAGGCGCCACGCGTCGACGAGGCGCGCAACGACTCGCTGTACGAGATGGAAATCGCCTTCAAGCAGATTCCCAATCCTGGCGGCGTCGTCCAGCCCTGGCTGATCGACCGCATCCTGCGCAACCTGCTGATCGACGTCACCGGCAACACGCACCGCGCCGAGTTCTGCATCGACAAGCTGTACTCGCCGGACGGCCCGACCGGCCGCCTTGGCCTGCTTGAACTGCGCGCCTTCGAGATGCCGCCGCACGCGCGCATGTCGCTCGCCCAGCAACTGCTGCTGCGCGCCCTGATCGCCCGCTTCTGGCAGGCACCGTACAGCCCGCCCAAGCTGGCCCGCTGGGGCACCGAGCTGCACGACCGCTTCATGCTGCCGCACTTCGTCGAGCAGGATTTCGCCGACGTGATGGAAGACATGAACCTTGCCGGCTTCGCCTTCAAGACGGAGTGGTTCGCCCCGCACTTCGAATTCCGTTTCCCGAAGTACGGCGATTTCGCCGTCAAGGGCATCGAGTTCGAACTGCGCCACGCGCTCGAACCCTGGCATGTCATGGGCGAGGAGGGCTCGGCCGGGAGCACGGTGCGCTTCGTCGATTCCTCGGTCGAGCGCGTCCAGGTCAAGGTCACCGGCATGGCGCCGGACCGCTACGTGCTGACCTGTAACGGCGTCGCCGTGCCGCTGCAGAACACTGGCAGGAACGGCGAGTTCGTCGCCGGCGTGCGCTACCGCGCCTGGCAGCCGGCGTCCTGCCTGCACCCGACGATCGGCGTCCATGCGCCGCTGGTCTTCGACATCGTCGATACCTGGATGCAGCGTTCGCTGGGCGGCTGCCAGTACCACGTCGCCCACCCGGGTGGGCGCAATTACGACGTCTTCCCGGTCAATTCCTTCGAGGCCGAGAGCCGTCGGCTGGCGCGTTTCTTCCGCTTCGGCCATACGCCGGGGCGGATGGTCGCGGCGGCGCCGGAAGTCAGCGCCGAGCACCCGTTTACGCTAGACTTGCGGCGTTTTTAACCGGTCAGGCCGCGGCTTTCCGCGGCCAACCGCGTGACAGGCCGGGATCCGGCCTGTTTCTTTTCCTTCTCCATGGCCCGCACCCTTCTCGCCATCTATCCGCACAGTGGTCGCCGCTACGACGAAATGTTGATGGCGGACGGTAACGTGCGTCCGCACTGGCGGCGCTTCTTCGATCACCTCGACGCGGTGTCGCCCGAGGACATGCACCAGCGCCTCGACTTCGCCGACCGCCGGATCCTGGAAAACGGCGTCACCTACAACGTCTACGCCGATCCCAACGGCGCCGACCGGCCGTGGGTGCTCGATCCGGTGCCGCTGATCATTCCGCCCGACGAATGGGCCGAAGTGTCGTCTGCCGTCGCGCAGCGGGCGAAGCTGCTCAACGCCATCCTGGCCGACCTCTACGGCCCGCAGACGCTGCTCGCCAAGGGCCTGCTGCCGCCGGCGCTGGTCTATGGGCAGCACGGCTACCTGTGGCCCTGTCAGGGCGTCAAACCGCCGGGCGGGGTGTGGCTGCATCACTACGCGGTCGACCTGGCGCGCTCGCCGAACGGCCGCTGGTGGGTGATCGCCGACCGCATGCAGGCGCCGTCCGGCGCCGGCTACGCGCTGGAAAACCGGCTGGTCGTCTCGCGCGTCTTCCCGGAAATGTTCCGCGACCTGCACGTCCAGCATCTGGCCGATTTCTTCCGCGACCAGCAGAGCGGGCTGACCGCGCTGGCGCCGCTCGATCCGGGCGAGCAGCCGCACATCGTGCTGCTGACGCCGGGGCCGTACAACGAGACCTACTTCGAGCACGCCTACCTGGCGCGCTACCTCGGTTTCCCGCTGGTCGAGGGGCAGGACCTGACGGTGCGCGGGGACACCGTGTACCTGAAGACGCTGCGCGGCCTCAAGCGCGTGCATGTGATCCTGCGCCGCCAGGACGACGACTATTGCGACCCGCTCGAACTGCGCGGCGATTCGGCGCTCGGCATTCCGGGCCTGCTCAATGTCGCCCGCGCCGGCCGCGTCGCCATCGCCAACGCGCTCGGTAGCGGCCTGCTCGCTTCCGGCGCGCTGATGGGCTTCCTGCCGGCGTTGTGCCGCGAACTGCTGGGCGAGAAACTGGCCATGCCGTCGGTGGCGACCTGGTGGTGCGGCGAGAAGCCGGCGCTCGAGTTCGTCAAGGAAAATTTCGACGACCTGGTGATCAAGCCGGCTTATCCGACCCAACGCATGGAACCGGTCTTCGGCCACGAGCTGGAAGGCGAGGAGCGCGAGGAAATGCTGCGCCGCATCGAGGCCCGGCCGCACGCCTACGTCGCCCAGGAAATGGTCAACCTGGCGCAGGCGCCGACCTGGAGCCGCGCCCACGAGCGCCGCCTGATCGCCCGCCCGGTCGGCCTGCGCGCCTACGCCGCGGTCAACGCGGCCGGCGAGTATTCGGTGATGCCGGGCGGCCTGACCCGCGTCGCGCAGGGCGCCGGCGCGCGCATCATCTCGATGCAGCGCGGCGGCGCCTCGAAGGACACCTGGGTGCTGACCGACGGCCCGGTCAGCGACTTCACGCTGCTCAAGACCTCGTTCGGCGTGCGCGACCTGGTGCGTTCCGGCGCCAACCTGTCGTCGCGCGTGGTCGAGAACCTGTTCTGGCTCGGCCGCTATTCCGAGCGCTTCGACGACAGCGCCCGCCTGTTGCGCGTCGCCCTGGCGCGGGTGGTCGATGCCGGCGGCGGCAAGACGCCGGCGGTGGCGGCGATCCTCGAACTGGCCGAACGCCTCGGCGTCCTGCCGGAACCGGAGGAAGACGTCGACAGCGGCGCCGGCAGCGAGCACGCCCTGCTCGAAGCGATTTACGATCCCAACCAGCCGGGCAGCCTGGCCGGCGGCATCCGCAGCCTGATGTGGTCGGCGACGCATGTCCGCGAGCGCCTTTCGCTCGATCACTGGCATTCGCTGAACAGCCTGCAGCGCGAGCAGCAGGCGGCGCAGAAGAAGCACCCGACGCTGACCGAGGCGATCGCCTTCCTCGACCGCGTGCTGCTAGTTTCGGCGTCGCTCAACGGTTTCGCGATGGACAACATGACGCGCGACGACGGCTGGCGTTTCCTCATCGTCGGCCGCCGCCTCGAGCGTCTAACCTTCCTCGCGCTGGCCATCGCCCACTTCCTGCGCATGCCGTCCAGCCGGGCGCCCGGCTGTCTCGACTGGCTGCTCGAACTGGCCGACTCGATCATCACCTATCGCTCGCGTTATTCGCGCCAGGCCGAACTGCTGCCGGTGATTGACCTGCTGGTGTTCGACGAGAGCAACCCGCACGGCGTCCTTTTCCAGGTCGAAGCGCTCGGTCGCTACGTCGAACGGATGGCCGAGGAAATCGGCTCCGAACCGATCGAACGCCTGCAGCGCGCCGCCCGCCGCCTTCAGCGTTTCCCGCTGGAACCGCTGGAGCGCCTGCAGTTCAGCCAGTGCAGCTGCAGCGCGCCGTGCGAGGACCTGGCGCTCCTGCTCGACGACCTGGTCGCCGCCGCCGCCGCGCTCTCCGATGCGCTGGCCATGCGCTACTTCACCCACGTCGGCGACATCAGCCGGCAGACCATGGCGCTGTAACATGACCGCCGTCCGCTACCACGTCCTGCACGAGACCCGCTACGACTACGGCAGCGTGGTCTCGCTGTCGCAGCAGCAACTGCACCTGTCGCCGCGCTTTCTGCCCTGGCAGGAAGTGTTCGAGCAGCGCCTCGACATCGAGCCGGCGCCGACCTGGCGCACCGACGGCGAGGACGCCTTCGGCAACCCGGTGACCTGGATTTCCTTCCACGCGCCGCACGACAGCCTGCGCATCCGTTCGGCGATGAATGTCGCGGTGCTGCCGCATCCGATCGACGCCGAGACGCTGGCCGCCTCGCTGCCCTGGGAAACAGTGCGCGAGTGCCTGGCCTACGACGCCCACCCGCCGCAGCCGGAAGACCTCGACGCCGTCCGTTTCCTGTTCGAAAGTCCGCACGTCCGGGTCAAGCACGAACTGGCCGACTACGCGGCCGACTGCTTCACTCCCGGCACGCCGGTGCTGGTCGGGGCGCAGCGGCTGATGGCGAAGATCTTCGAGGAATTCGAGTTCGACCCCGAGGCGACCACGGTGTCGACGCCGGTGCTCGAGGTGCTGGAAAACAAGCGCGGCGTCTGCCAGGATTTCGCCCACCTGATGATCGCCTGCCTGCGTGCGCTCGGTCTTGCCGCCCGCTACGTCAGCGGCTACCTGCTGACCCGGCCGCCGCCGGGCAAGCCGCGGCTGATCGGCGCCGACGCCTCGCACGCCTGGGTCTCGGTGTATGCCCCGGGGACCGCCGACAACTGGGTCGATTTCGACCCGACCAACAACCTGCTGCCCGATACCGAGCACATCACGCTGGCGATCGGCCGCGATTTCTCGGACATCTCGCCCCTGCGCGGCATCATTCTCGGCGGCGGCGGCGCCGAACCGGAAGTGGCGGTCACCGTCGTGCCGCTCGACGAAGAGGATATCCCCGAGGGGCTCCTCGACGACTCGCCGGTCGTTGCCGACAAGGCCTGATGCGGCGCGTCGCCATCGTCGGCGGCGGGCCGGCCGGCCTGATGGCCGCCGAGCGCCTGGCCGGCCAGCCGGGACTGCAGGTCGACCTCTACGACGCGATGCCGTCGCCCGGTCGCAAGTTCCTGATCGCCGGCGTCGGCGGCATGAACATCACCCATGCCGAAGCGCTGCCTGCCTTCATCGCCCGCTACGGCGCGCGCGCCGCGCAGATCGCGCCGCTGCTCGACGCCTTCGGCCCGGCGGCGCTGCGCGAGTGGATACATGGCCTGGGCATCGAAACCTTCGTCGGCAGTTCGGGCCGCGTCTTCCCCAGGGAAATGAAGGCGGCGCCGCTGCTGCGCGCCTGGCTGCATCGCCTGCGCGGGCAAGGCCTGCGCTTGCATGTCCGGCACCGCTGGCTGGGCTGGAACGCCGCTGGCGCCCTGCGCTTCGCGACGCCGGACGGCGAGATCGCGCTGGCCGCCGACGCCACGCTGCTGGCCCTGGGCGGCGGCAGTTGGGCGAAGCTTGGTTCGGACGGCGCCTGGGTGCCGCTGCTCGCTGCCACCGGCATTCCGGTGGCGCCGTTGCAGCCGGCCAATTGCGGCTTCGACGTCGACTGGAGCGCGCATTTTAGCGAGCGCTTCGCCGGCGCCCCGGTCAAGTCGGTGGTCGCCGGCTGCGGCACGCTGCGCCAGGCGGGTGAGTTCAACATCACCGCCGGCGGGATCGAAGGCGGCCTGGTCTATGCGCTGGCGGCGCCGCTGCGCGACGCGCTGCAGGCCGGCGGCCCGGCGCAACTGCTGCTCGACCTGGCGCCCGGGCGCAGCGTCGAGCGCCTGCGCGCCGATCTCGGTATGCCGCGCGGCCGCGATTCGCTGGCCAACCACCTGCGCCGCCGCGCCGGCATCGAAGGCGTCAAGGCGGCGCTGCTGCGCGAACTCTGTCCGCCGTCGACGCTGACCGACAACGCCGCGCTGGCCGCCGCGATCAAGGCGCTGGCTTTGCCGGTGACGGCGCCGCGGCCGCTCGACGAGGCGATCAGCAGCGCCGGCGGTGTGCGCTTCGAAGCGCTCGATGCCGCGCTGATGGTGCGGGCGCGGCCCGGCCTTTTCATCGCTGGCGAGATGCTCGACTGGGAAGCGCCGACCGGCGGCTACCTGCTTACCGCCTGCCTGGCCAGCGGCCACGTCGCCGGCGACGGCATGCGCGTCTGGCTGGGCTGACTCAGCCGAGCTTCTGCAGCGCCTGTTCGAGCAGTTCCGCGGCGGCCGGGAAGTCGTATTCGGCGATCTTGCGTTCGAAGGCCGGATGCATGCCGCCGAGCGCCTGGCGCAGCACCTCGGCGTCGCGCTGCAGGCGTGACTGGACGGCGAAATCGCCGTCGATGAGCTGGCGCACCAGGCCGTCGAGGCGGCTGCGGATCTGCTCGGCGCCCAGCACTTCGGTGGCGACGGCGGCCGGTTCGGTATTCGCCGCGAGGCGGGCGAGCGCGTCGTGCAGCACGTGGTAGGCGCCGTCGAGGACATCGACCAAGTCGAGCACTTCGTTGGCCGGGCGCTGCTGGCGGATGGCGTGGTCGACGGCGGCGGCGGCTTCGAACACCCGGGTCGCGCCGAGCGTGCCGGCGGCGCCCTTGATCGAGTGGGCGAGCCGGCGGGCTTCTTCTTCCTCGCCACAGAGCAGCAGCTCGCGGATTTTTTCGAAGTCGTCGAGGTGACTGCCGGCAAAGGTGTTGAGCAGGCGCTCGTAGACCGCCTGCTTGCCGCGCACGGCGTGCAGGCCTAGCTTGTAGTCGAGGCCCGGGATGCGCTCGAGCGGGTCGCCGGCAGCGGCCGGGTCGGCATCCGGCGGGCGCGTGGCGAGGTCGGGCTGACGGCTGTCTACGGCCCGCAGCGGCAGGGTGAACCAGAATTCGCTACCGAGGCCGGGGGCACTGTTGACGCCGATTTCGCCACCGAGCAGTTCGACCAGGCGGCGGCTGATCACCAGGCCAAGGCCGACCCCGCCGTGGCGGCGGGTGGTCGAATCGTCACCCTGCTCGAAGGGATGGAAGAGGCGGGCGCTGACCTCGTCGGCGATGCCGATGCCGGTATCGCTGACCGAGAAGCGCAGCAGCAGATGCTCGCCGTCGCGGTCCGGGTTGCTGACGGCGATGGTGATGCGGCCGGAGTCGGTGAACTTGACGGCATTCGACAGTAGCTGCTGCAGGATCTGGCGGATGTGCGGCGCGTCGCCGCGCAGCTTTTCCGGAATGCCGGCGGCGAACTGGCGATCGATGATGATGTTCTTGCTGCCGGCTTTTTCGGCAAACTGTTGACTGACCTCGGCGATCAGTTCGGGGAGCGGGAACTCGTTGTCGGCCGGCGTCAGGTTGCCGGCTTCCAGTCGCGACAGGTCGAGGATGTCGTTGAACAGTTGCATCAACTGGTTGGCGGCGTCGGCAATGCGGGCCAGACGCTCGCTGGCGACGCTATCGCCGATGTCGCGCTGGAGCAGGTGGGTGAGGCCGAGGATGGCGTTCATCGGGGTGCGGATTTCATGCCCCATGTTGGCCAGGAAGCGGCTCTTCGAGCGGCTGGCCGCTTCGGCATCCTCCTTCGCCTGTAGCAACTGACGGGTACGCTGGGCGACCAGCGATTCGAGCTGTTCGCGGTAGCGGGCGAGTTCGGCCAGGTTGCGCTTGCGCTCGGTGATGTCTTCGATGATCGCCAGGTAGTGGGTGACTTCGCCATCCGCCTGACGAACCGGCGTGATGATGGCGCGGATGTCGTAGAAATAGCCATCGCGGCGTCGGCTCAGCAGTTCGCCGCGCCAGATTTCGCCGCGCCGGATGCAGGCGTCGATTTCGGCGAAGACGTTCTGCGCGGTCAGGCCTTCGGCCAGGATGGCCGGTGGTTTGCCGATCACCTCGGCGGCCGGGTAGCCGGTGATGGCGATGAAGGCCTGGTTGACGTACTCGATGCCGTGCTCGCGGTTGGTGATGATGACGCCGTGCGGACTCTGCTCAATGGCCAGCGACAACTGGCGCAGGCTGGCCTCGCTGCTGGCGAGCCGTTGCCGCGCCCGCATCTTGCCGATGCCGAGACCGAGTTCGACGCCAATGTCTTCACGCAGCAGCCTTTCTTCGTCGTCGTCGCTGACGTCCGGCGCCAGTGCCAGGTGGAGCCAGCCGCAGAGGACAGCATCGTGCTCGATGGCGAGGGAGATTTCGCCACTGCCGACGGCCGGCGGCCTGGTATCGGCGGGGTGGAAACTGCAGCGGCGATAGTTGCCGTCGGCTTCGATCTGCTGGCAGACGCTGGCGATCAGTTCGCTTTCGTCGTTGCTGCGCACAGCGCAGCGGGCGAGGCTGCCGAGCAGGTGGAGGGCGCGGTTCTGACGCTCGATGCGGTGCCGGCTGGCGTGGCGGATGCCGATATCGGCCAGAATGCCGGCGCAAGCGACAGGCGTGCCGTCACTGTCGTGTTCGCTGACGTAGCCACGATCTTCGACCCAGAGCCAGCGACCGTCGGCATGCCGGACGCGGTATTCGGCCTGCAATTGACCGCCGGTGAGCAGGGTGGCAAGGGCGCTGTCATAACTGGCCAGGTCGCCGGGGTGGATGCGCGCGCGCCAGTCGGCGAGAGAAGCATGGCCGCTTCCGGCGTCGCCGAGCATGGCGCGCAGCCCGTCGCTGTGCTGGCGCTGCTCGTGCTCCCGTTGATATTCCCAGAGTCCGGCCCCGGCCGAGGCGAGGGCGAGGTCGAGCTGGGCCAGCAGGCGCAGGCGTTCGCGTTCTTCGCGCAGGCGCTTGAAGGCGCTTTCCATGTCGTGCAGCGCCAGTTGTTCGAACAGGCGCTGCTGGCTGATGATGCCGACGCTGCGCCCGTCGCTGCTACGGACCCCGAGGTGGCGGACGCCGTGGCTGGCCATCGCCGTCAAGGCTTCGCTGACCGGGCAGTCGATGGCGATGTCGCGCAGCGGGCGGCTCATTGTTTCGCCGAGGGTGAGGTCGGCGGCGTCGTGGTGCAGGGCGAGGAAACGCGGGATGTCGCGTTCGGTGATGATGCCGAGCGGCGCGCCGAGGTCGCCGACCAGCACGTAGTCGCTCGCCAGTTGCAGCATCTGCGCCAGCGCCTCGGCGAGTTTCGCGCTCGGCGGCAGGCGCGGCATGTCGTGATCCATCACGCCTTCCAGGGTGCGCAGATGGTTGAAGGCCAGCGCGCCAAGGTGGCGGCGGAAATCGGTTTCGCTGACGATACCGACGGTGTGGCCATCGTCGGCGACGACCACGAGGTGGCGGATGCGGTGCGTCTCGAGCAGCTTGCGCGCGGCCAGCAACTCGAGGTCGGGCGGCGCGCTGACCAGCGGTTGCGACATCAGCTCGGCGATCGGTGTGGTGCCGGGGAGTCGCCAGTGCATGGCGCGCAACAGGCTGCTTTCGGTGACGATGCCGAGTGTCGCTTCCGGGGTGCCGACCAGTAGACTGGATATTCCGGCCTCGCTCATGCGTCGGGCGACGGCCTGCAGCGGCTGAGTCGGAGCCACGTAGTGCACCTCGCGGGTCATGATGTCGGCGAGGCTGGTCGGGAAATTCGCGGTCATTGCGGATCCGGGGTGTTCAGCAGGTAGCCGGTGATGCCGTCAGCGGTTTCGCGCAGGGCGGCAATCAGCGCGGCGAAGGCCGCTTCTTCATCGGCGGCCGGGCGTTCGGATTTGAGCAGGAGATCGTTGAGGGCGACCGCCGCCAGGTGGATGTCGCGCAGCCCGAGCGTGCCGGCAACGCCCTTGAGGTTGTGGGCGAGAAGGCGGGCATCCTCGATCCGTCCTTCCCGGCGCGCCGCTTCTAGGATGGCCGGGTCGTCGCCGTGTCCCTTGAGGAAGGTGGTGAGCAGGCGCCGGAAGCTGGCGACGTTGTTGCGCACCGAGAGCATCGCCCGTTCGATGTCGAGCCAGGGCTGGATCGCCAGTTCGGCGCGTGGGTCGCGTACCGGCGCCGGGGGCGGCGCCTCGCTGCCGCTGGCGTGGTCGGGGCCGGGCAGCCACTTGACCATCGCCGCGTAAAGATTTTCCGGATTGACCGGTTTGGCGATGTGGTCGTTCATGCCGGCTTCCAGGCAACGCCGCCGGTCTTCGCCGAAGGCGTTGGCGGTCATCGCCAGGATCGGCGCGCTGCAGCCCTCGTCGCGCAGCTTGCGGGTGGCGGTCAGACCGTCCATGACCGGCATCTGCATGTCCATCAGGATCAGGTCGTAATGCGTGTTGAGCACGCATTCGATGGCTTCCGCGCCGTTGGCGGCGACATCGATGACGAAGCCGACGGCTTCGAGGAGGTCGCGGGCGACTTCCTGGTTGATCGGGTTGTCTTCGACGAGCAGGATGTGCGGTGCTTCGGGCAGCGCGCGCAGGCTGGCTTCGGCGTCGTCCGGATGGAAGGCGAGATGGCTCGAGGCATGCTCGCTGCCGTTCTGCAGACGGGCGGTGAACCAGAAGGTGCTGCCGACGCCCGGCGTGCTGTCCACGCCGGTTTCGCCGCCCATCAGGCGCGCCAGGTGGCGGGCGATGGCGAGGCCCAGGCCGGTGCCGCCGAAGCGCCGGGTGGTCGAACTGTCGGCCTGCTCGAAGGCCTCGAACAGGCGCGCCTGCTGTGCCGGGGCGATGCCGATCCCGGTGTCGCGCACGGCGAAGCGGACCAGTTGGCCGTGGGCGTCGCTTTCCAGCCGCTCGACCTTGATCGAGATGCTGCCGTGCTCGGTGAACTTGGCGGCGTTGGTCAGGAAATTGAGCAGGATCTGGCCGAGGCGCAAGGGGTCGCCGTAAAGGACTTGCGGCAGCCGGGGGTCGATGTCGATGGAGAAATCGAGGCCGCGCGAGCGCAGCCGGTCGACGATCAGCATCGACGAATTGTCGATCATCTGTCGGAGCTGGAAGTCGCTCGGTGCCAGCACCAGCTTGCCGGCTTCGATCTTGGAGATGTCGAGGATCTGGTTGATGATCGCCAGCAGATGATGGGCGGCATCCTGCACCTTGCCGAGCCGGTCGAGCGTTGCCGGGTCATTGGTCTGACGCAGGGTCAGGTGGGTGAGGCCGATGATGGCGTTCATCGGCGTGCGGATCTCGTGGCTCATGTTGGCAAGGAAGGCGCTTTTCGCCTGGTTGGCTGCCTCGGCGGCGTCGCGGGCGCTGGCCAGTTGGCTGGTGCGTTCGGCGACGATGTCTTCCAGGTGCAGGCGGTAGCGTTCCAGTTCCTGGTTGGCCTGGCGCTGCCTTTCCTCGCGCTCGCGCAGGGTTCGCTCGGTGGCGACGCGCTGTGAGATGTCGGTGACGAAGACGACCAGGTAGGGCGTCTTCTCGACGTGGATGACTTCGGCCGACAGGCTGATCTCGCGGCGCCGACCGTCGCGGCCGACGCCGATGCACTCATGGTCGGTGATCCGGCCGTCGCTGGCGAGCACCGCCAGCATCGTCTGACGGTCTTCCGGAATGCCCCAGAGACCGGCCTCGACCGTTGTCCTGCCCAGCAGTTCCTCGCGCGTCCAGTTGTATTCCGCGAGCAGACGTTCGTTGACGTCGACCAGCTTGCCATCCTGCAGGCGGGTGATGCAGGCGGCGACCGGCGCCGCCTGGAAGGCGATGGCGTAGCGGGTGAGGACGGCGCCTTCTTCCTTCAGGGTCTGCAGGATCGCATGTTCGGCGGCGTTGGCCTGACAAAGTTGTTCATGCACCACCGCGATCTGCCGGAAGCGGTGGAGCAGGACGATGTAGAGCAGGAAGGCGGTGATGCCGACGAAGAACCAGCCCTTGAACAGATTGGCCCGATGGCGCAGGGCTTCGTCGGCGATCAGGGTGTGTACCGCCTGGTCGCTGAACAGGATCCAGAGCGCCGCGAAGGCCAGGTAGAGCAGGGCGATGCGCAGCGGGGTCCCGGTGTAGCCGATGTTCTGCGGGGGCGCCTCGGGCATGATGCTTACTCGGCGTAGGCGGCGGCGATGCGTTTGAAGGTCTCGAATTCGCGGACGAAGGCGGCGGCGACGTCGGGGTCGAAATGCTTGCCGCTGCCGTCAACAATGATCCGGTAGGCTTCTTCCATCGGCATCGCCGGTTTGTAGACGCGGGCGCAGATCAGCGCGTCGAAGACGTCGGCGAGCGCCATCAGGCGGGCCGAGATCGGAATCTGGTCGCCGGCGAGACCGGCCGGGTAGCCGCTGCCGTCCCACTTTTCGTGGTGGCTGCGGGCGATTTCCTGGGCGATGCGCAGGAACTCGACCGGTCGCGTCGAATCGGCTTCGGCCTGGGCGATCGCCTGGGCGCCAATTTCGGCGTGGGTTTTCATGATTTCCCACTCTTCCGGCGTCAGTTTGCCGGGCTTGAGCAGGATGTGATCGGGAATGCCGACCTTGCCGATGTCGTGCAGCGGTGCCGACTGGGCGAGCGCGTCGATGGTGCGGTCGTCGAGATAGTCGCTGAAGCGCGGGTGCTGCTTCAGGCTGCGCGCCAGCGTGCGCACGTATTCCTGGGTGCGGCGCAGGTGGTTGCCGGTTTCCGGGTCGCGTGTTTCGGCCAAGTGGGCCAGGGCGTGGATGCTGACTTCCTGGATCAGCTGGTTCTCGGCCATCCGCCGGGCAACTTCCTGTTCGAGGTAGGCGTTGTGGTCGCTCAGGATGTCGCGCGCCTTCTTCAGTTCGAGCTGGGTGCGCACGCGGGCGAGGACGATCGCCGGCCGGATCGGCTTGGTGATGTAGTCGACGGCGCCGCAGTCGAGCCCGCGCTCCTCGTCGTCGGTGCTGTCCATGGCGGTGACGAAGACCACCGGCACGTCGCGGGTGGCGGCTTCGGCGCGGAGTTCGGCGAGGACGTCGTAGCCGTCCATGCCGGGCATCATGACGTCGAGCAGGATGAGGTCGGGCGGCGGTGTGGTGCGCGCGATCTGCAGTGCACGCTGCCCGGAATTGGCGGCCAGCACCCGGTAGAAAGGCTGTAGCAACTCGCCGAGAACGCTCAGGTTCTCGGGGACGTCATCGACGATCAGGATGGTCGGTTGGGGCTGAATCGCGATACTCCCACGCAATGTATTAGCGGTTCCCGAATTATGGAGCGTCGGCGCGATTCTGGCTACGCCAAATTGGTCTCTGCGGCCAGCCCGACCAGCCGGCGGTAGCTGGCAAAGCGGCTTTTCTCGATTTTTCCGGCGCTGACCGCGGGGCGCAGCGCGCAGTCCGGTTCGCGGTCGTGGCGGCAGTCGCGGAAACGGCACTGGCCGAGGTAGGGACGGAATTCGCGGAAGGCGTACTCGATCTCGCCGCGGTCGAGGTGGCCGAGGCCGAATTCCTGCAGGCCGGGCGAGTCGATCAGGTGGCTGTCGGCGTCGAGGTGGTAGAGCGTGGCGTGCGTCGTCGTGTGCTTGCCGGAATCGAGTGCCTGCGATATTTCGCGGGTGGCGGCGCGGGCTTCCGGCAGCAGGGCGTTGACCAGCGTCGATTTGCCCATGCCCGACTGCCCGACCAGGACGCTGGTCCGGCCTTGCAGGTGCGGGCGCAGGTCTTCGGCGTGGTCGCGGGCGCTGAGTTCGAGGACGTGGTAGCCGAGCCCGGCGAAGACGTCGGTCTGGCGCCGGGCGGCGGGCAGGCGCTCGGCGAGGTCGCACTTGTTGAGGACGATCAGCACCTCGATCTCCTGGCTTTCGGCGGCAATCAGCGCGCGCGTCACCAGATCGTCGGAAAAGGCCGGTTCGCAGGCGACGACGACAACCAGCAGATCGACGTTGGCGGCGATCAGCTTGTGGCGGATGTCGTTCGAGCGGTAGAGCAGGTGACGGCGCGGCAGGATTGCGTCGATGACGCCCTGGTCGGGCGAACTCTGGGTGATTTCGACTTCGTCGCCACAGGCCACGTCGCTTTTCTTGCCGCGCGGAAAACAGGGCAGACGGACACCGGCTTCGGTTTCGACCACATATTGCCGGCCATGGGCGGCGACGACGCGGCCGCGCATCAGTTCTTGAAGTGGTAGTAGGTCTGGTTCAGATAAGCGGCAACTTCCGCCTCTTCGTCCGGGAACCAGCCGCTGTTCATCTGCGCGTTGCAGGCGGCGGTGCGCTGCAACAGCTCGAGTTGCGTCGACAGCATGCGGCCGTCGCGGGTGTAGATCTTGCTGCCGTCGCCACCGTACATGCGGGCGTGGCAGCTGACGCAGCTCTCGTTGTGCCTGGTCTTGCCGGCCTCCGGGTCGGCGTTGCCCCAGGGGGCTTCGGCCAGCGCGGGCAGCGAGATCAGGGAGGCGGCAAGCAGGGTCGTCGTTTTCATGCGAGTCTCTCCTTGAGTTTTAGCTGCGCGATGCGTTGCGCGGCCGGCGGGTGGGAATCGTGGAACAGCGAGTGCAGCGGGTCGGGCGTCAGCGTCGATGCGTTGTCGTCGTAGAGCTTGACCAGGGCCCGTATGAGTTCGCCGGCGTCGGCATGTTCGGCGGCGTAGGCGTCGGCTTCGAACTCGTGGCGCCGCGACCAGCGGCTGGACAGCGGCGTCAGCGGGAAGAGGAAGAGCGGTACGACCAGGAAGAAGAGGATCAATGCCAGCGCCGTGCCCTGCGCCGGGACGCCGAGGCCGGCGTAAAACCAGGGCGCGTCGATCAGTTGGCCAAGCAGCCAGAGGAAGGCGAGCGAGCCGGCGAACATCAGCGCGATGCGCTGGGCGATATGCTTCTTGCGGAAATGGCCGAGTTCGTGCGCGAGCACCGCTTCGATCTCGCTCGGTGTCAGGCGGGCGAGCAGGGTGTCGAAGAAGACGATGCGCTTGTTGTCGCCGAAGCCGGTGAAGTAGGCGTTGCCGTGCGCCGAACGCTTCGAGCCGTCCATCACGAAAAGGCCGTTGCTGCGGAAGCCGCAGCGTTCGAGCAGGGCTTCGATGCGGGTCTTGGCGTCGCCTTCGGGCAGCGGCGTGAATTTGTTGAAGAGCGGCGCGATCCAGGTCGGGAAGATGAACAGCATGAGCAGGTTGAAGCCACTCCAGAACAGCCACACCCACAACCACCAGTGCTCGCCCATGGCGTCCATCAGCCACAGCACGACGGCGATCACCGGGGCGCCGATGGCGACGCCGAGCAGGGTCTGCTTGACGAGGTCGGAGACGAACAGTGCCGGCGTCATCCGGTTGAAGCCGTGGCGCGCCTCGACGACGAACTGACTGTAGAACGACAGGGGCAGTTCGACCGCGCCGGAAATGAAGGCCACGCTGAAGATCATCGCCAGGCCGTAGGCGAGACCGCTGAATTGCGCCGACCAGAAACCGTGCAGCGCGGCGAGCCCGCCGCCGAGCGTGAACGCGAGCAGCAGTACGGCTTCGCTCAGCGTGCCAAGGATCGCCGTACGGCTGCGGTCGATCGTGTAGGCGGCGGCTTTCTGGTGCGAGGCGAGGCTGATGCGCTCGGCAAACTCTGTCGGTACGGTGCCCCGGTGCGCGGCGACGTGGCGGATTTGGCGCAGCTTGAGCCAGAGGCGGGCGGCCAGCGTGAGCGTGAAAGCGGCAAGGAAAAGCAGGGTGAAGTTCTCGGTCACGGGCGATGTCGGGGAAGCTGTGAGAAAATGGCGTTTTTAAAGTTTCGGGCAATTATATGGCAGGCAATGCAAACAACCTCGTCTGGCTGGACATGGAGATGACCGGTCTCAATCCGGACGGCGACCGCATCATCGAGATGGCGATGGTGGTGACCAATTCCGAACTCGAGATGGTCGCCGAGTCGCCGTCATGGGCGGTGCACCAGTCCGACGAAGTGCTCGCCGGCATGGACGATTGGAACCAGAAAACGCACGGACGTTCCGGTTTGATCGAGCGCGTGCGGACTTCGACGCTGGCCGAGGCCGATGTCGAGGCAGCGGCCCTGGAGTTCCTGCGCAAGTACTCGGGCAAGGGGCATTCGCCGATGTGCGGCAATTCGATCGGCCAGGATCGCCGCTTCATGGCCCGCTACATGCCGACGCTGGAAGCCTTCTTCCACTACCGCAACCTCGACGTCAGTACTCTGAAGGAGTTGTGCAAGCGCTGGCAGCCGGAGGTGTACCGCGGTTTCAAGAAGAAGAGCAAGCACACCGCGCTGGCCGATATCTATGAGTCGATCGACGAACTCAAGTACTACCGGGAGCATTTCCTGATCAAGTCCGGTAGCTGAGTTTCTCTGCCGGCGCTCAGCGCCGGTAGAGACGGAATTTCTCGCGCCGCTCGCCGGGGCGGCGACCTTCCCAGACCTGCGTCCAGCCGTCACCCGGCGCTGCCAGTTCGCTGCCGCTGCCGACCAGCAGCAGCCAGTGGCACTGGCGCCCGGCCGGACTGTCGTGCGCAATCGGCGCAATATCGACAAAATAGGCGAAGGAGGCCAGTTGCCCCTGGCTCAGGCCACGTTCGGCCAGGCAACGGCTGCCGTCGGGGAGTGCCCGGGCCACTGCTTCGGCGACCGGTCGGTAACTCTTGCCGTAATCGAACCAGGGCAGCAGCAGTGCGTTGGCGATCAGCCACAGCGTGGTGAAACCGAGGGTCCAGTGCGTCAGGCTGCGGTACGGCGAGCGTGGCGCGGTGGCGATCAACCACAGCCAGAACAGGGTGGCGACGCCGCCGATGCACAAGCCGAGCCAGTGGATTTCACCGACGAAGCCGGGGCGCAGGACGACCACGCGTTCCGCCAGGCGGGCCGGAAAACCGAGCGCCATCGCCGACCAGGCGACCCAGATCAGCAGCGCGAAGAGGCTGAAAACGCTCATTGCGAACCAGTCGAAGGCGTTGGCCGCACCGCGCCGCAGGCTCAAGGCGCCCGGTGTGGCAAGCAGGGCGAGCGGCGGCAGCAACAGCAGGGCCGGGATCTCGCGCGGCCGGTAGGCCCAGGCGAGCAGGAGCAGGGTCAGCAGCAGGAAGGCCAGTGGCAGTAGCTGGGCCGGGAAATACCACTGGCTGCGCCGCGTCCACAGGGTCCAGAGCGCCAGCGGCAGGGCCGGGAAGGCGAACAGCGGCAACATTGCCGCGAAACGGCCAAGCGAAACGAAGGAGAACGGCGTTTGCAGCGGCGCCAGTTCGGTCGCCAGCCAGGCGGTAAAGCGCGCCGGTTGCAGCAGGTGGAGCGTCAGCGGCCAGGGCAGGGCAATGAGGGTGCCGATCAATAGCCCGATCAGCAAGGTCTGCAAAGCCTTGGCACGGTCCGGCGACAGCCACCAGGCAAGCGGAGCGATCGCCAGCAGGGGCAGGGTCGGCGCGATACCGGCACCAAGCAGGCAGGCGGCCAGCGCCAGACCATAAAAAACGCCGGTCAGGCGCGGTTTGCGACCGATCGTGGCCAGCGCGCCGAGACCGCCGGCGTAAGCGGCGAGCGCGATCAGCATCGGCTGGGCGTCGTGGGCGTGGATCAGCAGGCCGGCGCAACCGGCCAGCAGCATCGGACTGGCCGCCGCGCTGTCGGTGCCGTACAACTCGCGCCCGGCGTAGTAGAGACCGACCAGCGCCAGCGCGATCCAGATGCCGCTGGCCAGGCGCATGGCCTCGTGCGCCGGCAGCAGCCAGTCGAAGAGCATGCCGGTCAGCGCCGCCGTCCAGTAATACAGCGGCGGCTCATGGAAAGGCCGGCCGGCCAGCGCTGGCGCCAGCCAGTCGCCGGACGACAGCATTTGCCAGGCGGTGCCGATATGGATCGCGTCCTCGCCCTTCCACGGATCGCGACCGAAGAGGCCGGCGAGGACGTAGAAGGCGAGCATGCCGGCGAGCACCCAGCCACCCGGAGGCAGGCGGATGCCGCGGCGGATCAGCGTGGCAAAATCAGGCATCGGTGGCAGAAATGAAAAAGGCAGCCCACGGGCTGCCCTTTACGGAGTGCCGCAAGCCGATCAGGCAGCAGCCTTGCCGCGCATGGCGCCGAATTTCTGGTTGAACTTCTCGACGCGACCGGCGGTGTCGACGATCTTCTGCTTGCCGGTGTAGAACGGGTGGCAGGCAGCGCAGACTTCGATATGGAAGTCGTTCTTGGGCATCGTGGACTTGGTGGTGAAGACGTTGCCGCAGGAGCAGGTCACTTGCACGTCGTGGTAATTCGGGTGAATGTCGGCTTTCATTTCATATCCTTTAGTCAAGCGATCGGCGGTATTGGCCGATCTGGGAAGCGCGTGATTATCGTTGATTCGGGGGGAAGGAGCAATTGTTTTTTGGGTTTTGTTTGGGGTTTTCGATTGTGTTTTTCTGAGCCGCTGTTTTTCGCTGTTGTCCGGCGGGCGGTTTTGTTTTCTGAGCCGCTGTTTTCCGCGCCTGACGCGCGGGCGTACTTTCTTCTTGTTTCGCCAAGAAGAAAGTAGCCAAAGAAGAAGGCGACCCTAGGTCAGCGCCCGCTGCGCGGGTTCCCTGCGCTACTCGCCGTTGGCGGGGGCTGCGCAACTCGGGGCTGCGCCCCTCAGACAGTGCTCGCCCTTTTTCCGCCAACGCCTGCGTTGCTCGGCGCCTCCCAAGGGGCCCGGAAAACCAAACGTTGCTGGAAGCACCGCGGATTTTTCAACCGCCAGTTTTCGTGAACCGCTGGTTTTCGGGGTCCCCCTGAGAGGCGCTGAGCAA
>NZ_JBKJAD010000016.1:0-93828 GCF_048146105.1 Azonexus caeni
CTGTGGACTTCCCAGGCAGAAAATCCGCTATGCGTGACCACTGGTCATCGGTGA
Organism: Azonexus caeni; assembly: GCF_048146105.1. Lineage (NCBI taxonomy): Bacteria > Pseudomonadati > Pseudomonadota > Betaproteobacteria > Rhodocyclales > Azonexaceae > Azonexus > Azonexus caeni. Next base: position 55 of record NZ_JBKJAD010000016.1, read on the forward strand.
GCATTCGGCGATCCATGTCTTGTATCCAAAAGACAGGATGTAAACACAATTCCGCAAATGTGAACAGCCCCTAGACGGATTTACGCATCGAATGAAGAATGCCCGCAGCAATTTCTGCGGGCGGTGCCAGCGGTGAGCCAGGACTCAGCCGCCGATCACGCCGACCGGCAAGGCGTCGAACCAGTGGATGAAGCGCTGCACGTCGGCGCCGCGGTAGATGGCGCCGTGCTGCGGGCAGAGGAAGTCGATATCGAGCCCGGCGACGCGTTCGCACCAGCGGCGCTTGGCCTCGTTGGACCCCATCCAGCGCTGGTGAAAGGCTTCGGCGTAGCGGATATGGGCATCGAAATCCTCGACGAAGAGCCCGTCCTGGCCGGCCGGCAGGAGCGCCGCACCGACGTCGCCGGAGAACAGGATCTTCGCCTTGCGGTCGTAGAGATGGAAGTTGCCGGAGGCATGCAGGTAATGGGCGGGCACCGCCTGCAGCGGCAGGCCGCCGAGGGATATTTCCATGCCGGCGTCGGGAATCGGCACGAAGGTCTCCGGCGCGCCGCCGAAGTGCGGGATAAAGCCAGCCCACAGCCAACTGACGTAGCAGCGCATGCCGGGGTTGAATTCCAGCCAGAGCGCCAGCGACGAACAAATGTCGGGGTCCTGGTGCGAAGCGAAGATGGCGGTCAGCGCGGAAGGATCGAATTCGCCAGCGAGCGCCGAGAAGACGGCGGGAAAGATTTCTGCGCCACCGGGATCGAGCAGCATGCCCTGGCCGCCGTGGCTGACCAGATATTCGTTGGTGTCGATCAGATGCCCCGGCCGCTCCGGATCGCGCACGATGGCCACCCACTTGTGGTCACCATCCTGGAAAATGGTACTGGTCTTCTTCACCCCGCCCCCGCCTCAGTTGTTGTTCTTGAAAAAATCCGAACGCTGCAGCGCCTGCAGCGAACTGCGTATTTCCTCGACGACGCCGTCGAATTCGCCGGAGACCTGGGTCAGCGCCCCGGCAAAGCCTTGTCCGTAAGCCGCCTCGATCTTCGCCGACTTGGCCAGCACACCGCCCAGTTCTACCAACTGGAAAGCGTCTTCGAGCGCCCGCTGCAACTGTCGGCGCAGGCTCGCCAGATGCTGCTGGTGTTCGGCGTTGGCCCGTTCGCGCCGGCCCACCAGTTGATCCAGCTGGCGCGCCGGAACAGCAGCGACGGCAGCGCGCAGCAGCCGGGTATTGCGGATGTCCTGGAGGACGACCGAAACGTCTCGCACGCAGCCGTGGATGTGCGCGTTCAGCGCCTGCATCTGCGTCCGCAGGTCCTGCGAAAAGACGCGTAATTCGTTGGAGAGGACGCCGAAGCCGCGCGCGTTGATGCCGGCCCGCTTGGCCAGGAAGATGGCGTTGAGCGCCATCAGGTTGATGCGAAAGGCAACGGCGACGACGGCCTTGACCTCCTCGTTGATGCGGACGATGCGCCGCAGGTCTTCGCCGGCTGCGGCACCGGCCGTCCGCACCAGCGCCGTCATTTCTCGAGCACGTAGGTGCCGGGCGCGTCGGCCAGCGCCGGGAATTTGCGGTTGGCCACCGGGTAGGCGTCGACCAGTTCGCCGGTACGCTCGCCGAGCCAGGCGGTCCAGTCCTGCCACCAGGTGCCGGGCTTCTTGTCGGCGCGGTCAAGCCAGTGTTCCCAGTGCTCGTTGCGTTCCGGTTCGGCGATCCAGTAGGCGCGCTTGGGCGGATTGACCGGCGGATTGACGATGCCGAGGATGTGTCCGGAGGTGGACAGCGCGAAGCGCATCGGCGCCTGGACGTTGATGTACTTGCGGATGCGGTAGCACTGCTTCCACGGCGCGATGTGGTCGTCCTCGGCGGTCACCGCGTAGAGCGGCTGGACGATGCGATCGAGGTCGATCGGCTCGCCGGCGATGCTCAGCTTGCCGCGCTTGATCAGGTTGTTGTTGAGGTACATCTCGCGCAGGTAGTAGGAATGCATCGCCGCCGGCATGCGCGTCGTATCGCAGTTCCAGAACAGCACGTCGAAAGGCGGCAGCGGTTCGCCGAGCAGGTAGCTGTTGACCCAGTACTGCCAGACCAGGCTGTTCGAACGCAGCAGGCGGAACGAGGTGGCCATTTCGGCGCCGTCGAGATAGCCGCGCTTGGCCATCTTCTCTTCCAGTGCGCCGACGCAGGCTTCGTCGATGAAGACGTCGATGTCGCCGGGGTGCGCGAAATCGGTCAGCGTGGTGAACAGCGTCCAGTGGGCGACCGGCATCTGCTCGGCGGCGAAACGCTTGTTGGCCCAGGCCATGTAGGTGCTGACCAGGGTGCCGCCGATGCAGTAGCCGACCAGATGGACCTGCGGCACCTTGCAGAATTCGCTGGCGACGCGCACCACTTCATTGACGCCTTCGAGCAGGTAATCGTCGAAACGGACGTCGTGCATCTCGGCGTCCGGGTTCTTCCAGCTGGTGATGAAAACCGAAAAACCCTGGTCGGTCAGGTACTTGACCAGGCTCTTCCTGGCGTTCAGGTCGAGGATGTAGAACTTGTTGATCCACGGCGTGACGATGACGATGGGCATCGCCCGCACCTTCTCGGTGGTCGGCGTGTAGTGAATCAGCTCGACCAGACGGTTGCGGAAAACCACCTTGCCCGGCGTCGTCGCCAGGTCCTTGCCGACGGTGAAGGCGTCGGGCTCGACCATCTGGATGTTCTTCGCCTTGACGTCGCGCTGAAAGTTGGCCCAGCCACGGCGCAGGCTGTCGCCCTGAGTGGCGACGGCGCGCTCGATGGCGACCGGGTTGGTCCAGAAGAAATTGGTCGGCGCCACCATGTTCAGCCACTTGCGCGACCAGAACGCCGCCCGCCGCCGTTCCTTGTCTGACATGCCGGGGGTTTCGAAGAGCATGTCCTGCAGACGGTGGGTGAAGGCGAGATACCACTCCTTGACGATGTCCCAGGACGCCGAATCGCTCCATACCGGCGCCGTGAAGCGGGCGTCGTCAGCATGCGGCTGGATCACGTCGGCGGACGCAATGCCGAGCGCCCGCCGGGCAACGTGCGCCTGCAACGCGAACAGGTCGGCGGAGAGCGCGTTGACCGCGCGCGTCAGTTCCTGCGGATGCATCAGCCACGCCATCTGCGCGTTGAGCAGCGAGGTGGTCGCCCCGAAGGGATCGATCGCCTTGCTCACTGCCTTGCCGACCGTCTCGACCGGGCTCAACCCGTCGAGGTCGATACTGCGTTCTTGTGTTGCCGGATTGCCTGACATGGGATTCTCCCTGATATCTTCAGATTCGATCTTACAGCGTGACGAAGCTGTTCGCCTGCGGCAGATGCACCTCCCGCCAGCCGAAACGGGCGCGGATGGCGTCAGCGAAGGCCTGCGACGCCGAACTTTCGCCATGCACCACGAACAGCTTGCCGGGCGCCTTGTGAAAACCGGCCAGCCAGTCGAGCAGCGCCGCCTGGTCGGCATGCGCGGAAAGGCCGCCGACCGTGCAGATCTTCGCCTTGACCGACACCGTTTCGCCGAAGATGCGGACCAGCTTCGCGCCGTCGACCAGGCGTCGACCGAGCGTACCGGCCGCCTGGAAACCGGCGATCAACACCGTCGATTCGTGACGGCCCAGGTTCTCGCGCAGGTGGTACTTGATCCGTCCGGCGTCGCACATGCCGCTCGCCGAGATGATCACCGCGCCGTGGCGGATGTCGTTCAACTGGCGCGAACGTTCGACGTCGGCGACGAACTCGATGTCCATCTTGCGCGGATGCGCCTGCTGCCAGGCGATCAGTTCGCGGGTCGGGGCATCGAGCAGGTGGCTGTGTTCGAGCGTGATGCGGGTGGCCGAATTGGCCATCGGCGAATCGACGAAGACCTTCATCGCCGGCAAGCGGCCGCGCCGCACCAGGTCGGTGAGGATGAAGAGAATCTCCTGGGTACGCCCGACGGCGAAGGCCGGAATGACGATGTTGCCGCCGGCGGCGCGGGTGCGCGCGAAGGCGTTGACGATCTCTTCCTCGGTTTCGGCGAGCGAGCGATGCAGGCGGTTGCCGTAGGTCGATTCGATGAGCAGCGCGTCGGCGCTTGCCGGCGCTGGCGCCGGGTCGTTGAGCACCGGCCGGCCGGGCATGCCGAGGTCGCCTGAGAAGACCAGCCGGCGGCTGTGGCCGCCGCTGGCGACGGTCACTTCGAGCGAGGCCGAGCCGAGGATGTGGCCGGCATCGCGGAAGCGCACGCCGATCCCGGCCAGCGGCGCGAAGCTTTCATCGTAGGGCACCGGGCGCAGCAGCTTGAGCGCCGCCTGGGCCTGCATCACCGTGTATAGCGGCGGCAGGATGCCGCGCTCGCTGCGCCCCCGGCGATGGCGGTTGCGCAGTTGCCACTCGGCTTCCTTTTCCTGGATGTGCGCCGCGTCCGGCAGCAGCACTTCGAGCAGCGAGATGGTCGCCGGCGTGGTATACACCGGGCCGCGGAAGCCGAGCATCGCCAAGCGCGGCAAGAGGCCGGAATGATCAATGTGGGCATGGGTGAGGAGCACGAAGTCGAGGCGCCGCACGTCGAAACCGAAGGACAGTGCCCGTTCGTTCTTGGCGCGTGCCTCGGCGCCGCCCTGAAACATGCCGCAATCGACCAGAAAACGCGCTTCCCCGGTATCGACCAGGGTGCAGGAACCGGTCACTTCGCCAGCGGCACCGAAAAAGCCAAGTCGCATGTTTGAAAACCTCCCGACTTGGCGTAGCATGAACCCATAAACGGCGGAAAGCAACGCCAGCAGACCATTTCAGGAGGTATAGCATGTTCAAGAACATTCTGGTTCCCACCGACGGTTCGGAACTTTCCCGTGCCACCGCCAAGCGCGCGGTGGCCTTTGCCAGCGAAGCCGGCGCCCGCGTTACCGCGTTCTACGCCAAGCCTGAATATCCGATCGCCTATTTCGGCGAAGGCGCCTTGATCGACCCGACGACGCCGGAAAAATTCACCCAGATGGCCGAACAGCAAGCCGCCGAATACCTGAACGAAGTCGCTGCCTGGTGCCAGGAAGCGAAGGTCGAATGCACCACCGCCTCGGCGACCAGCGACATTCCCTACGAAGCGATCATCGAGGCCGCCGAGAAGGCCGGCTGCGACCTGATCTTCATGGCTTCGCACGGCCGCCGCGGGATCAGTGGCCTGCTTCTGGGCAGCGAAACCAACAAGGTACTGACCCATTCCAAGATTCCGGTCCTGGTCTATCGCTGACCTTCCCCGGCCTGCCGACACCGGCAGGCCTTCCGGCAACCCGTCGTTGCCCCGCCCGCGGGCGGGTCGTTGATGCCTTCCCTCCAGCCCAGCATTCCTTTCCGTCGCCGCATCCTCGTCCCGGTCAGTCTCGCTCTGCTCGGTCTGGTGGCGATCTTCGTCGCCGCCTTCGCCCTGCACCTGCGTGCCCAGGAGAACGAGTTGACTCGTCAGGCCGCCGCGCAAGCCGCCCGGTCCTGGCAATTGCGGCTGGCGGAAAGCGGCCAGCATCTCGATTGGTTCGCCGCCGAAGCCATGGCCAGGCCGGAACTGCGCACGGCGATGCGGCGCCGCGACGCGGCCGCCCTACTGGCCGCCAGCGAGCCGCGCTTTGCCGAAATCGCCCACGAATTCGGCATCAGCCACTGGTATTTCATCACCCCCGAGCGCCGCGTCCTGCTCCGCGTCCATGCCCCGCAACGTAGCGGTGATCGCATCGACCGCCAGACCCTGGCTGACGCCGCGACCTACGACAAGGTAGCGCGCGGCATCGAACTGGGGCCGCTCGGCAGCTACACCCTGCGCCATGTCCATCCCTGGTATGAGGCCGGCGAGTTGCTCGGCTATGTCGAAATGGGACAGGAAGTCGATGGCTTCATCAGCGAGATCGAGAAAACGCTCGGCCTGACCCTGATCAGCGGCGTCGACAAACACCACACCGAACGCGCCGCCTTCGACGCCGGCAAGGCGGCGCTGGGTTACGCCGGCAACTGGGACGACCAGCCGCAGATCGCCCTCTTCCACCCCCATTTCGCCGCCCTGCCCGCTGACCTGGCCAGGCAATGGAACGCCCACCCGGGCGGCTGGCCCGATCAGGTATTTTCGGTCAGCGAAGGCGACCGGCGCTGGTCGGCGACGCTGCTGCCACTGCCCGATTACCAGCACCGGGCGGTCGCCTCGCTGGCCGTGCTGCGCGACACCACCGCCGAACGCGCCGCCAGCACCAGCAAGCTGCTCTTCGCCCTGGCCGCCGCCAGCGCACTGGCCGCCCTGCTCGGCTTCGCCCTGCATCGTCTGACCGGCGCCATCGAACGCGACCAGCAAGCCGCCAGGGTCTCGCTCGCCGAAAACGAACAGCGCTTTGCCGACATCTTCTCGACCAGTTCCGACTGGTGGTTCTGGGAAACCGATGCCAGCCTGCATTTCAGCTTCCTCACCGACAATGTTGCGTCCCTGCTCGGTTTGCCGCAGACGGCGCTGATCGGCACCCGGCTCGACGACTTCATTGTTCTTGACGACGACCCCGGACACCCGCGGACGCAGGCGCTGGCCTCCGATCTGCAGGCACGCCACGCCTTCCATCGTCTCGAGCATCGCCTGACGCTACCGGATGGACGGCAGGTCTGGATCGCCAGCAGCGGCGTTCCGGTTTTCGCCAGTGACGGCAGTTTCCGCGGCTACCGCGGCGCCTCATCGGAAATCAGCCTGCGCTGCGAGCGCGAGCAGGCCGAACGCGAAGCCCGGCGTGAGGCCGAGGTCAAGTTCGCCATTGCCCGCAGCCTGCACCAACCGCGCCCGCTCGACGAACGCCTGAACGATGCGTTGAAGCTGCTGCAGGGGCTGCCCGGCCTGGCCGCCGAACCACCGCCACGCATCCAGCTCCCCGCCCCGGACGGCAGCATTCCGCCCTGCGACGGCGGACGCAACCAGGACGGCCGACTGTGCAAGCAGGCGGCCAGCAGCAACCGGGTCATGATCGCCAGACGCTGCGTCGGTGACCTTGAAGCCAGCGACGGCCGCTGCGTCGTCCCGCTGCTGCTCGGCGACACCTGCCTCGGCATCCTCTGCCTGCACGGCACCGCCGAGACGAAACGCTCACCGGCCCGCGAGGAAACCTTGCAGCACATCGGCAACCTGTTCGCGCTGGCCATCGCCAACGAACGCGTACTCGCCGCCGAACACCATGCGGCAGCACTGGCCGGCGAGGCGAGCCGGGCGAAGAGCGAGTTCCTCGCCAACATGAGCCACGAACTGCGCACGCCGATGAACGGCATCATCGGCATGACCCAGCTACTCCTCGACACGCCGCTCGATGCCGAGCAGAAGGAGTACGCGGGTATCATCGGCCAAAGCGCCGACGTGCTGCTGGCGGTAATCAACGACGTCCTCGACTTTGCCCGCATCGAAGCCGGCAAATTGCCGATCGAATGTGTCGAATTTTCCCTCGCCGATCTCGTAGACCAGACCTGCAAGCTGCTGGCGGTGCTCGCCCAGGAGAAATCGCTGGCCTTCACCTGGCAGTTGGCGCCGGATTTGCCGCAGACGCTGCGCGGCGATCCGGGACGGCTGCGTCAGGTGCTGAACAACCTGATCGGCAACGCGATCAAGTTCACCGCCAGTGGCCGCGTCGAACTCGAAATCCGGCCGCAAGAAGGCGACCGCCTGCGCTTCGTCGTTCGCGACAGCGGCATCGGCATCCCGTCGCAGCAGATGGGCCGCCTGTTCAAGCCCTTCTCCCAGCTCGATGGTTCGGCGGTCCGCCGCTATGGCGGCACCGGCCTGGGCCTGTCGATCTCGCGCCAACTGGTCGAGATGATGGGGGGCGAAATCGGCGTCGACAGCGTCGAAGGTGAGGGCTCGACCTTCTGGTTTACGCTGCCGCGCGTCGCCGAGGCCCGGCCGACGGCCTGAAACTCAGCCGGCCAGTGCCTGCCAGGCGGCCAGCTCCGGCTTGGCGAACAGTTTCTCGAGTTTCTGCATCGCTTCGTCCATCGCCGCCCGGGCTGCCGCCCCCGGCGCCTCACCGAGGGCGAAGGCGACGCCGCGCACGGCGAGGACGAAGGACGGCGGCGGCGCAACGCCTTCAGTCTGCAGATAGACCTGGAGCACCGCTTGCGGCGGCAAGGCGTGCGACGAATGACTGATCGTCGCCGACGGCCCGATCTGCCGGAAAACCACCGCTGCCTCCTGATTGACTGCGGCGTCGATGAACAAGGCGAGCGCGCGTCCCTGCAGGTCGATCGCGTGTTCGATGTTGAGCTGAAAATCCTCGATCAGCTCGACCCCGCCTGCCAGCCCGCGGGCCAGCAGCCAGCTGTCGAGCCGGGCGCAGAGCAGCGGCCCGATGGCGTCGTCGCCCCGGCTCGGGTTGCCGATGGCGAAGACGACGACGGGTGCCGTCACAGGCCGTGACTCAGACGATCGACCACCGCCCCGCCGGCATCGACCAGTTCGACCAGCAGCGGCATCTTGCCCAACGCATGGGTGGCGCAGGACAGACAGGGATCGTAAGCGCGGATCGCGCACTCGATGTGGTTGAGCAGTCCCTCGGTCAGTTCGCGGCCATCAAGATACTGGCGGGCGACGGTGCGGATCGCCTCGTTCATCGCCTGGTTGTTGTTGGTCGTCGACACGATCAGGTTGCAATAGGTGACCTGGTCGTCCTCGTTGACGCGGTAGTGGTGGAAGAGCGTGCCGCGCGGCGCCTCGATGACCCCGACCGCCTCGTAACGGCGCTCGCCCCGGTCGGCCATCAGCTCGCTGCCGAGAATGTCCGGGTCGTGCAGCAGGTCGCGGATCATCTCGGCGGCGTTCAGCACTTCGACCAGCCGCGCCCAGTGGTAGAACAGCGTGCCATGCACCGGCTTGCCGTTGCCCAGCGCCATCATCTTCTGCCGCTCGATCTCGGCCAGCGGTGTGGACAGGAAAGTGGCGGCCTGGACGCGGGCCAGCGGGCCGACCTTGTACCAGCCGTCGTCGGCACCCAGGCTGCGGATATGCGGGAACTTCATGTAGCTCCACGGCTTGATTTCTTCCTGCAGCACCTGCTGGTAATCGGCGTAATCGACGCCGTCGAAAATCGTCTGGCCGGCCGCGTCGACCGCACGCAAGGTACCGTGATAGTAGTCCAGCGCACCGTCGGCGCGCATCAGCCCCATCATGTTGCCCGGCGATTCGCCGAAGACGTTGTAGAAGCCGGGATTGGTCTCGTGCAGGCGGCGCACCATGTCGATCGCGCCCTGCGTCCAGACGATCATCTGCTCGATGTCACGCGCCATCTCGTCGCGCTCGGCGACGCTGAGCGCCTTGTTCACGCCGCCCGGAATGGCGCCGGTGCCATGCACGCGCTTGCCGGCAACGTGGCGGATCACTTCCTGGCCGTACTTGCGCAGCAGCACGCCCTGCTTGGCGATCTCCGGGAAATCGAGGGCGACGCCGACGATGTTGCGACGGGTGAAATCGCTGTCGAAACCGAGCAGCAGGTCGGGCGACGCGAGGTGGAAGAAATGCACCGCGTGCGACTGCACGATCTGGCCGTAATGCAGCAGCCGGCGCAGCTTCTCGGCGGTCGGCGTGAGCGGGCCGTAGCCGGCGATCTGGTCCATCGCCTTGACCGCGGCGAGCTGGTGGCTGACCGGGCAGATGCCGCACAGGCGCTGCACGGTGACCGGCACTTCCCAGTAGGGACGGCCTTCGATGAAGACTTCGAAGCCGCGGAACTCGACGATGTGCAGGCGGACCTGGTGAATCTTGTTGTCCTGGTCGAGCAGCAGGGTGACCTTGCCATGGCCTTCGACCCGAGTCACCGGGTCGATCGCGACCCGGCGCAGGGTTTCGGGATGGGCGGCGGTTTCCAGTTCAAACATGAGGTGCTCCGATCAATCGAATTTGAGCAGCGGGTGCTCGATGCGCGGCGTGCGGCCGGTCAGCAGGTCGGTGAGGAATTTCCAGATGGTGTCGGCGGACGGCGGGCAACCGGGCAGGAAGTAGTCGACGCGAACCACTTCGTTGACCGGATAGACCTTGTCGAGCAGCAGCGGCAGTTCCGGATCGTCGGGAATCGCCGTCGCGCTGCCGTCCGGCGTGCGGTACACCTGGCTCAGGCACTTGCCGACGTCGAGGTGATTGCGCTGCGCCGGCAGTCCGCCATTGACCGCGCAGGCGCCGAAGGCGACCAGGATCTTGGAATTGGCGCGCAGCTCGCGCAACACATGGACGTTCTCGGCGTTGCAAACGCCGCCTTCGACCAGCGCCAGGTCGCAATGCTGGCTGCAGTGCTTGATGTCGGTGATCGGCGAGCGGTCGAACTCGACCAGCGCGGCGAGTTCGAGCAGGCGTTCGTCGATGTCGAGGAAGGACATGTGACAACCGAAGCAACCGGACAGCGAGGTGGTGGTGACGCGCAGCTTGCGCGGATTCATCGGTGCGTTCATTTCAGCGCTCCTCGGTTTCGGCCGCCGGCACGATGGCGATGTGCCGGCGGGCCAGGTAATCGACCTGACGGCTGATCGGCTGCTCGTCGAACTGGCGTTCGCCGATCGGTACCGCGTAGCCGACGCGCTTGACCAGGATGGCGCCGACCGGGCAGACGTGGGCGGCGGCATCGTCGATGCTCAGCGCGCTGTCGCCGAGCCGGCCGCTCGGCGAATTGACGACGATGTGCGATTCGGCACCGCGCCCGGCGAGCATGAACACGTTCTTGCCGTCGATGTCGCGGCTGGCGCGCACGCACAGTTCGCACATGATGCAGCGGTTGAGATCGAGCCAGACGTCGGGATGGGTGGTATCGATCGGCCGCACCGGGTAAGCGTGGCGGAAGTGCGGCGAAACCATTTCCAGATCGTAGGCGAGCGCCTGCAACTGGCAGTTGCCGCTCTTCTCGCAGCCCGGGCAGAAGTGGTTGCCCTCGACGAAGAGCATCTGCAGCAGCACCCGGCGCCTGTCGTTCAAGGTCGGCGTGTTGTTCTCGACCTCGATGCCGGGCATCGCTTTCTGCGTACAGGCCGAGCCGTTGCGCCCGTTGACGATCACCGTGCACAGCTTGCAACTGCCGTGCGGCTTGAGGTCCGGGTGATGACAGAGGTGCGGGATATAGACGCCGGCGGCGAGGGCCGCCTGCAGGATGGTCTGGCCGGGCGTGAAGGGAATGCGCTGGCCGTCGATGGAAAAGCTGTTGGCGTTGCTGGTGTCGCTCATGCTTCTTCTCCCAGGTGGGCGGCGGCATCGTCGCGGCCGGCGAGTTCGCGGGCGCGGGACAGGGCGGCGTCGAGGTCGAAGGCCGGGACGAAGTCGGTTTCGGCCAGCCGGCGCTCGTAGGCGGGACGGAATTTCTGCACGGTGTCGGCGACCGCGTTGCCGGCGGTCTGGCCGAGGCCGCAGTGGCTGCCCGGTTTCAGGACCTGCTGCAGGCGCAGCAGCTCGTTCATTTCGTACTGCGTGCCGCGGCCGTCGGCGATCTTGTCCATGATCTCCTTCATCAGCACCGTGCCGACCCGGCACGGCGTGCAGAAGCCGCAGGATTCGTGAGCGAAGAAGTGGGCGAAGTTGCGCGCCACCTCGAACAGGTCGCGCTGCTTGCCGAAGATCATGAACGAGCCGGCGGTCGGCACATCCTCGAAGGCGATCCGGCGGCCGAACTCGCGTTCCGACAAACAAACGCCAGAGGCGCCGCTGACCTGCACGGCAATCGCGTCCTGGGCACCGCAGTCTTCCAGTACCTGGGCGATGCGTACGCCGAAGGCGTATTCGTAAAGCCCGGGCCGCGCGCAATCGCCGGCAACCGACAGGATTTTGGTACCGGTCGACTGCTTGGTGCCGATCGCTTCGTACCAGGTGCCACCATGCAGGGCGATCTCGGTGACCTTGCACAGGGTCTCGACGTTGTTGACCACGGTCGGCTTGCCCATGTAGCCGGAGGTCACCGGGAAAGGCGGGCGGACACGCGGGCGGCCGGCCTTGCCTTCGAGCGATTCGATCAACGCAGTTTCCTCGCCGCAGACGTAAGCCCCGGCACCGAGATGGATTTCGATGTCGAAATCGAAACCGGCGACGCCACCGATGTCGCGGCCGAGCAGACCGGCGGCGCGCATGCCGGCGAGGTAGGCTTCGAGCGGCTGCAGCAGGTAGAGGTATTCGCCGCGCAGGTAGAGGAAGCCGTGACTGGCACCAACCGTGTAGGCGGCGATGACCATGCCCTCGAACACCCGGCCGGCGTAGGACTGGAGCAGGACGCGGTCCTTGAAGGTGCCCGGCTCGCCCTCGTCGGCGTTGCAGACGATGTAGCGCGGCGTGGCCGGGGCGTTGCGGCAGGCTTCCCACTTGACGGCGGTGGTGAAGCCGGCGCCGCCGCGGCCGCGCAGGTTGGACAGCTTCATTTCGGCGAGCATGCCGTCGCGGCCGCGGGCGATCGCCGCGCGCACTGCCTTGCCCGGCTCGTGCGGCGTGCCGAGCAACATGTCGGCACGGCGGATGTTGTCGTCGACGCGGAAGAATTCGGCCGGCCACTTGTCGAGCGGCACCTGGCCGCGGATCAGATCGCAGATTTCGTCGACCCGGCGCAGCGTCATCCGGGTGATCGCCCGGTTATTGACCAGGATCGCCGGCCCCTGGTCGCACATGCCGGTACAGGAGCAATAGTCGATGCTCACCAGCCCGTCGTCCGACACCTTGCCCGGTTCGAGTTTGAGGCGCTTCGACATGTGCTCGAACAAGGCCTGGTTGCCGGCCATGCGGTCGGTGATGTTGTCCGAGAAGAGGACCCGGTAGCGGCCCCGGTTCTCGCGGTAGAAGAAGGCGTAGAAGTCCCGCGTGCTGTGCACCTGGGCATACGGAATCTTCAAGGCCTCGGCCAGATGGGCCGCGGTTTCATCGGAAATGAAGTCCACGGCTTCCTGGACCTCGCGCAGGATCTGCACAAGACGGTCCGCTCGCCAGGCGTGGCGCTGCAGGATCGGCTCGATCAGACTGGAAATCTCGGCTGAGACAGACACGGTAGGCATCCCCTGGAAAACAGACCACAACACTCTAGAGCTTTGTCCCGGCGCGAATTTGCGCTGGATCAAATAAACCCGAGGTCAACAGCGAAAAGTAGCTGCCGGATATTCGTAAAACACTGATAAGGAAAGTGTTTTTTAGCCAATACAGAAAATGACAAAAGGATTTTTTATCGCAGCGCAACAAGCCGCGTCGGCAGAAGTTAGCCAGCGTTTTTCGACGCTGCAGGAGATTTGCCGGGCGATGCCGTGCCACATGACGAAACCGCCACCCATTTGATGCAACAAAGTAGCGGATGGACGTCACAATTGCCCGCGGCAAAACGTGCTAATCTGCGCCGCATGGTGCAGCGCAGCATGCGCGCTGCCGCTTTCACGACAACCCTCCGCGAGAAAACCCATGAGTTCCAGCAATTCCACCACCGCCCTGCCGCTGGCCGGCAAGAAGGGCATCGTCACCGGCATCGCCAACGACAAGTCGATCGCCTACGCGGTCGCCCGCGCCATCGTCGAACTCGGCGGCGAAATCGCCGTCACCTACCAGAACGAGAAGACCGCCAAATACACCCAGCCGCTGGCCGAAGCCCTCGGCGCCAAGCTCTTCCTCAAGCTCGACGTCGCCGAGCCGGGCTGCCTCGAAGGCGTCATCGCCCAGTGCGGCGAAGCCTTCGGCGAAATCGACTTCGCCATCCACTCGATGGCCTTCTGCAACGCCGACGACCTGCACGGCCGCGTCATCGATGCGTCCGAAGCCGGCTTCGATTCGGCGATGAACGTTTCCTGCCACAGCTTCCTGCGCATGGCCAAGGCGCTGGAGCCGCTGATGGCGCACGGCGGTTCGCTGATCACCATGTCCTACCTCGGTGCCGAACGCGTCGTGCGCAACTACGGCGTCATGGGCATCATCAAGGCAGCGCTCGAATCGGCCGTCCGCTACATGGCTTACGACCTCGGTCCCAAGGGCATCCGCGTCTTCGCCGTGTCGCCCGGCCCGATCATGACGCGCGCCGCTTCCGGCATCGCCAACTTCAACAACCTGCTCGAATCCGACGCCCAGAAGGCGCCGCTCGGCCGCACCGTGACCATCGAGGAAGTTGGCGCCCTGACCGCCTTCCTGTGCACGCCGGGTTCGTCGGGCATGACCGGGCAGACCATCTACGTGGACGCCGGCGCCCACATCGTCGCCTGACCCCCGCAGCGGCGCGGGACGACCGGTGTCGTCCTGCGCTATGCTGACGCCTGCCCCAAGCGGCGGATACGACATGAGCGAACCGACAACCCCGATCATTCCCGACCCCGTTCCCGACCACCCCCTGCTCAAGGGGAGGAAGGAAATCGGTCGCGGCGAAAGCACCATCGTCGTCGAAGGCGATACCGTCGACGGCCAGGAACGGGTCTTCAAGATTCTTTCCTCGCCGACCGACTACGCCTATTACACGGCGCCCGACCGGCCGACCGGCCGCCATTTCCCGATCGTCTACGCCGATCATGGCACCGCCGGCAAGTCGAGCCGCGGCTTCCCCTTCCACGTCGTCGAGGTCGAAAGGCTCTATCCGCTGCCCGGCAGCGGCGAGACGGCCGAGGTGGCGACCAAGATCTCGACCGCCTATTTCGACGCCTGCATGATGTGGCGCAACCTGGCCCAGGACATGGGCCGCATCGCCCTGCACCACCTGACGGCGACGCCGATGGGCTGGGCCGATACGGTACGCGAGTCGCTGCAGGCGCTGGAGACCTTTTCCGGCGAATACGGCGCCCTGCCCGACCTGATCAAGGCCGACAACCTGATGATGCGCAAGGACGGCACGCTGGTCTTCTCCGACCCCGTCTTCATGGAATGACCTTTCGCTTATTTCCCGGAACGGGCCCACGATGACCATCAACCGCGTTTTCTACACCTCGCGCAAGCTCGCCGAATCGCTGTCCGGCAACCCCTACATGGCGGTGATCTCGATCACCGACCCGACGACGCCGCAAGCCCGGCTCGACCCGCTGTTCCGCCACGTGCTGCGCCTCTCCTTCTTCGACGCGGTGCCGGCCGACGAATTCATGCCGCCGCTGCCCGGCCTCTTCGACCGGACCATGGCGCGCCGCGTCGACGAGTTCGTGCGCGAAATCCACGGCGCGCCCTTCGAGATGTCGATGATGGTCCATTGCGAATACGGCGTCAGCCGCTCGGCCGCCGTCGCGCTGTTCGTCGAGGCTGCCACCGGCGCCCCGCTGGAAGCCCGCGAATTCACCTACGAAGCCAATCTCTGGGTGGTCGACAGCCTGCAGGCCTTGCACCCGGGGATGGAAATCGACATTCCGTCGCCGCTGGCCGCCCGCGAGCGGCGGGCCAGCGCACGCGCCTGAACCTTTCTGCCGGAGCCGCCAGATGTCCGAAACCCATTACCTGAGCAACAAGACCTACGATGAAATCGCCGTTGGCGACAGCGCCAGCCTGACCCGCACGCTGATGCCGGAAGACGTCAAGCTGTTCGCCATCCTGACCGGCGACTTCAACCCGGCGACGATCGATCCCAATTACTCGGAAAGCGGCATGTTCCGCGAGGCGATCGCCCACGGCATGTGGAGCGGTTCGCTGATTTCGACCGTGCTGGCCACCCAGTTCCCCGGCCCGGGCACGATCCTGGTCGACCAGGCGCTGCATTTTGCGCGGCCGGTGACGATCGGCGACCGCATCGTCATCACCGTCACCGTCAAGCACAAGTTCGACCATAACCGGCACATCCTCTTCGACTGCCTGTGCACCAACCAGGAAGGCCTGCCGGTGGTCAAGGGCACGGCGGAGGTGCTGGCGCCGAGCGAGAAGATGTCGCGCCTGCAGGAAACACAAGCGCCGGAAATCTATATCGACGACAAGCACGCCCGCTACACCCAGCTCCTGTCGCGGGTGAAGGGGCTGGAACCGATCCCGACTGCGGTCGCCCACCCCTGCGACCAGGAGTCGCTGCGCGGGCCGGTGATCGCCTTCCAGGCCGGCATCATCGAACCCATCCTGGTCGGTCCGGAAGCCAAGATCCGCGCCGTTGCCGAGGAATTCGCCATCGACCTGTCCGGCATCCGCATCGTCAATGCCGCGCACAGCCACGATTCGGCGGCGCTCGCCGTGTCGCTGATCAAGACCGGCGACGCCGAGGCGCTGATGAAGGGCAGCCTGCACACCGACGAACTGATGAGCGAGGTGGTCGCCCGCGCCAACGGCCTGCGCACCAACCGCCGCATCAGCCACGTCTTCGTCATGGACGTGCCGACCTACCACCGGCCGCTGCTGATCACCGACGCGGCGATCAACATTGCGCCGACGCTGGAGGAAAAGGTCGACATCATCCAGAACGCGATCGACCTCGCCCACATCCTCGACATCCCGGAACCCAAGGTGGCGATCCTCTCGGCGGTCGAGACGGTCAACCCGAAGATCCAGTCCACGCTCGACGCCGCCGCCCTGTGCAAGATGGCCGACCGAGGACAGATCAAGGGCGGCCTGCTGGACGGCCCGCTCGCCTTCGACAACGCGGTGTCGATCGTCGCCGCCAAGACCAAGGGCATCAAGTCGGCGGTCGCCGGCCATGCCGAAATCCTCGTCGTTCCCGATCTCGAATCCGGCAACATGGTGGCCAAGCAGCTCGAATACCTGGCCAACGCGCTGACTGCCGGCATCGTGCTCGGCACCAAGGTTCCCATCGTCCTGACCAGCCGCGCCGATACGGCGGAGACGCGCACCGCGTCCTGCGTCATCGCCGCTCTGGTCGCCCACGCCAAACGCGCCAAGGAAAACGCATGAGCCAAAAGAAGCAAGGCATCCTGACCATCAACGCCGGATCGTCGTCGATCAAGTTCGCGCTGTTCCCGCTCGACCATCCGATCTCGCCGCAGGCCGAAGTCTCCGGCCAGATCGATGGCATCGGCACCAATGCCACCAAGCTGGTCGCCCACGACCGCGCCGGCGAACGCATCGCCAACCAGGCCATCGCCGGCGACGCGGTCAGCCACAGCGCGGCGCTCGACGCCATGCTGCAGTGGTTCCTCGCCACCTACACCGGCTGGCAGATCGTCGCCGTCGGCCACCGCGTCGTCCACGGCGGCGAGCGCTACTCGAAGCCGATCATCGTCGACACCACGGTGCTCGGCCACCTGGAAAGCTTCATCCCGCTGGCGCCGCTGCACGAACCGCACAACGTCGCCGGGATCAAGGCGCTGCAGGCGCTGTTGCCGGAAGTGCCGCAGATCGCCTGTTTCGACACCGCGTTCCACCGCAGCCAGCCAGATGTCGCCCAGCTCTTCGGCCTGCCGCGCGCGCTGACCGCCGAGGGCATCAAGCGCTACGGCTTCCACGGCCTCTCCTACGAATACATCGCCCGCGCCCTGCCGCAGCATTCGCACCGCGCCAACGGCCGCGTCGTCGTCGCCCACCTCGGCAACGGCGCCAGCATGGCGGCGATGGTCAATCGCAAATGCGTCGCGACGACGCTCGGCTTCTCGACCATCGACGGCCTGATGATGGGTACCCGCTGCGGCAACCTCGACCCCGGCCTGATCCTCCACCTGATGGAGACCAAGGGCTTCACGGTCAAGGACATGACCCGCATCCTGTACAAGGAATCCGGCCTGCTCGGCGTCTCCGGCATCAGCCAGGACATGCGCACCCTGCTCGCCAGCAGCAAGCCGGAAGCGCACGAAGCGGTGGAACTGTTCTGCTACCGCATCGCCCGCGAACTCGGTTCGCTCGCCGCCGCCGCCGGCGGCCTCGACGCGCTGGTATTCACCGGCGGCATCGGCGAGCACGCCGCCGAAGTCCGCCGCCGCGTCTGCCTGCAGTCGGAATGGCTGGGCATCCGCGTCAACCCGGAAGCCAACGCCCGTCACGACATCGTGATCAGCGCCGGCAACAGCAGCGTCGATGTGCTGGTCGTGCCGACCAACGAGGAATGGATGATGGCGCACCACGCGCAGACGCTGCTCGCCCTCTGAAAATTATTTTTCCAGCCTTGGGCGCCGACCGTGAAAGCGGTCGGCGCCTTGTTTTTTCGGGCTTTTTCCGGCGATGACGGCAGCACCCCGAGGCGATGCAGAAAACACCGCATCTAGTCAAC
Source organism: Azonexus caeni (assembly GCF_048146105.1). NCBI lineage: Bacteria > Pseudomonadati > Pseudomonadota > Betaproteobacteria > Rhodocyclales > Azonexaceae > Azonexus > Azonexus caeni. The sequence continues at coordinate 18,133 of NZ_JBKJAD010000016.1, forward strand.
GTATTGCCCGCATACACTATATCTAGTAGATTACCGGGCATTCCAAACCAGATAACACCTACCGAGAGGAGCTTTCAATGAGCAAAATCGCCGAGCAGTTGTCGTTGACCGACATTCCTGCACCGCCGCAATTCGCGCCGCTGCCCGAGCAGGAAATCTCCGGCGAGGTGCTCATCGAAAAGTACGCCAAGGGCAAGGAAACCAACGTCCACGACGTGCGCAAACGCGTTGCCTGGGCCCTCGCCCAGGTCGAGCAGGAAGCCGACCGCGCGCACTGGGAAGGGCGCTTCCTGTGGGCCCAGGAAAACGGCTTCATCCCGGCCGGGCGGATCAACTCCGCCGCCGGCACCGACCTGCAGGCGACGCTGATCAACTGCTTCGTGCAACCGGTCGGTGACTCCATCGTTGAAAACGTCGAAGGCCGCCCCGGCATCTATACCGCGCTCGCCCAGGCCGCCGAAACGATGCGCCGCGGTGGCGGCGTCGGCTACGACTTCTCGTCGATCCGCCCGCAGGGCGCCCGCGTCAAGGGCACCCAGTCGCGCGCTTCCGGCCCGGTCTCCTACATGCGCGTCTTCGACCGCTCCTGCGAGACCGTCGAATCCGCCGGCGCCCGCCGCGGCGCCCAGATGGGCGTGCTGCGCTGCGACCATCCGGACATCGAGGAATTCATCCACGCCAAGGACAAAGGCGACCTGACCAACTTCAACATCTCGATCGGCGTCACCGACGCCTTCATGCACGCCGTTGACGTCGACGGCGACGTCGAGCTGGCGCACCGCGCCGAACCGAACGCCGACATGAAGGCGGCCGGCGCCTACCAGCGCGATGACGGCACCTGGGTCTACCGCAAGCTGCGCGCCCGCGAATTGTGGGACCAGGTGATGAAATCCACCTACGATCACGCCGAGCCGGGCATCCTCTTCCTCGACCGGATGAACAAGGACAACAACCTCAATTACTGCGAAGTGATCGAGGCCACCAACCCCTGCGCCGAACAGCCGCTGCCGCCCTACGGCTGCTGCTGCCTGGGTTCGATCAACCTGACCCTGTTCGTGCGCGACGCCTTCTCGAGCAAGGCCGAGTTCGACTTCGACGCCTTCGCCGAAGTCTGCCGCGTGTCCACCCGCATGCTCGACAACGTCCTCGACGCCACCCACTGGCCGCTCGAACGCCAGCAGCAGGAAGCCGCCAACAAGCGCCGCGTCGGCCTCGGCTTCACCGGCCTGGGCGATACGCTGGCCATGCTGCGCCTGCGCTACGACAAGGCGGAAGCCCGCGCCATGGCCGCCCGCATCAGCGAGTTCATGCGCGACACGACCTACCTGACCTCGGTCGAGCTGGCCAAGGAACGTGGCGCCTTCCCGCTATTCAACGCCGAACTGTATCTTTCCGGCGGCAACTTCGCGTCGCGCCTGCCGGCCGACGTCAAGGCCGAAATCCGCAAGCACGGCCTGCGCAACTCGCACCTCCTGTCGATCGCACCGACCGGCACCATCTCGCTGGCCTTCGCCGACAACGCGTCGAACGGCATCGAACCGCCGTTCTCCTGGACCTACAACCGCAAGAAGCGGATGCAGGACGGCACGATCAAGGAATACTCGGTCGAGGACTACGCCTGGCGCCTGTACAAGCACCAGGGCGGCGACGTCAGCAAGCTGCCGGACTACTTCGTCACGGCGCTGGAAATCTCCGCCAAGGCGCACGCCGACATGGTCGCCGCCGTCGCCCCGTTCATCGACACCTCGATCTCGAAGACGGTCAACGTGCCGGGCGACTATCCGTACGAAGACTTCCAGGATCTCTACATGCAGGCCTGGAAGGCCGGTCTCAAGGGCCTCGCCACCTACCGTCCGAACAGCGTGCTCGGTTCCGTCCTGTCGGTCGAACCGGCCAAGACCGAAGCTGACGACGACAAGTCGCCGCAGGACTTCGTCAGCGACGCCAACCGCCGCCTGTCGATCAAGAACCTGCCGGCGCCGGTCCTCTCCAGCCTGCGCTGGCCGGGGCGCCCGAACCTGCCGGAAGGCAACCTGTGCTGGACCTACATGGTCGATTCGCCAATCGGCAAGTTCGCCCTCTTCGTCGGTCACGTCGAACAGGAAGGCCACGCCTGGCCGTTCGAAGTCTGGGCCAACGGCCCGGCCGAACCGCGCGGTCTGGGCGCCGTCGCCAAGACCCTGTCCATGGACATGCGCGCCAACGACCACGGCTGGCTGGAAATGAAGCTCGAAGCCCTGGCCAAGACGCCGGGCGACGCCTTCGAAATGCACATGCCGCCGCACGGTGAGAAGAAGCGCATGCCGTCGGTCGTCTCGGCGATGGCGCAGGTCATTCACTGGCGCGTCAACCAGCTCGGCGCCCTCGGCCACGACGGCCCGACGCCGGTCAAGGATGCCCTGTTCTCGACCAAGGAACCGAAGACCGGCACCGACGGCACGCTGTCCTGGACGGTTGACGTCAACAACCCGTCCACCGGCGAGGATTTCGTCCTCGGCCTCAAGGAAATCACCCTGCCCGACGGCGTCACCCGCCCCTACTCGATGTGGCTCTCGGGCAACTACCCGCGCGCCCTCGACGGCCTGTGCAAGCTCCTCTCGCTCGACATGCGGGTGATCGACCCGGCCTGGATCGGCATGAAGCTCCGGAAGCTGCTCGACTACTCCGAGCCGCTCGGCGATTTCATGGCCTTCGTCCCGGGTTCGCGCAAGCAGCAGACCTGGCCGTCTACCGTCGCCTATATCGCCCAGCTGATCATCCACCGCTACGCCATGCTCGGCGTGCTCGACGAGGAAGGCTTCCCGCTGCAACAAATGGGCATCCTCGAGGCGCCGGAAGACACCACCAGCAACAAGGTGCTACCGACCCAGGGCAAGCTGTGCGGCGAATGCGGCAACCACACGATGATCCGCAAGGACGGCTGCGACTTCTGTACCGCCTGCGGTGCGGTCGGCACCTGCGGCTGACCTGAGATTCGCACCGGGTAATCCCCCGAAGGCCCATCGACCATAAGCTCGATGGGCCTTCTTGCATCTGGAATGCCCGCGCGAACGGCCGCCCAAGGCGCCTTTGCAGCCTGCCGGCAAGGGCTTGCAGTTATGGTAAGACCACTCGCTTCTGCTAGAATGCGCGGATACGCAAGGTCGCATCCCCTATAAGCAGAGTACACAATGACAACTCAAGAATCGACCACCTTCGTCATCGTCGGCGTGACCAAGGATGGCAGGAAATTCCGGCCCAGCGACTGGGCCGAACGCCTGTGCGGCGTCATGTCGGCGTTCGGCACCGAACGCAAGATGCGCTACTCGCCCTACGTCGGCCCCGGCGATTACAACGGGGACAAGGCCGTTTTCGTCGATGGCCGCCTCGGCGAAATCGAGCCGATGGCTTACCGCTTCATGCTCAACTTCGCCCAGGACAACGATCTGCAGATCATCGACGGCGTCTGCCCGCTGGACGGCAAAAAATAGAGCAATCTAGAAGCAATAAAAAAGGCGCCCGCAGGCGCCATTTTTATGATTCCGGGAGTCGCCTCGATCAGGCAGCGGCAGCGCCCATCGCCTTGATCTGTGCAGACAGACGGCTCTTGGTGCGAGACACCATATTCTTGTGCACAATCTGCTTGTCAGCGATACGATCGATGACCGAAACGGATTGTTGGAAAATGCTTTGTGCGGCGGCTTTGTCGCCGGCAACGATCGCCTTGCGCACGCTCTTGATCGCGGTACGCAGGGTCGAACGCAGACTTGCATTGTGGGCGCGCTGCTTGTCAGCTTGACGGGCGCGCTTGCGGGCTTGTGCGCTGTTGGCCATGAATTGATCTCTGTAAAAAAACCGAAGTCCGTCATTATTTCACAATCAGACAATGCACACAAGAAAATTCAGCGCGCTGTCCCAACAAAAAGCACTCGAAGACAAGCAAGCCCATCCCCCTCACCCGTTCCTGCAACCATCCATCGCCGCAGAACGACCACTGAGCCAGCAATAGAAGAAATCCGCATCCATCTCGTATAGATTAGACTCAGAAAATTGGTAAAGGCCATGAACAGCGCAATGATCAGGAATCCGCAAACCCCGCCCAGCCCCCGCCTTTCTATAGCTGGCTTCTCATTGGTGGAATTGATGGTTGCCGTGGCCATCATCGCCATACTTGCCGTGATCGCGGTCCCCGCCTTTCAGGACATGATCGTGCAGAGCCGCCTAAGCGCCCAGGCCAATGACCTTGTCAGCGCCATTCAGGCAGCCCGGGGCGAAGCCATCAAGCGCAACCTGCGGGTTGATTTCTGCAGGACATCCAGCGCCACCAGCACCGATTGCGCTGGCGCCGGTAGCTGGGAATTCTGGATCGCCCGAATCAACACCACCGCCACGGTACTTCGTCGAGGCAGCATCAATCCTGAATTGAGACTGTCCAGCACCTTCAACCAGGGACGGATCACTTTCCTCCCTGACGGCACCAGTACGATCACCACGGGCAGCGATACGCTGACCGCCTGCTCCCCCACCGGCAGTGGCAACACCACCCGAGTGATCACCGTCGGCATTGCCGGCAGAACCTCCGTCACGAAAACCACGGGATCCTGCAGCTAAATGAAACGCTCAATCTACCCCCGGCAAACCGCATTGCCCCTCCGGCAGCAAGGCGTCAGCCTGCTGGAAGTCATGATCGCCATGCTGGTCCTTTCCTTCGGCCTGCTCGGCTTGGCCAGCCTGCAGATGGCGACGTTGCGCAACAACCAGAGTTCGTTCGACAACAGCCGGGCGATCATGAGTATCTACAGCATTACCGACATCATGCGCGCAGACATGTCGAGTCAGGGCGCGCTGAACATGGCGAACGCTTTTCCTGCAGGCCGCAAAGCCGACTGGCTGAGCGACCTGAAGAGCAATCTCGGCGATGACGCCACCGGCTCCATCCAGTGCAAAGCAACGTCGAAAGACGCGATCCTCGGCGACCCCTTCATCAGCAACATCTGCACCGTCACGATTAGCTGGACCGACGTCCAAGGCGGAACGACGCGGACGATGACGACGGAGGTGCAACTGTGAAGCAGGCACGCAAGCTCGCCCAGCCCCGCCGGATGCGCGGGCTGTCGCTGGTCGAAATTATGGTCACGGTGGCGATCGGGCTGGTCATCACCCTCGGCGTGGTCGGAGTCGTCGGCGTCAACCAGCAGAATTTGCGCATCACGGAAGGCCTTTCGGAATCCCAGGAAAATGCCCGCATGGCGTTCGAGCTGATCGCCCGCGATGTCCGCCAGGCCAGGGATACCGGTTGTGGGCCGGTTACCGCCAGCAGGGTCACCGACCTCGACACCACGTGGTGGGGAAACTGGTATCCGATCCGCGGCTTTGACGGCACCACCGGCGCCCCTGGCGTCACCACCGGCAGCGCCACCGGACAACGGGTCTCCGGCACCGAAGCCTTGCAGCTGCAAGGCACGGGCGAGGCGGTTGTGATCGGCAGTTTCACGGGACTGAACAAAGTCACGCTGAAGACCAGCAGCCATTCATTGAGGGCTGGAACGGTCGTCATCTGCGACATGGACAACGCCAGCCTGCACAACGTCACGGCAGTTTCCGGGGCCGACGTCACCTTCTCGCCGAACATCGTCATCTCCGACCCGGACAACCCCCAGTTCCAGGCCGCCCAATACGTGGCGACCACCTGGTACATCGGCAACAACGGCCGCGCCGCCGAAGGAGGGCGCTCGCTGTATCGGGTCCGTAGAACGCCCGCTGGAACCACCTTGACCGAGGAAATCCTTCCCGGCGTGGTCGACATGAACATCAGTTACCACCGCGTCGGACAAGCCAACTTCGCTGCGACGCCACCGACCAGCGAAGCCGACAGCGATCTGATCAACGCCATCGAGCTTGAACTGGTTACCGAAACCACCCAAAGCAGCGTTGCCACCGAAGCGGCCAATGCCGATGCAGAACTGGTCGGCAGCGACGGCCGCCTCCGGCGTACCGTGACCCACGTCATCGCCATCAGAAACACCCTCTGACATGCGCAATATGAATCTACCTTCCCGTACCCGCCGCATGCCGGCACAACAGGGCGGCATCGCCCTGATCATGGCCATCATCATGCTGATCGTCGCGACCCTGGCAGGCATCGCCGGCATTCGCGGCAGTTCACTTCAGGAAAAGCTGTCCGGCAACCTCTATGACCGGGCGATCGCCCTGCAAGCGGCAGAAGCCGCCCTGAAGGCAGCGGAACTCCGGATTGTCTCGACAAACCGGGAAGACCTGCTGAAGGACACCACCATTGTCGACTGCACCGTGGCTGCCACAAACTGCCCGCCCATCCCGGCAAATGCATTTAACACTGGCACCACCCCCCAATGGACGACCCTCACCACGACCACCAATTCCAGCTTAAAAGCCGATACTTTCCCGCAGTATTTCATCCAGTACCTCGGCCTGAAAAACAGTAATGCCGTCACCGACACCAGCCAGTCGGCAATCCCCCTGCAATACGGCGCCACGGGCGGCGGCAGCGGCAGCGACTCGCCGCAGAACGCCACCTATCGAGTCATCGCCCGCAGCAGCCAGCCCACGGCGAATAACGACCGCTCCATTGCCCTGGTCAGCAGTTTGATCAAGGGTAATTGAGCCATGCTTATCTCATCGAATTCCAGCCAGACCAGGTGAAACCATGACACCGCACAGCCACCGCCCGACACCTGTCCGCCATCGCTTTTTGTCCTTGCTGCTCTCCGCGACGATCGCGCTGGCCCCGCTATCCTCTCAAGCCGGCGTCGATATCGCGCAGCAACCGCTGTCCGTTGCCGACCCCGTACCGCCGAACATCATGTTCATCATGGACGATTCGGGTTCGATGGCTTGGCAGCACATGCCCGGAACGACGGCAACATGGAGCGCTGCTCCTCCCAGCGGCTTGCCCTACAATGGCACGCTAACCAACGACATTCGCCTGCGCGCCAGCAATGTCAACACGCAATGGTACAACCCGCTGATCACCTATTCCCCCTGGCTCAAATACGACGGCAGCTCCTATGGCGACGTTTCGCTTTCCGCTGCGCCCAACGACCCTTCGGGAAAATCCGCCTCCGGCACTTTCGATTTTCAAAGCGAACGTGCTGACTGGCCAACGGTCAGTAAAAGCGAGACTGGCGACTACACCAGTAGTTGGCGCTATAGCGGTTTTTACCTCCTCAACCCCAACGCCAGCGCCACCGACGATCAAAATTACGTGCGCTACGAGTTCCGGTTTGAGCGCCCCTGCACGCAAACCCAGCGACAATGCAGTTGGTATGGCTGCTGGGACGTCTGTGTCGTCTACGGAACTGCTTCTTGGAAGGCCCGCAAAATCACTCTGACTGGAGCGGGAGACGACAGCGTCCGCACAGATATCACCCAGTTCGACTGGACGGCGCACGGCGGTCCGGTACGCACTGTCCAGCAGGAAATTCAAAACTACGCCAACTGGTATTCCTATTACCGTCTGCGCGCCACGATGGCCAAGGCATCGGCCAGCCGGGTTTTTGCCAAACTGGGTACGGGCTACCGCATTGGCTACAACACGATCTGGAACCGCCAAGACCTGAAGATTCCGGTTGGAACGGATAACGGCCTGTTTCGCGGCGACAACAAGAAGGATTGGTTTGACTCGCTGTTCAATACCAATAGCACCGATGGCACGCCTTTGCGACAGGCGCTCGGTCGCGCTGGAGAATATTTCACCGACACGGCGAGTACCGGCCCATACGGACCGGAAACGGGCAGCCAGCAAGTTTCCTGCCGCCAGAACTTCGCGATCATGACAACCGACGGTTACTGGAACAGCGACGCGGCAGACAAATCCGAAGCCAGAGCAGACAATGACAGCACCAATGGAAGCGCCATCAGCGGCTTGAATGGCAAGTCCTACCAGTACGTGGCGGGATTGCCCTACAAAGACGGGCGCTCCAATACGCTGGCCGATGTGGCGATGTACTACTGGAAGACGGATTTGGTAGCGAACTTGACCAACAATGTCCCGACATCGGCCAAGAACCCGGCATTCTGGCAGCACATGCGCACCTTCGGGATTTCCATTGGCGAGAAAGGGACGCTTGATCCCAAAACCGATCTTCCGGCCTTGACCGCTGGCACAAAGACCTGGCCCGCGCCCGGTTGCGATACATCGGGCAGAACCTGCATCGACAGGCAAGCCAACATTGACGACCTCTGGCATGCCGCAGTCAATTCACGCGGCGAATTCATCGTCGCCTCCAACCCGGATGAATTCACCAAAGCGCTGGGCGATACGCTGAACGCGATCAAGAACGAAACCAAGAGCGCGGCCAGCGGCGGCTCCAGTTCCACCCGGATCGAAGCTGGCGCCAAGGCCATTTTCAGCCAATACACTTCCGGCTCCTGGAACGGCAACCTTCTCGCCTACAACATCAATGAAACGACCGGCCTGCAGGACACCACGGCGCCCGCCTGGACGGCGGAAAGCATGCTTCCCGCCTGGGGGTCACGCAACATCTATGTCAGCAAGGACGGTGCTTCGGTACCGTTCCGCTACAGCAACCTGAACGCCGCGCAGCAAACCGCACTGGGGTCGCAGCAAGTCGTCGACTACCTGCGCGGCGACCGCAGCCAGGAACAACCCACCGGGACCATGCGCGCCCGCGCCGGCGTCCTGCCCGCCTTCGTCAACTCGCAACTGGTCTATGTCGGCCCGCCCAGCCAGACGGCTTACTTCGGCAATGCCAGCTTCACCGGCGCCAGCCAGTATGCGGCTTACGCCACCAGCAAACAGAGCCGGACCCCGATCATCTACGTCGCTGGCAACAATGGCATGCTGCACGCATTCAACGGCAACACCGGTGCGGAAGTCTATGCCTTCCTGCCCAATTTCTCGATCATGCACCCGAGCGCCTCAGCCACCCAGAAGACGCTGAAGCTCTACACCGACCCGAAATACGGCCTGAACGATTCCGCCGATGCCGACTGGGAAACCTACAAACATCGCTATATTCTGGATGGCGAACTGACCGTGGCCGATGTCTATCTCTCAGGTGCCTGGAAGACCATTCTGGTTGGCACTCAAGGACGCGGCGGTACAGGCGTATTCGCCCTCGACGTGACCGACCCGACAGACATCAAGTTCCTCTGGGAAAAAACCAGCAGCGACAGCGCTGCCTTGGGCAACAATCTGGGCAAGCCCATCATTGCCCAGGTGGCGAGCGGCGACTGGCGCGTCATTCTCGGCAACGGTCCCAACAGCACCGGCGACAAGGCGCAATTGATCATGATCAAGCTTTCCGACGGCAGCATATCGACGGTAGATACCGGCGCCGGCGAAAACAACGGTCTGGCCGGCGTCAATCTGTGGGATGCGGACAAGGATGGTTTCTTCGAGACAGCCTATGCCGGCGACCTGAAGGGGAACCTGTGGCGCTTCAAGGGACTCGGCGGAACCGCCACGGTTGCAAAGTTGTTCACCACCCGCAACGCCCGCCCGATCACCGCCATGCCACTGGTTGTGCGCAATCAAAAAACCAACAAGACCTGGGTTTTCTTCGGTACCGGCCAAAATCTCAACAAGGTCGACCAGGAAAATCTGGATGTCCAGAGTTGGTACGGCATGATGGACGACGGCAGCGAGGTCGCCAGCAACAAGTTGCGGGCTCGCGCAATCGGCAGTTCCGGCACCATCGGAGCACGTTCCGCCAGAGTGCTGGAATCCGGCACCGAGGCGGAAATCATCAGCGCCGGACAACTTGGCTGGTACATTGACTTCCCCGCCAACGGCGAACGCATGATCACCCCGAACAGCCTGCTGGGAGGTGCGCTCTTCGGCACGACCTACACACCGGACAATAGCGACACTTGCGCCCCTGATGGCAAGAGTTCATTGTGGGCGATCAACCCGTTCAGCGGCGCGCGACTCAATCAGGGTATCTTCGACGTCAATGGTGACGGGGTCGTCGATGGCACGGACAAGGTTAACGGCGTTTTCCCGTCGGCGCTCGATGGACTCTCGCCGATCACCAGCGGACAGCCTCCCATCACGGTGGGCAAGGATGGAAAGTTCTCCGTCCATCTCCCCGGCGAATCGATCGGTGGCAAACTTCCGGTCGGCGTATTGGGACGTCAATCCTGGCGTGAAATCATCGGACAATAAACATGAACCAAACCATTCACTTACAGAACAGGCTAGCCAAGGCCCATCACCTACGCGGCGACGGGGGATTCTCTCTGGTTGAACTCATGATCGTCGTCGCTGTCATCGGCATCCTTGCCAGTATTGCGGTGCCGAGCTATCAGGCCTATGTTCGGCAGAGCGTCCGTACCCAGGCTCAGGGATGCGTTTCACAGATTGCCCAGGCACTGGAAAGACGCTATTCCACCGCGCTCAGCTATGCGGGCGCGATGCCTGTAACGGGATGCACCACAGAAGGGGGATTGAACACGCGCTACACGATCACGGCCAACATCCAGGCCAGAAGCTATACCCTGACTGCGACGCCCTCGGGTGATCAGGCCAAGGACACCTGTGGCACGATGACCCTGAACAACCAGGCCAACAAAACAGCCGCCAAGACTGGTTGCTGGTAAGCGGGGAAGCTACAATGTTCCGGGATTTTTTTCTGACCGGAAAGCAACATGCAAACCAAGAAATTCAACATCAACGAACTGACGCTCGAGGACATGCAACCGAAGCAGGCTTCTCGGCATGATCCCTCGAACGTCGGTCGCAAGTGTCTCAAATGCGAGCACATCCGGCTCGCTTCGGAAAGCCACATTCCGGCCTATGAGTGCCCGAAATGCGGTGCTGTTTACGACAAGATCGAGCAACTGGTCAGCGCTCGTCCCATGGGCAAACTGGCACGCTGAACGACTGTCTGTCCATACTCCTGATCCCTCAGGGCCTTCAGGCAAGTTCTTTCGGCAGGGCGAACGAAACGCCTTCTTCCACGCCCTGCAACTGCCCCACCGCCGCGCCAGTTAGCTGGCCCAGGCGGTCAACCACCTGCTGGACCAGGACTTCCGGCGCCGAGGCACCGGCGGTGACGCCGATGCGTTGCTTGCCGACCAGCCAGGCCTCGTGGATTTCTGCGGCGCTGTCGATCAGGTAGGCGTCAATCCCGCGGCCGGCGGCGACTTCCTTCAGGCGTCGGGAGTTCGAACTGTTCGGGCTGCCGACGACGACGACCAGATCGCATTGTTCGGCCAAAGCCTTGACCGCGTCCTGGCGGTTCTGCGTGGCGTAGCAGATGTCGTCCTTCTTCGGCCCCTGGATTGCCGGAAAACGCTGGCGCAGGGCGTCGATGACGCGACGGGCGTCGTCCATCGATAGCGTCGTCTGGGTCACGTAGGAAAGTTGTTCGGGCAGGCGGACCTGGAGTTGGGCGACATCATCGACGGTTTCGACCAGATACATGCCGCCGTCGCTCTGCCCCATCGTCCCTTCGACCTCGGGGTGGCCCTTGTGGCCGATCATGACGATCTCGCGCTCGCCCTTGCGCATGCGCCCGACCTCCAGGTGCACCTTGGTCACCAGCGGGCAGGTGGCGTCGAAAATCTTCAAGCCGCGCTGCTCGGCCTCGTCACGAACCGCCCGCGAAACACCGTGGGCGCTGAAGATCACCGTGCTGCCAGCCGGCGCCTCGGCGAGTTCCTCGATGAAGACGGCGCCCTTGGCGCGCAGATCGTCGCAGACGAACTTGTTATGCACGACCTCGTGGCGGACGTAGATCGGCGCGCCGAAGCGCTCCAGCGCGCGCTCGACGATGGCGATGGCGCGCTCGACGCCGGCACAGAAGCCGCGAGGATTGGCAAGGATGACCTGCATTACATGATTCCGATAATCTTTACCTCGAAGCGGATCGGTTTGCCCGCCATCGGGTGATTGAAGTCGAACAAGGCGCTGGTTTCGTCGAGCTCGCGCAGGAAACCAGCGAAGGTCGCGCCGTTGGGCGCGGTGAATTCGACGACCGAATTCTCCTTGAGTTCCATGCCGGCGGGCAGTCCGTTACGGGCGATGCGCTCGACCAGGCGCTCGTTGTGTACGCCGAAGGCCTGTTCCGGTTCCAGTTCGAACACGTAATGCTCGCCGGCGTTCAGACCGAGCAGCACGTTTTCGAGGTTCTCGGCGAGCTGGCCGCTGCCCATCTGCAAGGTCGCCGGGCTCATGTCGAAGGTGGACAGGAATTCCTCGCCGTCGAGCGCGGTCACGCGGTAATGCAGGGTCAGGTAGCTGTCGGAGCGGACGGTGGTACTCATGCGTTATCTTTCTGTTCTTTCTGGGTCAGCGTAGCGACGATCAACAGCAGCGCGCCGACGCTGATTGCCGAATCGGCGACGTTGAACGCAGGCCAATAGTAGCCAGCGGCGTGCCACTGGATGAAATCGACGACGGCGCCAAAGCGCACGCGGTCGATGACGTTACCGAGCGCCCCACCCATCACCAGGGTCAGCGCCAGCGCCATCAGTTTCTGTTCCGGGTGTTTCTTCAGCTCAAAGGCGATCCAGCCGGAAACGCCGAGCGCCAGTACGGTGAAGAACCAGCGCTGCCAACCCGGCTGGTCGGCGAGAAAGCTGAACGCCGCCCCCGGGTTGAAAGTCAGCACCCAGTTCCAGAACGGCGCGACGTAGATCGTTTCGCCAAAGCTCAGCGTATTGAGCACGACCCACTTGGCGAGCTGATCGAGAACGACGATCAGCGCCGCCAGCGCATACCAGTGCTGCGCCTTAGGCATGCGTGCGCACCTCGCCGTCGCCGTGCAGGTTGCTGACGCAGCGCCCGCACAGACCGGGATGCGCCGGATCGGCGCCGACGTCTTCGCGCACGTGCCAGCAGCGTTCGCACTTGGCGTGGGCCAGCGGCGTGGCAGTCACCGATTCCTCGGCGGATTCGATCAGCGTGGTCGCCGAGCAGATGAAGACGAACTTCAGGTCGTCGCCCAGCGCCGACAGCGCCGCGAACTTGTCGCCGGCACAGCGGATTTCGACTCCCGCCTGCAGCGCGGCACCAATCTCGCCGGCCTCGCGACGGGCCTCCAGCGCCTTGGTGACGTCGTTGCGCACTTCGCGAACGATCGCCCACTTGGCCAGCAGCTCGGCCTCGCCAGGCTGTTCCGGCAGCTCATGCCACTGCTGGAACATCACCGAATCGTCCTCGTCACCGCTCAGCACGGCCCAGACTTCCTCTGCGGTAAACGAGGTGATCGGCGCCAGCAGGCGGACGAAGGCCTGGGTGATGTGCCACAGCGCCGATTGCGCCGAACGCCGGGCGAGCGACTGCGGCGCCGTCGTGTATAGGCGATCCTTGAGGATGTCGAGGTAGAAGCCGCCGAGGTCTTCCGAGCAGAAGGTCTGCAGCGCCTGGACCACGCGGTGGAACTCGTAGCGATCATAATCGGCGCGCGCGCCATCCTGCAGAGCGCGAGTCAGTGCCAGCGCATAGCGGTCGATCTCCAGCCAGTTATCGACTGGCAGCATTGCGGTCGACGCGTCGAAATCGGAAATATTGGCGAGCAGGAAGCGCAGCGTGTTGCGGATGCGGCGGTAGCCTTCGACGACGCGTGCCAGGATTTCCTTGGACATCGCCAGTTCGCCCGAATAATCGGTCGACGCAACCCACAGGCGCAGGATGTCGGCGCCCATCTTGTCGGTGACTTCCTCCGGCAGAATGGTGTTGCCGAGCGACTTGCTCATCTTGCGCCCCTGCTGGTCGACGGTGAAACCGTGCGTCAGCAGCGCCTTGTACGGCGGATGACCGTCGATCGCCGCGCCGGTAAGCAGCGACGAATGGAACCAGCCGCGATGCTGGTCGGAGCCTTCCAGGTAGAGGTCGGCGCGCGGACCGCTGGCATGGCCGTCGTTGTGCGAACCGCGCAGCACATGCCAGTGCGTCGTGCCGGAATCGAACCAGACGTCGAGCGTATCGCTGATCTTCTCGTACTGCTCGGCTTCCGCCCCCAGCGGTTCGGCGGCGTCGAGCTTGAACCAGGCCTCGATGCCTTCCTTTTCCACGCGCTTGGCCACTTCTTCCATCAGTTCGACGGTACGCGGATGCAGTTCGCCGGTTTCCCGGTGCATGAAGAAGGGAATCGGCACGCCCCAGTTGCGCTGGCGCGAGATGCACCAGTCCGGCCGGTTGGCGATCATGTTGTGCAGGCGCGGCTTGCCCCAGCCGGGATAGAACTCGGTCGCCTCGACACCGCGCAACGCGATCTCGCGCAAGGTCTCCCCTTCTCCGCCGTGCCCGGTTTGCGCCGGTTGGCTGGCCACCTTGTCCATGCCGACGAACCACTGCGCCGTGGCGCGGTAGATCACCGGCGTCTTGTGCCGCCAGCAGTGCATGTAGCTATGGCTGATATTGCCGTGCGAGAGCAGGCAGCCGACTTCGGTCAGCTTGTCGCAGACCGCCTGATTGGCCTTCCAGATCGACATGCCGCCAAAGAAAGGCAGGTCGTCCACATAGACGCCATCGCCCTTGACGATGGAAAGGATCTCGTCGTTGCCGCGCCCGTAAGCGAGCCAGGTATTGAAGTCATCGACGCCGTGCGCCGGCGCGCTATGCACGACGCCGGTACCGGCATCCAGCCCGACGTAGTCGGCGAGGTAGACCGGCGACTCGCGATCGTACAGCGGGTGGCGGAAGCGCAGCCCTGCCAGCGCCTTGCCCTGCACGGTGGCCAACACGCTGCCTTGCAGGTCGTAGCGTTGTAGCGAGGCCTCAAGCAGCTCGGCGGCCAGCACCAGCAGCCGCTCGCCGGTATCGACCAGCGCATAGTCATGTTCGGGATGGATGTTCAGCGCCTGGTTGGCCGGAATGGTCCACGGCGTCGTCGTCCAGATCACCGCGAACGCCGGTTTCGTCAGCGCCGGCTGGCCGAAGGCAGCCGCCAGTTTTTGCCCGTCGGCGGCGTCGACCGGAAAGGCCACGTCGATGGTCGGCGATTTCTTGTCGGCATACTCGACTTCCGCCTCGGCCAGCGCCGAACCGCAGTCAAAACACCAGTTCACCGGCTTCAGGCCCTTGAATACGTAGCCTTTCCTGACGATTTCGGCCAGCGCCCGGATTTCGCCGGCTTCGTTGGCAAAGTTCATCGTCAGGTAGGGATTGTCCCATTCCCCCAGCACGCCGAGACGAATGAAGCCGGCCTTCTGGATTTCGATCTGTTCGGCCGCGTAGGCGCGGCACAGTTCGCGCACCTTGTCGGCGGGCAGGTTCTTGCCGTGCGTCACCTCGACCTTGTGCTCGATCGGCAGACCGTGGCAATCCCAGCCGGGCACGTAAGGCGCATCGAAGCCGGCCAGCGTCTTCGAACGTACGATGATGTCCTTGAGAATCTTGTTCAGCGCGTGGCCCAGATGCAGGCTGCCGTTGGCATAGGGCGGGCCGTCGTGCAGGATGAACTTCGGCCGCCCGGCAGAAATCTCGCGAATCCTCCGGTAAAGCTGCTTCTCTTGCCAGCGTGCCACCCACTTCGGCTCGCGCTTGGGCAGGTCGCCGCGCATCGGGAACGGGGTATCGGGAAGATTCAGCGTCTCTTTGTAATCAGCCATTTTGCTTGCTCACCGCTTGAAGAAAGCCCGCGCCACCGCGGCATCGGCCGCGATCTGCGCCTTGAGGGCGTCGAAATTGGGAAAACGTTGCTCGTCGCGCAGCTTGTGCACGAAACGCACCGAAATATGCGCGCCATAAATGTCGCGGTCGAAATCGAACAGATGCACTTCCAGCAGCGGCCGCGTACCGCCGAGCGTCGGGCGGATGCCGAGGTTGGCGACACCGGGCAATGGTGCCTCGTCCAAGCCCGCGACCTCGACGGCAAAAACACCGGTCATCGGCAGCGGGTTGTGCTTGATGCGCAGGTTGGCCGTGGCAAAACCGAGCTGGCGGCCGAGCTTCTGGCCGTGAACCACCTGGCCGTCCATCATGTACGGGCGGCCGAGCAACTTCGCCGCGTGCGCCATGTCGCCAGCAGCCAGCGCCCGGCGCACGCCGGAACTGGAGACTCTTTCAGCATCGACAACAACGCTGGCCATCGCTTCGACGGCAAAGCCATGACGTTCGCCAGCAGCCTGCAGCAAGGCGAAATCGCCGACACGCCCCCTGCCGAAACGGAAATCGTCGCCGATCACGAGATGCCGGACGCGCAGGGCATGCACCAGAACATCGTCGATGAAGGCTTGCGCCCCCAGCGCCGCGAAAGCGCGGTTGAAGGGGCAGATCATCGCTTGCGCCACGCCGCTGGCGGCGAGCAGTTCGAGCTTTTCGCGGAAGGTGCTGAGGCGGGCCGGTGCCGAATCGGGCGCGAAGAACTCGCGCGGATGCGGCTCGAAGCTCAATACCGTCGGCACCAGCGAGCGCTCTCCAGCCACCTCGGCCAGACGGCCGATCAGCGCGGCGTGGCCACGATGCACGCCATCGAAATTGCCGATGGCCAGTGCGACCGGTGCCGGAACAGGACGAGAATAACCGCGAAAAACGCGCATCGGATGCTGCTGCAAAAAAGCGCGATTATACCGGGGCGCCCTGAAGTTCCGGCCAAATCCACGAAAAAACAGCCCCTTGCCGCAGAGGCCGCCGCTATAATCTGGCAAAATCGACAAGCCATCCCATGATGCTCAGCCTGATCAACCATGTTCTTCGCATTTCGGCGCGCCGCGACCGTACCGAAATCAACTCGGCAATGGTCGACGCACTGAAGGAGCTGTTTTCCCCACGCCGGCTGACCATTTATCGCTGCTATTCCAGCAAACGCAAGACCATTGTCTTCGCCTGCGCCGGCTATGGCCCGCAAGGGCAGTTCCTGCGCAACGCCTACCTGCCCGAAGCACGCTTCTGCCAGCCGATCGAACGCGACCCGCTGCTCCGACAATGCCGGCGCGAACTCTCCGCCGTCCTCGAACCCATGGGCGACGGTTCGCATCGGGTGATCTTCCCGATATTGCGCCTTGATGAACCGATCTACTTCATTGATCTGGTGATGGAAGAGGATTTTTCCGCCGACCTGCGCGTCACCCTGATGGGACTGGTTGAGTATTTCGGCAACCACATCGGCCTCCTCGACTACGGCGAGGCCGACACGCTGACCGGCCTGGCCAGCCGCAAGACTTTCGACAAGCACCTGTTCGAACTGCTCGGTCTGGCCGCTTCCGACCACATGCTCGGCAACGCGCCGCAACCTGCCCGGCGCAACGAACAAGCGGACAGCAACCACTGGCTGGCAGTCTGCGACATCGACCATTTCAAGCGGGTCAATGACAGCTACGGCCACCTGATCGGTGACGAGGTGTTGATCATGGTGTCGCAGGTGATGCGGCAGAGTTTTCGTTTCGACGACCAGTTGTTCCGCTTCGGCGGCGAGGAATTCATCGCCCTGCTGCAGCCGACCAACCGCCAGTCGGCCGCGGCAACCCTGGAGCGCTTCCGCCACGACGTCGAGCAGACGGTTTTCAGCCGCGTCGGCCACGTCACCGTCAGCATCGGCTTCAGCCGCCTGCTGCTCAGTGACACCCCGAGCGACGTCATCGAACGCGCCGACGAGGCGCTTTACTATGCCAAGCGCAACGGCCGCAACCAGCTTGCCTGCTACGAGCAGTTGATCGAAGACGGGCGGCTGGCCGCCCGCGAAATCGCCAAGGGCGAAGTCGAACTCTTCTGAGGCCTCAGCGGCGGCCAGCGGCGAGCAAGGCGCTGGCCGCGCTGATCCGCTCGCCGAGCGGCACGGAAGCGTCGTTCATCACCGCCAGCAGGAAAGCCGCCGGATCGGCAAAATGTCCGGCCAAGGGCAAAGCACCTGCAGCCGGCGCCTGAACCGGTGTCGGCAGTTGGGCCATTGCCTTGGCCAACTGCCGGTCGTCGATCGCCCTCAAGCCGGCCAGCATTTCCACCTGCCGCTCCGGATTGGGCGGAAACTCCAGCCCCGGCTCGCTGACGAACATGCTGCCCATGCCGGGATCGATGAAGGCCGACCAGCGCTCGACACCGGCGTCGAACGCTGGCACCAACGGCACTGCTTCAACCCCGCTCAACGGATGACAGCGCACCCGCTCGGCCGGCAGATCGCTCAGGCAAGCTGCCCGCAGGCCATCGTAAAACGCGGCCAGTTGCGGCAGTGGCCGCGGTGTTGCGAAAGCCAGCCAGAGCGTGAACGCGCCGCCGACGGACACCGACAGCGCTGGCTGCGGCAAGGCCAGCTCGTCGGCGAGATAACTCAGGGTTGCACCAACGCTCGGCCAGTCGCTGGCCTGCGGGAATTCGATGAGCAAGGCGCGGGCCGTGCCAGCGGCGTCAAGCAGCGGCAGTTGCGCGGCATCGCCAGCGATATCGGCAGCCGTGTAAAGACGGCGCAGTTCAGTGAGCGGCGCGGCCTGCATCAGCCGATCTGGGCGATCTTCGCCTTCGGCCCCGGCGGATGCTTGATGAAGTACTGGCGGATGCCGCGCATGATGGCGTCGGCCATCTGCTCCTGATAGGCGTCGTCCTTCAAGCGCAGCTCTTCTTCCGGATTGGAGATGAAGGCGGTCTCGATCAGTGCCGATGGAATGTCCGGCGCCTTGAGGACGGCGAATCCCGCCTGCTCGACGCTGGTCTTGTGCAGGTGGTTGATCGAGCCGAGTTCGCCGAGCAGGTACTTGCCGAGTTTGAGGCTGTCGTTGATGGTCGCCGTCTGCGACAGATCGAGCAGGGTGCGGGCCAGGAAAACGTCCTTGGTCTTGGCCAGATTGACGCCGCCGATCAGGTCGGCGCTGTTTTCCTTCTGCGCCAGCAGGCGAGCCTGGGTGCTCGACGCCCCCTTCTCGGACAGGACGAAGACCGAGGAACCACGCGCATCGGGCTTGATCCAGGCGTCGGCATGGATCGACAGGAAGAGGTCGGACTGGATGCGTCGCGCCTTCTGCACGCGCACCTGCAGCGGAACGAAGAAATCGCCGTCGCGGGTGAGCACGGCGCGCATGTTCGGTTCGGCGTCGATGCGCGCTTTCAGGCGACGAGCGATGGCCAGCGTGACCGCCTTTTCGTGGGTACCGCGCTTGCCGACGGCACCGGGATCTTCGCCGCCATGCCCGGGATCGAGCATGATCGTCACCAGCCGGTCGACCACGGCTTTGCCCGAGCGCTTCGCCACCTGCGGCTCTGGCGCCTTGGCCGGCTTCGCTTCCTCGCCGCCGAGGTCCTGCCCCGGCTTGAGCGGCTCGACCGCGTCGCGCCGCCCTTCGAGCAGCGCCATCAGGGGATCGGCCGGGGTTTCCGGATAGATGTCGAGGACCAGGCGGTGACCGTATTCGCCAACTGGCACCAAGGAGAACACCTGCGGCACGACGCGCGTCTTCAGTTCCATCACCAGACGGACGACGCCCGGTTTGAAGCGGCCGGCCCGCAGCAGCTTGATGTAGGGATCGTCATCGCCGACCTTGCCGGCCAGGCTGTCGAGCACGCTGTTGAACTCGACACCTTCGATGTCGACGACCAGACGCTCCGGATTTTCGACGGTGAAATGGGTGAATTTCAGCGGCGCGTCGTGTTCGAGCGTGACCCGGGTGTAATCGGCGGCCGGCCAGATGCGTACCGCGACGATCGCCGGCCGGCTGGCGGCGCGACCGGTGAGCGGCGTGACCGAGAGAACTAGCGCGCTGCCGGCGTAGCGCAGGAGCTGCCGACGGCGCGGATCGAGGCGGTGGTCCTTACGCATGACGCCCCCCTTTCCGAGATGGCTGCAAGTTCGGCAACACGCGCGCCACCGGCGTGCCGCAGGAGAATGCGGAGATCGGGCGCTGGCACGCAGCCGGCCGCCTTGTCGGGCCATTCGACCAGGCAGACGGAGGCGTCGTTGAAGTATTCACCAAATCCCGCATCGAGGAATTCCTCGGGTGACTCGAAACGATAAAAATCAAAGTGATACAAGTATAAACTCGAAACTACGTAAACTTCAACCAAAGCATAGGTCGGACTTTTCACCGGACCACTGTATCCAAGCGCCCGGATCATCGCCCGTGCCAGCGTCGTCTTGCCGGCGCCGAGGTCGCCTTCGAGGTAGATCACCAGCCCCGGCTGCAACGCCTGCGCCAGTTCGGCACCGAGGCACTGGGTCGCCGCCTCGTCGGGGAGATCGAAAACGGCGGTAACATCCGGGCTATGCATGATCAGGACTCCAATCTGGACCACGTCGCCATCAAGGCGCGCATCCGCGAACTCGGCCGGGAACTGGGTTTTGCCGAGATCGGCGTGGCCCGCGCCGAACCGGGCGCCGCCGTCGATCGGCTGCGTGCATGGCTGGCCGCCGGCATGCACGGGGAGATGGATTATATGGCGCGCCACCTTGAACTGCGCGCCCGGCCGCAGCAACTGGAAGCCGGCACGCTGACGGTGATTTCCGCGGCCCTCGACTACCTGCCTCATGATAAAGCCGCCGACGCTCCCGGTCAGGCGGCGATCTCCCGCTACGCTCAGGGCCGCGACTACCACAAGGTGGTGCGCAACCGACTGCAGAAGCTGGCCAGCGCCATCGGCGAACTGGCCGGCCTCTACGGCTACCGCGTCTTTTCCGATTCGGCGCCGGTGATGGAAGTCGAATACGCCCGCCAGGCGGGCCTCGGCTGGCGCGGCAAGCACACGCTGCTGCTGTCGAAACACGGCTCGTGGCGCTTTCTCGGCGAAATCTACTGCGACCTGCCGCTGCCGCCCGACGCGCCGGTCGACGAGCACTGCGGTTCCTGCCGCGCCTGCCTCGACGCCTGCCCGACCGGCGCCATCGTCGCCCCCTATGTGGTCGACGCGCGGCGCTGCATTTCCTACCTGACCATCGAACTCGCCGGCGCCATCCCCGAGGCATTCCGGCCGCTGCTTGGCAACCGCATCTACGGCTGCGACGACTGCCAGACCTGCTGCCCGTGGAACCGCTTCGCCCGGCTCGGCGATCCGGAATTCGCGCCACGCCATGGTCTGGATTCGGCGACGCTGATCGAATTGTTCGCTTGGAGCGAACAGCAGTTCAACGACCGTCTGGCCGGCAACCCGATCCGCCGCATCGGCCATGAACGCTGGCTGCGCAACATCGCCGTCGGGCTCGGCAACGGCCCGGCCACCAACGCGGCAATCGGCGCCCTGCGAGCCCGGGCTGACGATGCGTCGGCACTGGTCCGCGAGCACGTCGCCTGGGCCCTCGGACGCCTTGGCAGCGCTAGCTGACGTGGGCGCGTTCATCTTCCTTTCAGCCTGTTCTGCTCTAATGGGCGAATACCGATCCGGACCACCGCCAGCCGCCGACTGCCGATGAAGACTTTCAAACAACGCGCCGCACGCCGCATCGCCGCCATCAGCATGCTTCTGGCATTGATCAGCGGCCCGCTCGCCTGGCTGATTTCGCGCGAGATCGCCGAGGAGAACATGGTCTCGCTGGCGATGGAGGAATCCCGTCACATCCTGGGCGACCGCGACAGCTTCGCCCTTCCCGCCGAGAAACAATTGCCGCTGCGCGCCGACGAGGCGGCGCTGGCGATCACCGGCGGCCTGTTCGACATTGCCGAAATCTACGACGCCGACGGCCGCAAGCTGGCCGAGGCCAGCACGCCGGCCGGCGAGGCCGTCGAATCGCTACTGCCCAAGCATGGCCGGCCGAATTACCGGACCCCCAGTTATCAAAGCCTGAAGCTGCCTGAACAGGGCTGGATACTGCGCATTTTCGTTCCCCTGGAAGGACGCGACGCCGAGCGTCCGGCCGGCTTTTTCGAGGGCGTACGCATCGTCCCGGAATGGCAGAAGGAAGAACTGATGCGCGGCGCGCTGACCATGGCGTTGATCGTCGCCGCCGCTTCACTGCTCTGCGGCCTGACCATCTATCCCTTCGTCGTCCATCTGTCGGCGGAAAACTCGCGGCGGGCGGAAGCGCTGCTCGAATCGCATCTGTCGATGATGGAAGCGATGGGCCGCGCCGTCGCCCGCCGCGATTCCGACACCGGCGCCCACAACTACCGGGTGGCCTGGATCGCCGCCTGCATCGGCGAAGCGCTCGGACTGGAACGGCCAGCGATGCAGGCATTGATCGTCGGCAGCTTCCTGCACGATGTCGGCAAGATCGGCATCCCCGATGCCATCCTGCTCAAACCCGGGCGGCTGGACGCCGAGGAAATGGCGACCATGCGCACCCACGTCGCGCAGGGCGAAGCCATCGTCGCCGGTATCGGCTGGCTGGACGAGGCGGCTGCCGTGGTTGCCGGCCACCATGAAAAATGGGACGGCAAAGGTTACCCGCGCGCTCTGAGTGGCGAAAACATTCCCCTGGCGGCCCGCATCTTCGCCATTGCCGACGTTTTCGATGCTCTGGTCTCACGCCGTCCGTACAAGGAGGCGATGCCATTCGCCGCCGCCATCGAGATCATCCGCCAGGACAGCGGCAGCCATTTCGACCCGGCGCTCGCCGCCATCTTCCTGAACATCGCCGAAACGCTGCACACCCGGCTGCAATGTTGCGACGAAGCCGACTGCCGCCGCCTGCTCGACGACAAGGTCCGCCACCATTTCTTCGCGCAGGCCTGAGCCCGAACGCGAAAGCTCAGCGTTCGACCGGCCGCGCCGGATCGGCGCACCACTCGCTCCACGAGCCGCCGTAGAGCCGCGAACCGGGCAGGCCGGCGACTTCCATGGCAAGGATGTTCTGGCAGGCGGAAACGCCCGAACCGCAGTAATGGACGACCGCGGCCGGCGCCCCGCCAGCGAGTTGCGCGCGCCATTCGGCGGCCAGTTCGGGCGCCGGCTTGAAGCAACCGTCGGCAGCGAGGTTGTCGCCGAAGAAACGGTTGCGCGCCCCGGGAATGTGGCCGGCCACCGGATCGATGGTTTCGTTTTCGCCGCGGAAGCGGTCGGCGGCCCTGGCATCGATCAGACGCCGGTCCGCCGACCCCAGCCCGGCCAGGACGTCGTCAACATCGACGGTCCACGAGCGCAAGTGCGGCTGGAAGTCGCCCGGCACGGCGCTCGGCCGCTCCCGGCTCAAGGCCCCGCCGGCCCGGCACCAGGCCGCCCAGCCGCCGTCGAGCACGGCGACGGCATCGTGGCCGAGCCAGCGCAACAGCCACCAGAGACGGCTGGCGATCATGCCGTTACCGTCGTCGTAGGCGACCACCCGGGTCTGCCGGTCGATGCCGAGCGCCGCCAGCCTGCCGGCCAGCACTTTGGGATCGGGCAAGGGATGGCGCCCGTTGCGGCCGTTCAGCGGACCCGACAGGTCGCGGTCGCAATGCAGGAAGAAAGCACCGGGCAGGTGCGCCTCGCCGTAGGCCCGCTCGCCGTAACCGACATCGGCCAATTGATGGCGGACATCGACGATGCAGCAGTCGGGCTCGCCGAGCTGCGCCAGCAACTGCGCCGGCCGGATCAGCGGCCCGAAGTTCAAGCCTCGCCTTCCAGCCATTCATCGGCCGCAGCGGGATCGTCGAAGACCTGCACGTCGGCATTGACGAAGGTCTGCGACAGCCAGGCGCTCCAGGTCACCCACTCGCTGTCGGTAATTACCGCGACGCGATTGAAATCGTTCGCGTGGGCGCGCGAGAACTTGACTTCCTCCCAGGCGACGTCGAGCGTCAGCGTGCCCATCTTGGTCAGGTCGAAGAACAGGTCGACCGGGCCTTCGAACTTGATCTTGTAATTGACGACTTCCTCGAATTCACGATAGTCGGCCAGCGTGAATTCGCCGAACACCGAAACATTGACCCGGTGGGCCTTGTGGTCGATGACGATCATGGTTTGCTCCGTTGTTGTTGTGGCTGTATCCAGTTTAAGCCAGATCAGCAGCGGAAAGAGAGACGATCAGCGGACGAAAGACTTTTTCCATCCGGGCAACATTGCTTTCCAGCCAGGCATGTAACTGAGGCCAGGCCGTTTCGTCGTCGAGGTCACTATTCGAACGAACGACTGCGATCACGCAACCCTTTTTATCTGGCAATTCGTTCCATTCCATCACCGATGCCATACTCGCTTCAACGCTGTCTCGACGATCCCGCAAGTACCTGAAAACCGCCTTTGGCGGCAGATCGTCGCAATTGATGTAAAGACGAACCAGCATCTGGCGTTCGTTACGCTTAATCACCCCCTCAATGGAGAACCCCGTCCGCCCAACGCGAAACGATTGCCAAGACTGTGCCGACGGCTTCGGCGCGCGGAGCCCCTTGAGCATCATGTAATCGCGAAATGCCGACCAGAATTTCAACTGCAAGGCTTGCGTCGGCGATGCGCTCCCGGCTTTGGCAGCCTCATCGCGCACCGCCCGACTCCAGTCGTTTGGCCGACAAATCATGTTGAATTTTGGCGCCGGCTCCGAATCACCGATACGCCACAATTCAATCTCAAGCCCGAAGAACTGCCATTCGTCGTGCGTGATCTCGTTGAGCCAGTCGATCGCCGCACGGTGTTCATCAGTGAAACGCGAAGCGATCCAAACAATACTTCTCGCCTCCAGCGCCGCGGCGTAAGTCAGTATCTGTCCCAGATGGCTGTGATCCGTTTTTTCCAGCTGATTTTCGATCAGGACATGGGCACCGCTGAAAATATCCTTGCAAACAATATCCGCGGCATAGGGTCCGACGGCAACCTCCTGACCGACCAGTTCCAGATCGAGCCCCAACTCTTCGGATAAAACCGCCAAATTAGAGGATTGAGCCATCCACGGCGTGAAGTTATAGGCCTCGTGCGGCCAAACCTCGCGCAAATCGACACGTGTCAGTCGCCCCAAAACAGTCATTGCTGCTCCTTGCTGCATTCAGGTCGGCAGCAATGCGAGAGGTGTGTCGCCGCACTTTTCAAGGAGTCAAACGCGCGGCCTCCGTTGCGCTCAACCATTTGCGCAACCGCCCCCAGCGACTTCCATTGCCCATCCGTAAACTTCTCGTCGTCGTCATCACGCAGCCTGACGAACACAGTTTTCTCCGGTCGCTTGTTGCTGTCGTCGATCACTTCCGCAATCGAATAAACACCGGTCATCTTCGGCGTGATGACGTACAAACACACATCGCACTCTTCCCGCTGTCGCAGTTCTTCGGCCATGCGATCAGGCGTCCAGTCATCCACTACAGGATTGAAGAATTCAGCTTCGAGTAGCGGAATGATCCGACGACGCCACGTTGACTCGTTGCACGTACCGCCCAAAAAAACCTTCATTTCGTCACTGTCCTTTCTTCGTAATAGTGCCGCCGAAGCGATATACCGATGCACTTTTATACCTGAATTGACATGAGAATACCTGACTGACAGGTTTAATCCTGCTCCACCGGGCTGGCACGCGAAAAATGCGTCGCCGCGATGCCCGACAGGACGATCAGGCCGATCGCTGCCCACGCCGACGCCGGCAGCACTTCGCCCCAGAACAGCATGCCGGCGAGGCTGGAAAAGATCACCGTGCTGTAGGCCAGTGCCGCTGACAGCAGAGTCTTGCCGCGTGAGTAGGCGCGCGTCATCGCCAGTTGGGCGAGCGTCGCGAAGCCGGCGACGCCGAACAGCAGCAGTCCGCTGTCGGCGTCGACCGGGTGGATCTCGCCAAAGACGAGCCAGACGGCGGCACAGACGCTGGCGACGAGCGAAAAATAAAAGACGGTGCGGATTTCCGATTCGCCGCGGGCGCCCAGTTCGCGCACGCTGAAGTAGGCCATTCCGGCCATCACGCCGGAGGCGAGTCCGACCAGACCGCCGACCAGTTGCTCGGCCTGGAAGGTCGGCTTGAGCAAGAGGATGACGCCGGCCAGGCCGAGCGCCAGCGCGCCGAGCATGCCGCGCCGCACCTGCCAGCCGGCCAGCGCCAGGTAGAGCGCGAGGAAGATCGCCGAGGTGTAGTTGAGCGTTACCGCGGTCGCCAGCGGCAGCAGCGTGATCGCGTAGAAATAGGCGAACAGCGCCGCAAAGCCGACCAGGCCGCGGCTGATCTGCCAGCGCCAGTGCGGCGTCGCCAGCCGGACGCCGCGCAGGCGAACCAGCCCGAACATCAGCAGCAGGGAGATGAAGCTGCGGTAGAAGGTGATTTCGACCGCCGAATGGGTCTGCGCCGCCAGTTTGACGCAAACACCCATGCAGGCGAACAGGAAACTGGCGGCGATCATCCACAGGGATTGCATGCGTGATTCGACTCGGGCGGTACGGCCGGGCTTCGAGCCACGGACCGGCAAGAACAAAGAAAAGGGCGCCGGATTCTACCCCGACGCCCCGGTCGACCGCGGAAGCGACTGAAAAATCCGCTCAGCGGCCTTCGATTTCCTTCTGCATGATGCGCCGGTAGAACTCGTGGAAGTGCTGCATGCCATCCTCCATCGGGCTCTGGTAGGGGCCGACCTCGTTCTTGCCTTCAGCCAGCAGCGCCTTGCGGCCGCGGTCCATGCGCTCGCCGATGTCGTCGTCCTCGATCGCCGTCTCCATGTAGGCGGCGCGCTCGGCTTCGATGAACTCGCGCTCGAAATCGACGATTTCCTCGGGGTAGTAGAACTCGACGACGTTCATCGTCTTGTCCACGCCCTGCGGGATCAGCGTCGACACGACCAGCACGTGCGGGTACCACTCGACCATGATGTTCGGATAGTAGGTCAGCCACACCGCGCCCTGCGGCGGGGTCTGCCCGCGGTCGCCGTAGTACTCGCGGACCACCTTCTGCCAGCGGTTGTAGACACCGGAAGTGGATTCCTTGAGCAGCGAAGTGATGCCGACCTTCTGTACCGAGTACCAGTCGCCGAACTGCCAGCTCAGGTCGTCGCAGGTGACGAAGTTGCCCAGGCCCGGATGGTAGGGCACGACGTGGTAGTCCTCCAGATAGACCTCGATGAAGGTCTTCCAGTTGTAGTTGCACTCGTGCATCTCGACATGGTCGAGCTTGTAGCCGGAGAAGTCGAAATCGCGCGCGGTCAGCATGCCGGCCAGGTCGACGTTGGCCGAACGCGGCCCCTTGAAGAGCAGACCGTTCCAGTTCTCCAGCTTGACCTTATCGAGGTTCAGGCAGGGATTCTGCGGGAAGTGCGGCGCCCCGATCAGTTCGCCGGACTGCTCGTAGGTCCAGCGGTGGATCGGGCAGACCACCGGCCCTTCGAGCCTGCCGGCGCCTTGCAGCATGATCGCCTGACGGTGGCGGCAGACGTTGGACATCTGCCAGATGCCGGCATTCGGCCCGACCGCGCCGCCGTTGAGCAGCATCTGACCGTGGTCCTTCCATTCCTGGGTACGGTAGTCACCCGCTTCCGGCACCATCAACTGGTGGCCGGCATAGCCCGGACCGGCATCGAAGATGAGCTTCTTCTCCAGCGCGTGAATCCGTTCATCGAAATACCAGTCCACCGGCAGTTGGGAAACTGCAGGGGCCAACCGGGACGAAGTCGCCATGTCGGACATTCCTAGCCTCCAGCGGGTTAAAAAAGGGATGTCGATTTTATCCTGAATTTGACCGAAATACCCCGCATGGAGTATTTTCATACGTTTCCTGAACGACCAAGTCATGGATCCCACCCCGATAGCCGAGATGAAATTCGAGGTCGCCCTGGCCGAACTGGAAGCCACCGTCGCCAGCATGGAAAACGGCCAGTTCGAACTGGCGGAATCGATTGCCGCGCATAGGCGCGGCATGGCGCTGATCCAGCATTGCCAGAACCTGCTGGCAAAAGCCGAAGAAGAAGTACGGATCATCGAGAACGGTGTCGCCCGCGACGTCGATCGCAACACCCTGGAGGCCCAGTGAGCCTTTCCTTTGCCGACTGGATGGCCGCTACCCAGGCCCGTACCGAAACCGCGCTGGCCCGCTGCCTGCCCGCCGCCGAAACGATTCCGCAACGCCTGCACGACGCCATGCGCTACGCCACGCTGGGCGGCGGCAAGCGCGTTCGCCCGCTGCTGGTCTTCGCCGCCGGCGAACTGGCCGGCGCCGACGCCGCCCGCCTCGATGTCGCCGCCTGCGCGGTCGAGCTGATCCACGCCTATTCGCTGGTGCACGACGACCTGCCGTGCATGGACGACGACGTGCTGCGCCGCGGCCGGCCGACCTGCCACGTCGAATACGACGAGCCGACCGCGCTGCTCGTCGGCGACAGCCTGCAGACGCTGGCCTTCGAACTGCTGGCCAGCCAGCCGCTCGGCGAACGTCAGCTCGAAATGATCGCCCTGCTCGCCCATGCCAGCGGCTCGCGCGGCATGGCCGGCGGCCAGGCGATCGATCTCGCATCGGTCGGCAAGCCGCTCGAACAGGTCGAACTGGAACTGATGCACGCGCTGAAGACCGGCGCCCTGATCCGCGCCGCCGTGCTGCTCGGCGCCCTCGCTGGCGAGCCCCTGAGCGAGACCGAACGGCAGCAGCTCGACCGCTTCGCCAAACGTGCCGGCCTGCTCTTTCAGGTCGTCGACGACATCCTCGACTGCACGGCGAGCACCGCCACCCTCGGCAAGACCGCCGGCAAGGACGAAGCGGCCGACAAACCGACCTACGTCGCCCTGCTCGGCCTCGAACGCGCCCGCGCCTACGCCGACGAACTGCGCAGCGAGGCGCTGGCAGCGCTGAACTGTTTCGGCCAGCGCGCCGACCGGCTGATCCAGCTCGCCGACTTCATCTGCCACAGGCAATTCTGAACATGACTTACCCGCTGCTGCAAACCATTGACCGCCCCGCCGACCTGCGCGCCCTGGAGCGCAAGCAACTCGACCAGGTGGCCGGCGAACTGCGCGATTTCCTGATCGAATCGGTGTCAGGAACCGGCGGTCACCTGTCGTCCAACCTCGGCACCGTCGAGCTGACGATCGCCCTGCACTACGTGTTCAACACGCCGGACGACCGCCTGGTCTGGGACGTCGGCCACCAGTGCTACCCGCACAAGGTATTGACCGGGCGCCGCACCGGCATGAACAAGCTGCGCATGCGCCACGGCATCGCCGGCTTCCCCAAGCGTTGCGAGAGCGAATACGACACTTTCGGCGTCGGCCATTCGTCGACTTCGATCTCGGCGGCGCTGGGCATGGCGCTGGCCGCCAAGCAAAAGGGCGAAGCGCGCCAGGTGATCGCCGTCATCGGCGACGGCGCGATGTCCGCTGGCATGGCTTTCGAGGCATTGAACAATGCCGGCGTCGCCGACGCCGACATGCTGGTCATCCTCAACGACAACGAGATGTCGATCTCGCCGCCGGTCGGCGCGCTGAACAACATCCTGACCCGCCTGACCTCGAGCAAGACCTTCAACGCCGCCCGCTCGGCCGGCCGCCACATGCTCGGCTTCGCGCCGCCGCTGCTTGAGCTGGCGCGCCGCGCCGAAGAGCACGTCAAGGGCATGATCGCCCCGGGCACGCTGTTCGAGGAATTCGGCTTTCACTACTACGGACCGATCGACGGCCACGACCTCGACGCGCTGATCCCGACCTTGGAAAACCTCAAGGGCATCAAGGGTCCGAAGTTCCTTCACGTGATCACCAAGAAGGGCCAGGGCTACAAGCTCGCCGAGAGCGACCCCATCCTTTACCACGGCGTCGGCAAGTTCGCGCCGGGCGAAGGCATCCAGTCCGGCAAGGGCGGCGGCAAGCTGACCTATACCCAGGTCTTCGGCGACTGGCTGTGCGATCAGGCGCGCGCCGACCAGCGCCTGGTGGCGATCACCCCGGCGATGCGCGAGGGCTCCGGCCTGGTCCGCTTCGCTCAGGAATTCCCCGGCCGCTACTACGATGTCGGCATCGCCGAACAGCACGCCGTCACCTTCGCCGCCGGGCTGGCCTGCGAAGGCCTGAAGCCGGTGGTCGCCATCTACTCGACCTTCCTGCAGCGTGCCTACGACCAGTTGATCCACGACGTCGCGCTGCAGAAGCTACCGGTCGTCTTCGCCATCGACCGCGGCGGCCTGGTCGGCGCCGACGGGCCGACCCACCACGGCAGCTTCGACCTTTCCTTCGCCGCCTGCATTCCCAACTTGACGATCATGGCCCCGGCCGACGAAGCCGAATGCCGGCGCATGCTGTCGACCGCCTTCGCCCACGACGGTCCGACGCTGGTCCGCTACCCGCGCGGCGGCGGCACCGGCAAGCTACCGTCTCCCGAGCTGGACACGCTGCCACTGGGCAAGGGCGAGGTCCTGCGCCGCGGCAATCGGGTCGCCTTGCTCGCCTTCGGCAGCCTGGTGCCGGCGGCACTGGCCGCCGGCGAAGCGCTCGACGCGACGGTGGTGAACATGCGCTTCATCAAGCCGCTCGACAACGCGCTGATCGGCGAACTCGCCGGGAACCATTCGCTCCTGGTCAGCATCGAAGAGAATGCCGTGATCGGCGGCGCCGGCTCGGAAATCGAACGCCTGCTCGGCGAACGTGGCAGCAACGCTGCCGTGCTGCGCCTCGGTCTTCCCGACCAGTTCGTGGATCACGGCGAACAGGGCCAGCTCCTCGCCGAGCTTGGCCTCGACAAGGAAGGCATTGTGCGCCGCGTGCGCGAACGCCTCGACAACCCGCTCTAACGGACTGAACAGCCCCATGACCCCGACTCCCATCCCCGACGTCCAAAGCTCCGCCGACACGCGCCAGATCGCGATCAACAAGGTCGGCATCAAGGCCATCCGCCACCCGATCAAGGTGCAGGACAAGGCCGAAGGCATCCAGCACACGATCGCCGTCTTCAACATGTATGTCAGCCTGCCGCACAACTTCAAGGGCACGCACATGTCCCGCTTCGTCGAGATCCTGAACTCGCACGAACGCGAGATTTCGGTCGAGAACTTCCCGACCATGCTGCGCGACATGGTCGTCCGCCTGGAAGCGGAAAGCGGCCACATCGAGATGAATTTCCCGTATTTCATCAACAAGACGGCACCGGTTTCCGGCGTCCAGAGCCTGCTCGACTACGACGTCACCTTCATCGGCGACATCTGCGGCGGCGAGATCGTCACCTCGGTCAAGGTCGTCGTCCCGGTGACCAGCCTCTGCCCGTGCTCGAAGAAGATTTCCGAACGCGGCGCTCACAACCAGCGCTCGCACGTCACCGTCACCGCCCGTACCAACGACTTCATGTGGGTCGAGGAACTGGTCCAGCTGGTCGAGTCGGAAGCCTCCTGCGAACTCTACGGCCTGTTGAAGCGCCCGGACGAGAAGTACGTCACCGAGCGCGCCTACGACAACCCGAAATTCGTCGAGGACATGGTCCGCGACGTCGCCGCCCGCCTCAACGCCGAGCCGCGCATCGACAGCTACGTGGTCGAGTCCGAGAACTTCGAGTCGATCCACAATCACTCGGCCTACGCCCTGATCGAGCGCGACAAGCGAACTGGCTGAACCATCCGGTAACGCCCCCCCAGAGGCGCTACGGCGCCTTTTTATATATCAGCGTAAACAAAAAAAGGGGCCGAAGCCCCTTTTCAGATATTGCTGCGAACCGTCGATCAGGCGGAAGCCTTCTTCGCCGGCAGCTTTTCCTTGATGCGGGCCGACTTGCCGGAACGCTCGCGCAGGTAGTACAGCTTGGCGCGACGGACATCGCCACGACGCTTCAGTTCGATCGAGGCGACCAGCGGCGAATAGGTCTGGAAGGTACGCTCGACGCCTTCGCCCGAAGAAATCTTGCGAACGATGAAGGACGAGTTCAGGCCGCGGTTACGCTTGGCGATGACGACGCCTTCGTAAGCCTGCAGACGCTCGCGGTTACCTTCCTTGACCTTGACCTGAACGACGACGGTGTCGCCCGGGGCAAATTCGGGAATGGTCTTGCCCAGGCGGGCGATTTCTTCTTGTTCCAGCTGTTGAATCAGGTTCATGTGAGATCCTTTTTGTAAAACATTACTCACCGCATTGCTCCGCGCCGGAAATTTCCGTGAGGAGTTGCGTCTCTTCCGCAGTCAGACTGCGTTGCGCCAGCCATTCGGCAAACAGCTCCGGTCGGCGCTTCCGGGTTCGCGCCAGCGACTGTTTCAGCCGCCAGCGACGAATTTTTTTGTGATCGCCGGAGACCAGCACTTCCGGCACCGGCATTCCCTCATAAACCTCGGGACGGGTGTAGTGCGGGCAATCCAGCAGACCATCGACAAACGAATCTTCCACCGCCGAGGCGGCATCACCAAGCACCCCCGGCAACTGTCGGACGACGGCATCGATCAGCACCATCGCCGGCAACTCGCCACCGGAGAGCACGAAATCCCCGATCGATATTTCTTCATCGACGCAGCGCTCGATCAGACGCTCGTCAATACCTTCATAGCGACCGCAGAGCAGGATCACCCCTTCTCCGCCATGCGCCAGCCGCATCACCCGCTCATGGGTCAGCGGCGCGCCTTGTGGCGACAGGTAGATCACCCGGCTCGCCGGAAAACCTGCCGCAGCCTGGGCCGCCTTCGCCGCCGCGATCGCCTTTTCCAGCGGCGCCGCCTGCATCAGCATGCCCGGACCGCCACCGAAAGGCCGGTCATCAACCCGACGCCAGGCGTTTTCCGCGTAATCGCGCGGATTCCACGCCTGCCACTCCCAACGACCTTCTTCCAGTGCCCGGCGGGTAATCCCGCTTTCCGTGACCGCTGCGAACATCTCCGGAAACAGCGTCACGCCGTCGAAGCGGATCACCAATCGCAGCCCCAGGCCACCCGGATCACCCCGGCAGGCTTGTCCACCTCCAGAACAACTGCGTCAACGAAAGGCAACAGCCTCTCCTCGCCGGCATCGTTCACTACCTGCAGCACATCGTTGGCGCCGGTCTCGATCAGGGCGGCCACCTTGCCGAGCAGAGCGCCTTCTTCGTTCACCACCGCCAGACCAAGCAGGTCGGCCCAGTAAAACTCACCGTCGCCGGTTTCCGGCAGGGCCTCACGCGGCACGCCGATCAACTGGCCCTTCAACCCTTCCGCTGCCGTCCGGTCGGCAATGCCGACAAACGACACCACCAAGCCGTCGCCGTGCGCTTTCAGGCCATGCAATTCGGCCTCGCGCCACGGCCCACCTTCCCGGCCCAGATACCAGACCGGAATGCGACGCCAGCCAAGCGGATCATCCCCGAAAGGATGCAACCTGATCCAGCCTTGGATTCCGTACGCCTCGGCAAGCCTGCCGAGAACGACAATATCGTTGCTGGACAAGGTGTTACGAAACTCAGGCAGCCTGCTTGGCGTTCTGCTTGACCAGGCGGGCAGCGGTCGGCGACAGCTGTGCACCTTGCTCCAGCCAGTAGGCCAGACGATCGCCAGCAATGCGCAGTTGCTCGGCGGCACCGGAAGCGACCGGGTTGTAGAAGCCGATGCGCTCGACGAAACGACCGTCGCGACGATTACGGGAATCGGTGACAACCATGCTGTAGAACGGGCGCTTCTTGGCGCCGCCACGGGCGAGACGGATAACAACCATGTGAATACTTTCGTAAGCGGGGAAAAAGACGCAAGATTATAGCGGTTTGTCGATGAAAAACAAGCCACTTAAGAAGCGACCGCCGACCGCAGGGCCGCCCCCTGGGTGCCGAGCGAACGAGTTTTTGCTATTCTTTACAAATCATGGCAAAAATCGCGAACAAGGAAGCTCCCCCGGAGAGCGAGGAACTGGTCAAGGGCATCCTGGAATGGCTGGCCTTGGCGCGCGGCCACTCAGAGGACGCCGAGGAACTTCTGCAGCAACTTCTCAGCTTGCGCGAGGCGGCGATCGGACCGCTTCCCCACGTCAAACTCCTCGATCTGCTGTTTGCCCATGCCGAATCCATCCTGCAAGCCGAATTACCCGGCCTTCAACAGCCAACGCTGCCGATCACCCGGAAAACCCGCCAGAAAACCAAGGCGCTGCTGAAACTGCTGGAAACCCTGGCTCAGGAATACTTCAATTCGCTGGCCGCCCACTACAACCCACAGGACGCCCTACCCGACGAACGCATGCAGGCCTCGCTGCGGCGTGCCGTGCAGGCGATTGGCGCACAGATCCAGATTCACCATCTGGTCGCCGCGCCACCCGGCAACGGACTTTGGCAACAACTGAACGCGGCATACCGTACCGCCCGCCGACTTGGCATCGAACGCCTGAGCAACACAACGGGAAGCGCCAGCATTGAGCGCATGTACAGCGACATACTGTTGAAAGCGATCGCTCAACCCGCCTCTTTTTCTTCGACCGAACTGGCGCTGATCAGCACGCTGACCGAACGCCTCGGACATTTGATCAAGCTCACCGACACCCCGCCCGACGGCGCTGGCGATGATGTCTTCTGGATCGATCTCGAGCGCGACAGTCCCGCATACGCAATGGTGCGACGCCAGCCTGGCGAAGGTATCAGACCGCTTTATTTTGCCGCTGGCGAGTTGGCGGCTGAAGTCCACAAGCTCGCCATCGCCCTTGATGCCGGCACCGCCCCCGAGAGCCTGGGCCTGCCAAACATGGCGGGCAACGCCGCCGGACGTGGTGTCCTGCGGCGCCTGGAAAAGCTCTGGGGCTTTCCCGCCAGACGCAAGTTTCCGCGCCGGCGTCATGCCTATCGCGCCCGCGTCTGCCTGGGCCTGGAAGCTCTGCACCGCCTGCTGCAACGCCAGGAAATCAGCGAAGACATCAGCGAGTGGATGGTCACCAACGAAAGCCCTGAAGGCTATGCCTTGATGCACATGAGCGGCAGCACCGCCAGCCTGCGCGTCGGCGACATCGTTGCCTTGCAGCCGCGCGACGAATTTTCGCCACGCGCTGACAACTGGCATGTCTGCATCGTGCGCTGGGCGATCTCGGAGAACCCGGAGCATATCGAACTCGGTTTGCAGCTACTTGCCAGCCGGGCATTTTCGGCGCAGATCGCTGATCCGGCCTGGCCGCAAAGTGGTCCGATGAGCGTCCTGGTGCTCCCGGAGGCTCCGCCGCTACGGCTGACGCAGTCGCTGATCGCGCCGACCGGCGGCCTCGCTGAAAATCGTCGGCGCATGGTACTGCTGACCGAGCAGGGCAACCTGCAGATCCGCGAAGTCCGGACCGGCGATCTCAACGAGCAGACCGGCGTCGTCGAAATCTTCACCCTGCTGCCCGACGACGAGGACTGAGTGCGGCGGCTATAATCCGGCCCCATGCACGACATTCTCGTTCTCTATTTCAGCCACCGCGGCTCGGTGCGCGCCCTGGCCGAACGCCTGGCCCGCGGTATCGACTCGGTCGCCGGCGCCCACGCCAGGCTGCGCACGGTACCGCGCGTCACCACGGTGTGCGCGACTGGCGAACCGGCGATTCCGGACAGCGGCGCGCCCTACGTCGAGATGCGCGACCTTGAGGAATGCGCCGGCCTGGCGCTGGGCAGCCCGGTCCGTTTCGGCAACATGGCGGCACCGATGAAGTACTTTTGGGACGGCACCATCGCCGCCTGGCAGAACGGCAGCCTGGCCGGCAAGCCGGCTTGCGTCTTCACGTCGAGTGCCAGCCAGCACGGCGGCAACGAAACGACGCTGCTGAGCATGATGCTGCCGCTGCTGCACCACGGCATGCTGCTCATGGGCCTACCGTACACCGAGCCCGAACTGTCGTCGACCAGCGGCGGCGGCACGCCTTACGGCGCCAGCCATGTTGCCGGCGCCGGCGGCGATCCCCAACTGAGCGACAGCGAAAGCCGCCTGGCTTTTGCCCAGGGACAGCGGCTGGCGCGCCTCGTCCTGCAACTGGAGCAGCGATGAGCCCGCGTTTCTACCAGAACCTGACCATCGTCAGTCTGATCGCCTTGACCTTCCTCTGTCTGGCCTGGGAGGCCTGGCTGGCGCCGCTGCGCCCGGGCGGATCGTGGCTGACGCTGAAGGCGGTGCTGCTGCTGGCACCGCTGTTCGGCATCCTGCACGGCAAGCGCTACACCTACAAGTGGCTGTCGCTGCTGATCCAGTTCTACCTGCTCGAGGGCCTGACCCGGGCCACCAGCGACCACGGGCTTTCGCAGCGGCTGGCCGTCGGCGAAACGCTGCTCGCCGTCGTCGTTTTTGCCGGCGCGGTGATGTTCATCCGGTCGACACGCAACACCGGGTCACAATGAAAAAAGCCGCGCCCATGAGCGCGGCCTTCCAATCAACTGCAACCAGACCGGTCAGATGTCGTCGCCCTGGGCACGCACCTTGTCTAGGGTCGATTCGAGCTTGTTCAGCGCGTTCAGGTAGGAACGTGCCGAAGCGATGACGATATCGGTGTCAGCGCCGTTGCCGTTGACGATGCGGCCACCCTTGGCCAGGCGCGTCGTCACCTCGCCCTGGGCGTCGGTACCGGTGGTGATCGCATTGACCGAATAGAGCAGCAACTCGGCGCCGCTAGCGGCGATGCTTTCAATCGCCTTGAACGTCGCATCGACCGGCCCGCCACCGCTGGCCTCGGCCTTGTGTTCGACGCCGCCGACGTTGAGGATGACCGTCGCCAACGGCATCTCGCCGGTTTCCGAGGTGACCCGCGAATAGACCAGCTTGTAATGCTCCTGCTCCGGCGTCACGACTTCGTCGGAGACCAGCGCGTGCAGGTCCTCGTCGAAAATCTCGTGCTTCTTGTCGGCCAGTTCCTTGAAGCGGGCGAAGGCGGCGTTCAGCGTTTCGTCGCTATCCAGCTCGATCCCCAGTTCCTGCAGGCGTGACT
Source organism: Azonexus caeni (assembly GCF_048146105.1). Classification (NCBI taxonomy): domain Bacteria; kingdom Pseudomonadati; phylum Pseudomonadota; class Betaproteobacteria; order Rhodocyclales; family Azonexaceae; genus Azonexus; species Azonexus caeni. The sequence goes on from NZ_JBKJAD010000016.1 coordinate 54,623, forward strand.
TGAAGGCATTGCGCCCGGAGTGCTTGCCGAGCACCAGCTTGTTCTGCGTCCAGCCGACATCCTGGGCACGCATGATCTCATAGGTCTCGCGGTGCTTGAGCACGCCATCCTGATGGATGCCGGACTCGTGCGCGAAGGCGTTGGCGCCGACGACGGCCTTGTTCGGCTGCACCGGGTAGCCGGTGATCTGCGAGACGAGCTTGGAGGCGGCGACGATCTGCGTCGTGTCGATCCGCGTCTCTACCGGGAAGACATCGGCGCGGGTACGCACGGCCATGACAATTTCTTCCAGCGCGGCGTTGCCGGCGCGCTCGCCGAGGCCGTTGATCGTGCATTCGACCTGGCGGGCGCCGGCCAGCACGGCGGCCAGCGAGTTGGAGACGGCCAGGCCGAGATCGTTGTGACAGTGCACCGACCAGATCACCTTGTCCGAGTTGGGCACGCGCTCGATCAACTGGCGCATGGTCTCGGCGTACTGCGAGGGAATGTTGTAGCCGACCGTGTCGGGCACGTTGATCGTCTTCGCCCCGGCCTTGATCACCGCTTCGAAGATGCGGCACAGGAAGTCGATTTCCGAACGCCCGGCGTCCTCGGCCGAGAACTCGACGTCGTCGGTATATTGCCGTGCCCAGCCGATCGCCTTGACCGCCTGCTCGACCACCTGGTCGGGACTCATGCGCAGCTTCTTCTCCATGTGGATCGGGCTGGTCGCGATGAAGGTGTGGATGCGGCCCGACTTGGCCGGGCGGATCGCCTCGCCGGAGCGGGCGATGTCGTTCTCGCTGGCGCGGGCCAGCGAGCAGACCGTCGAATCCTTGATCGCCTGGGCGATCGCCTGGATCGATTCGAAGTCGCCGGGCGAGGCGGCAGCAAAGCCGGCCTCGATCACGTCGACGCGCATCTTCTCCAGTTGGCGGGCGACGCGGATCTTCTCCTCGCGCGTCATCGACGCGCCGGGGCTCTGCTCGCCGTCGCGCAGGGTGGTGTCGAAAATGACCAGATGTTGTTTCATGGGTACTCCGTGAGACTCAGACCGGCTTGCGCTTCAGCAAGCCGACGGCGGCCAGGATGTAGCCGGACAGGCAATAGCCGACGAAGAAGGCGAACAGCGCGATTTCCGGGCTGTAGGCAACCAGCGCAAAAACCAGCGCAATCGCCGCAATCGAGAAGAAGGGCACGCTCTTCTTCAGATTAACGTCCTTGAAGCTGTAATAGCGGATGTTGGAGATCATCGTCACCCCGGCCAGCACGGTCAGCAGGCAGGCAATCCAGCGCACGTCGCCACCCGGCACGCCGGCAACGATCATCACCCAGACCAGGCCGGCGACCAGCGCCGCCGCCGCCGGGGAAGGCAAGCCCTGGAAGAAACGCTTGTCCATCACTTCCAGCGTCGTATTGAAACGCGCCAGGCGCAGCGCGGCGCCAACACAATAGATGAAGGCGGCGATCCAGCCGATGCGCCCAAGGTCGCGTAGCGCCCATTCATAAGCCACCAGTGCTGGCGCGACACCGAAGCTGACCATGTCGGACAGGGAATCGTATTCGGCGCCGAAAGCCGACTGGGTGTTGGTCAGGCGGGCAACGCGGCCGTCGAGGCCATCGAGCACCATGGCGATGAAAATCGCCATCGCCGCCCGCTCGAAGTCACCCTGCATGGCCTGGACGATGGCAAAGAAACCGGCAAACAGGGCCGCCGTGGTGAACATGTTCGGCAGCAGGTAGATGCCGCGCCGTTTGACTTCCGGATTGAACAGGGTTTTACGGGGTTTGAGTTCGGTCATGGGCAGCGAGGAAGAGCTGGAACGGTGCAAGGATACACCCTTCCCACAAACAATTCGGGCGGTGCAGATTCCTACACCGCCCAAAGCGAAGGTAGCGCTAGGCGCGCCCGCGCAGACAGTACGTCAGTACGGCAAGCGGAAGCAACGCCGCGCTACCGAGCCAGCACCAAAACCTTAGTTCTTGGATTGGTCGACCAGCTTGTTCTTCTTGATCCACGGCATCATGTCGCGCAGCTGGCCGCCGACCGTTTCGATCGGATGCACGGCGTTCAGGCGACGGCGGGCCGTCATCGAAGGATAGTTGGTACGACCTTCGAGGATGAACATCTTGGCGTACTCGCCGGTCTGGATGCGCTTCAGGGCATTGCGCATGGCTTCGCGCGACTGGGCGTTGATGACTTCCGGACCGGTCACGTACTCGCCGTACTCGGCGTTGTTCGAGATCGAGTAGTTCATGTTGGCGATGCCGCCTTCGTACATCAGGTCGACGATCAGCTTCAGTTCGTGCAGGCACTCGAAGTAGGCCATTTCCGGCGCGTAGCCGGCTTCGACCAGGGTCTCGAAGCCCATCTTGACCAGCTCGACGGCGCCACCGCACAGAACGGCCTGCTCACCGAACAGGTCGGTTTCGGTTTCTTCGCGGAAGTTGGTCTCGATCACGCCACCCTTGGTGCCGCCGTTGGCAGCCGCGTAGGACAGGGCGATGTCCTTGGCCTTGCCGGACTTGTCCTGGTAGATGGCGATCAGCGACGGCACGCCGCCACCCTTCAGGTATTCGGAACGGACGGTGTGGCCCGGGCCCTTCGGGGCAACCATGATCACGTCGAGGTCGGCGCGCGGCACGACCTGGTTGTAATGCACGTTGAAGCCGTGGGCGAAAGCCAGGGTGGCGCCCTGCTTGATGTTCGGCTCGACGTCGTTCTTGTAGACCTCGGGGATGTTCTCGTCCGGCAGCAGGATCATGACCAGATCGGCGGCAGCGACGGCATCCTTGACTTCGGCAACCTTGAGGCCGGCGCCTTCGGCCTTGGCCCAGGAGGCACCGCTCTTGCGCAGGCCGACGGTGACGTTGACGCCCGAATCACGCAGGTTCTGGGCGTGGGCATGGCCTTGCGAGCCGTAGCCGACGATGGTGACGTTCTTGCCCTTGATCAGGGAGAGGTCGGCGTCCTTGTCGTAATAAACTTTCATGGAATCCTCTTATGGGTAAATCAGACTTTGAGAATGCGATCGCCGCGACCGATGCCACAGACACCGGTACGGACGGTTTCGAGAATCAGGCCGGCATCCAGCCCGGCGATGAACGAATCCAGCTTGCTGCTCGCCCCGGTCAGTTCGATGACGTAGGTCGATTCAGTGACGTCGATGATGCGGCCGCGGAAGATATCGGCCATCCGCTTCATCTCTTCGCGGTCCTTGCCGGTAGCACGGACCTTGATCAGCATCAGCTCGCGCTCGACGTGCGCGGCCTCCGAGAGATCGACCACCTTGACCACGTCGACCAGCTTGTTGAGCTGCTTGGTGATCTGCTCGAGCACGTCGTCCGAGCCCGAGGTCAGGATGGTCATCCGCGACAGCGAGGGATCTTCCGTCGGTGCCACGGTCAGCGATTCGATGTTGTAGCCGCGGGCCGAGAACAGGCCGGCGACGCGGGACAGGGCGCCCGCTTCGTTTTCGATCAGGATGGAAATGATGTGTCGCATGTTGTTTTCCTTACCCGCTTACAGTTCTTCGGCCAGGATCATTTCGGTCAGGCCCTTGCCGGCGGCGACCATCGGGAAGACGTTGGCACCCGGATCGATGATGAAGTCCATGAAGACCAGATCGTCCTTGTGCTCGGTGAAGGCCTTGCGCAACGCCGGCTCGACGTCTTCCGGCTTCTCAATGCGCATGCCGACATGACCGTAGGCTTCGGCGAGCTTGACGAAGTCGGGCAGCGAGGTGACGTAGGACTGCGAGTAACGCTTCGAGTAGAACATCTCCTGCCACTGGCGGACCATGCCGAGCATGCCGTTGTTCAGGTTGATGATCTTGACCGGCAGACCGTACTGCTTGCAGGTCGACATTTCCTGGATGCACATCTGGATCGAGCCTTCGCCGGTGACGCAGGCAACCTGCGCATCCGGATTGGCCATCAGCACACCCATGCCGTACGGCAGGCCGACTCCCATCGTGCCCAGGCCGCCGGAATTGATCCAGCGCCGCGGCTTGTCGAACTTGTAGTACTGCGCGGCGAACATCTGGTGCTGGCCGACGTCGGAAGTGATGAAGGCATCGCCACCGGTCACTTCGTAAAGCTTCTCGACGACGAACTGCGGCATGATGTGGTTCGACTGGCGATAGGCCAGCGACTTGCGGCCGCGCCATTCGTCGATCTGCTTCCACCAGTCGGCAACTTCCGGATCGGTCTTGCAGCCGCCGTCGAGCAGCTTGAGCATCTCGTCGAGCACGTCGGCGACATTGCCGACGATCGGCACATCGACCTTGACCCGCTTGGAAATCGACGACGGATCGATGTCGATATGGATGACGCGGCGCTTCTCGCTGCCGAAGTGTTCCGGGTTACCAATGACGCGGTCGTCGAAGCGGGCGCCGACGGCCAGGATCACATCGGCGTAGTGCATCGCGTTGTTGGCTTCGAAGGTGCCGTGCATGCCGAGCATGCCGACGAACTGGCGGTCGGTCGCCGGGTAACCACCGAGGCCCATCAGCGTGTTGGTGACCGGGAAATCGAGCTTCTGCGCCAAGCGAGTCAGCTTGTCGGCCGCGTCGGACAGGATCACGCCGCCGCCGGTGTAGATGATCGGCCGCTTGGCTTCCTGCAGCATCTGCACGGCCTTCTTGATCTGGCCGAGATGGCCCTTGACGACCGGGTTGTACGAACGCATCTGGATCGTCTTCGGGTAGTCGAACTCGCACATCTGCGCCGTGACGTCCTTCGGGATGTCAACGACCACCGGACCGGGACGGCCGGTCGCGGCGATGTGGAAGGCCTTCTTGATCGTGATCGCCAGATCCTTGACGTCCTTGACCAGGAAATTGTGCTTCACGCAGGGGCGGGTGATGCCGACCGTATCGCACTCCTGGAAGGCGTCCTGACCGATGTAGGCAGTCGGCACCTGGCCGCACAGCACGACCATCGGGATCGAATCCATGTAGGCGGTGGCGATGCCGGTCACCGTATTGGTGACGCCTGGACCGGAGGTCACCAGCGCGACGCCGACGCGCTGCGAAGAACGCGAATAGGCATCCGCAGCATGCACCGCAGCCTGCTCGTGGCGTACCAGGACATGCCTGACCTCATCCTGCTTGAAAAGGGCATCGTAGATGTGCAGAACGGAACCGCCTGGGTATCCGAACACGCAATCGACCTTTTCTTCCTGCAGGCACCTGATTACAATTTCCGCACCGCTGATCATCATACTCGAGCCCAAAAAGCAGTTAACTTAAAAGGGCATAACCTTAATCGACACCCCCCCGTGCGGTCAAGATTCAATCCTTGACCCTCCGACCCCAACCCCAGTCAGAAAGTCCCACCCTGGCCACCCCGTACCAGCTCTCAAGTTTTCTCGAGAACACCGAGCGGCGCGCCTTCAAGCAGGCCGTTTATGCGGTGCGAGACGAGGAAGCCGCGCTCGACATCGTTCAGGATGCGATGATGAAGCTCGCCGAAAAATATGGCGACCGCCCGGAAATGGAACTCCCCCTGCTTTTCCAGCGCATCCTGCAGAACGCCATCCGCGACCATTTCCGGCGCAGCAAGGTCAGAGCCCTATGGACCACCGCACTCTCCGCCTTTACGTCCGACGACGATGACCAGGACCCTCTCGAAACACTCCAGTCCACGCAGGAAATCGATCATCCGGAAACCCCGGAGAGCCAGTTGTTCCAAGCCAGGACACTTGCCCTGATCGAGGAGGAATTAAAAAAGTTGCCGCCACGTCAACGCGAAGCCTTTGTCATGCGTTACTGGGAAGAGTTGGATGTTGCCGAGACGGCAAGTGCGATGGGCTGCTCTGAGGGGAGCGTCAAAACGCATTGCTCGCGGGCCACGCATACGTTGGCCGCGGCCTTGTCGGCGAAGGGGATCAAGTTATGAATGAAGAAAGACAGGCATACCGCATCAAGCAGGCATTGGACCATGGCCTGCAGGACATTTCACCGGCCAGCACCCGGCGGCTGGAGGCCGCGCGCCATCTGGCGCTGGCGCGTCAGAAGCAGGCGGAAAGCCAGTTGCTGGCGAACACGACGACCGGACACTCGTTCTCCACCTCTTTCGGCAGAGCTTCCTTACCTACCGGGTTCCGGCAAGGACTGGCAATAATCGGCCTGCTGCTCGGCATGTGGATATCTTTTTACTGGCACAGCGAACAGTATGTCGCCGAAATCGCCGCGACGGACAGCGCCCTGCTGGCCGACGATCTTCCACCGGATGTACTGCAGGACAATGAATTTCTCGCATGGCTCATAGACAACACGGACGATACGGCGGAAGAAGCGTTCTCGGAGGAATGATGCTGGCCGCGCTGCTGGCCTTCACCCTCCCGGCGCAAGCCAACCCGCCGACCAGCGCAGTGATCGGCACCCCGCCGCAGCCGGACTGGGCCGGGCTGACGATCGAACAGCGAAAAATCCTGATGCCGCTCGCCAGCGACTGGAACCAGATGGAGCACATCCGCCGCAAACAGTGGCTGACCACCGCTTCCCGCTACCCGAAGATGGGCACCAAGGAACAGGAACGCGTCCAGAAGCGGATGCGCGACTGGGCGACGATGACGCCCGAGCAGCGCAACCGGGCCCGTGACAACTATCGCGACCTCTCCAAGCTGCCCAGCAAGCATCAGGAACAGATCAAGAAGAAATGGTCGGCCTACAAGAATCTCCCCGAAGAGGAAAAACAGGGCGTCCGCGAGCGCCACAAATCGGCTATCCTTCTCGCCCCGCCACCCGCACCGGAACCCGTCGCCAGCGAGGAAACACCGCCGCCGGCGCAGTAGTCCTGCCGCCCCACGATGATTCACGATCCCACCAGCCTCGGTCGCCGACTTGGCGCCATGGTCTATGAAGGCCTGGTCGTCTTCGCCATCCTGATCGCCTTCTTCCTCTTCCCGCAGATCGTGCTGCAGGGCTTCGGCTTCCAGCCCAGCGGCAAGCTGCAATGGCTGCACGTCTTCCTGGTGCTGCTGGTCTATTTCGGTTGGTGCTGGTTGCACGGCGGCCAGACCTTGCCGATGAAAACCTGGAAACTGCGCCTGGTCGACCATAGCGGCGCTCCGCCGCGTCCGTTGCAGGCCATCCTGCGCTACATGGCGGCTTGGCCCAGCATCTGCCTGCTCGGCATCGGCATCTTCTGGGCGCTCATCGATCGCGAGGGTCTCTTCCTGCACGACCGGATCGCCGGCACCCGCATCATCCGCGACGACTCAGCGCCGCTCGACCCACCAGATCATCGTCGCGGCAGCCAGAAGAAATAATGCGGACGGCGCCGCGGCACTGGCGAACGGTGGCCAAGCATTGATCACGCCAAGGTTGGAAAAGAGACCGTTGAGCGCGTAAAAGGTGATGCCCAGCATGACCCCACCAAAAATCTTCAAGCTGACACCACCGACCCGGTCATGGAAGTAGCCGAAAGGCAAGGCCAGCGTGACCATGACCAGCGACGCCAACGGGTAGAAGATCTTCTTCCAGATGGCGATTTCGTAGCGTTCGGTAGTCTGCCGGTTTGCCGACAGGTGACGGGTATAGCCAAACAGGTCGTACAACGACATCCGCTCCGGAGCGACCATCAGTACCGACAACAACGTCGGCGTGATCGACGACTGCCAGAGATCGCTGGCGAGGTGGACGACACTCGCCTGATCGCCAGCCAACTCGGTCCTGACGACATCCTTCATCAACCAGCCGCTACGTTCGACGTAGGAAGCGGAGTTCGCCTCGGTCACCGAGCGCAGTGCATTATCCCGATCGAAGCGGTAGATGCGCACGCCCTCAAGGTAATTTTCATTCAGCGCGTTGCGCACATTGATGAAATCCTTGCCATCCTTGACCCAGATACCGCTGATGAAACCCTGCTGGGCAAAGGATTTGTCCATGGCGCTGGCCTTGACCTCCTGGCCCAGACGATCGGCGAACGGGACCACCGTCTCGCCAAGAACGAATGTGGCGACTGCGAGCAGGATAGCCGCCCGGTAAAGCGTCCGCAGCAATTGCCCGGTCGTCAGCCCGGAAGCCCGCAGGACGGTTATCTCGGAATGCCGGGCCAGGGTGGCCAAGGCATACAGCGTGCCGATCAGGCAAGCCACCGGAATCAGTTCGTATACCAGGCCGGGCAACGAGGCCAGAACGATCAGCATGGCGCTGCCGACACCGTACCGCCCCCGCCCAACCCAACGCAGCTCATCGACGAAATCGAAAAATCCGAACAAGGCGACGAACGCGAACAACACGAGCAGGATGGCCAGCATCGTCTCGCGCACCAGATAACGCTGATAAGTCATGCCGCGCAACATCAGGAAGCCCGCCTCCGCCTTGAAAATGTTCCGAAAACGCGGCGATAGAACAGCAAGCCGAGCGGCAGCAGCATCAGCAGGTGCGGCAAGACGACGCCGATCGCAAAGGGCAGCTTGCCGCCGATCACCCAGGCCTGGCAAATCGAGATCAGGTTGCTATAGATGGCATAGACAATGATCGCGATCAGCATGTTGGCCGAGCGCCCGGCACGCGGATTGACATACGACAAGGGAATCGCCAGCAAGGCCAGGATCAGCGCCGCCACCGGCAGCGAAACCCGCCACAGCAATTCGCCACGCATGTCCGGACCCGATTCCTGAAGCAGGGCGAGCAGCGGCATGCGGCGCGGCGCGGGCCCTTTTGGCTGAATCTCGGCCTCCTCGACGCGCACCAGGTAGCGTTCGAAGTCCATGATCCGGAAAGCCGCGCTTCCCGGTTCGACTTCATAGCGCCGCCCACGCTGCAGAACCAGAAAACGGCTGCCATTTTCATGGACTTCCTGGGCTCCGGAATCGGACATGACGACACCAAGCTTTCCCTCCTGCAGCGAAGCGACGAAAACATTGCCGATCTTCCCCGCAACGTCGTCGAGACGCTCGATGAAATAGACCTGACGGCCGCCGCGCACCTCCTTGAAAGTGCCGGGCGATACCGAAGACAGTTCGGAGCGGGCGGAAAGACCGGCCTGGAATTCGCTCTGCGCCTGATTGGCCCACGGCGCCAGGACCAGCGAAAGCCCGCCGACGGTAATCATGATCGGCAACGCAAAACGCAACACCGGTCTGATCCAGGCCATCAACGACATGCCACTGTTCAACCAGACGACCATTTCCGAATCGCGGTACATCCGTGACAGCGACATCAAAACGGCAACAAACAGGGTCAGGCTGAGCAGCATCGGCAGAAACTTGACCAGCGCGAAGCCGAGCAAGGCCAGCACGCCTTCCGGCGCAAGCTCGCCGCCGGCTGCATCCTTGAGCAGGCGGATCAACTGGATTGAGGTGACGATGGCCAGCAATACGACGATGATGCCAGCCGCTGCCTGGGCGAATTCGCGCCGCGCGGCGCGTTCGAATATCATGCTTTGACGAAACCGAAAAATTGCGTGGATAATCCACGGGATGCCGATATTTCCCTGGGACAGGAGCAGCGCGTGGAATTTAGCATAAAAAGCGGAAGCCCGGAAAAGCAGCGAAGCAACTGCGTCGTCGTCGGTGTTTTCGAGCACCGGCGGCTGACACTGTCGGCTGAACTGATCGACAACGCCGCCGGCGGCATGATCAGCGACATCCTCCGCCGTGGCGACATGAACGGCAAGGCCGGCAGCACGCTGCTGCTGCACAACGTCCCCGGCACCCTGTGCGAACGTATCCTGCTGGTCGGCCTGGGTAAGGAAAAGGACTTCCGCGAGAAAGAATACTGCGCCGCCCTGCGTCTGGCGGTGAAGACCGTCGGCGAAACCGGCGCCCAAGATGCCACCCTTTTCCTCACCGAAATCGCCGTCCGCAAGCGCGATGCCGCCTGGCGCATCCGCCAGGCCGCCGTCTGCTCGCTCGCCGCCGGCTACCGTTTCGACCACTACCGCAGCAAGGACGACGAGCCGCGTCGCCTGCGTCGACTGACCCTGATCGTCGAACGGCGCAGCGAACTCGCCGCCGCCGAAGAGGCACTACGCCAGGGCCTGGCGATCGGCGAAGGCTGCCAGTGGGCGCGCGACCTCGGCAACCAGCCGCCGAATGTCTGCAATCCCGCCTACCTGGCCGAACAGGCGCAGGCGCTGGCCGAAGAACTCGGTCTCGGCTGCGAAATCCTCGATCGCCCGGCGATGGCCGCGCTCGGCATGAACGCCCTGCTCGCGGTGGCGCGCGGCGCCGCTGCCGAACCCCGGCTGATCGTCCTGCAGTACAAGGGCGCCAAGGCGGCGGACAAGCCGGTCGTCCTGGTCGGCAAGGGCGTCACCTTCGATTCCGGCGGCATCTCGCTGAAGCCGGGCGCCGACATGGACGAGATGAAGTACGACATGGGCGGTGCCGCCGCCGTCCTCGGCACGATCAAGGCGGTCGCCCGGATGGCCCTGCCGCTCAACCTGACGGTGATCGTCCCGGCGGCGGAAAACATGCCCGACGGCAATGCGACGCGCCCGGGCGACATCGTCAGCACGATGTCCGGACAGACCGTCGAGATCCTCAACACCGATGCCGAAGGCCGCCTCCTCCTCTGTGATGCGCTGACCTACGCCGAGCGCTTCAACCCGGACACGGTGATCGACGTCGCCACCCTGACCGGCGCCTGCGTCGTCGCCCTCGGCCATGTCGCCAGCGGCCTGTTCGCCAGCAAGGACAGCCTCGCCCGCGACCTCCAGGAAGCCGGCGAGGAAACCGGCGACCGCGCCTGGCACCTACCGCTGTGGGACGACTACCAGGAGCTCCTGAAGAGCCCGTTCGCCGACATGGCCAACATCGGTGGCCGCTGGGGCGGTGCGATCAGCGCCGCCTGCTTCCTGTCGCGCTTCGCCAAGAAGTACGACTGGGCGCACCTCGACATCGCCGGCACCGCCTGGACCTCGGGCAAGGACAAGGGCGCCACCGGACGGCCGGTTCCCCTGCTCACCCAGTATCTGCTGCAACGCGCGGGATCGGCCGATTGACCAAGGTTTTCTTCTACCACGGCGCCTCCGACAAGATCGCCGCCGCCTGCGCACTGATCGCCGGCGCCTGGGCCAAGCGCAAGCCGATCCTGGTCTATGCGCCGGACCGCGCGGTCGCCGACGGCGTCGATCGACTGCTGTGGACCCGCGACCAACTGTCCTTCGTGCCGCACTGTCGGGCTGATTCGCCGCTGGCGGCGGAAACGCCGATCCTGATCGCCGACCGCCTCGACGGGATCGCCCAGGACGAGCGGCTGATGAACCTGTCGAACGAAGTACCGCGCGCCTACGAACGCTTCCAGAGCCTGATCGAGGTGGTCGGCCAGGAAGAATCCGAACGCCTGGCGGCACGCGAGCGGGTCCGCTACTACAAGGAACAGGGCTGCGAGGTCAGCTATTTCGACCTCAAGGACCGCTGACGCCATGCCCAGCCCCATCCTGGCCCGCGCCGACGCCCTGATGCACCGCCGCCACAGCAGCGGCGAAAACGAGGAAGTGCCGCTGCTCACCGACGCCATTGATGTCGAGAACGACATCCCGGTGCTGGTCGACGTGGCCCCCACCGTTGCCGCACCGCCCCCACCCGCACCGCGCCCGACGCCCCCGAAAGCCCCCGCAACCGGCAATCCGGCGACAACGCCGGTGCCGCCGCTCGACACCGACTGGGGCGCCGCCCTCGCCGAAGAACTCGGCCGGCGCATCGAAGCCCGGCTGCTCGCCGAAATTCCGAAGATCGTCGCGACGACGGTCGCCGAACTGCTCGGCGACCCGGAAACGCTGAAACGCCACCGGCGGCGCTGAGAAGGCGGCAAAGGGAGCTGCCGGCTCCGGTATAATCGCGGGTTTTCCCCTTTAGCAACAAGCTCATGGAACTCGCCAAAGCCTTCGAACCCGCCGACATTGAACGCCGCTGGTATCCCGAGTGGGAATCGCGCAATTACTTCGCCGCCGGCGTCGATAGCAGCAAGCCGGACAACTTCTGCATCCAGCTACCGCCGCCCAACGTCACCGGCACGCTGCACATGGGTCACGGCTTCAATCAGACGATCATGGACGCGCTCACCCGCTACTACAGGATGCGCGGCCACAACACGCTGTGGCAGCCGGGTACCGACCACGCCGGCATCGCCACCCAGATCGTCGTCGAGCGCCAGCTCGACGCGCAGGGCATTTCGCGCCACGACCTCGGCCGCGAGAAGTTCCTGGAGAAGGTCTGGGAATGGAAGGAATACTCCGGCAACACCATCACCAAGCAGATGCGCCGCATGGGCACCAGCCCGGACTGGACGCGAGAGCGCTTCACGATGGACGCCGGCTTGAACAAGGTCGTCACCGAAACCTTCGTCCGCCTCTACAACGAAGGCCTGATCTACCGCGGCAAGCGCCTGGTGAACTGGGACCCGAAGCTGCACACCGCCGTTTCCGACCTGGAAGTCGTGCAGGAAGAGGAGGACGGCTTCATGTGGCAGATCCGCTATCCGCTGGCCGATGGCTCGGATAGCCTGGTCGTCGCCACGACGCGTCCGGAAACCATGCTCGGCGACACCGCCGTGATGGTCCATCCGGAAGACGAGCGCTACAAGCACATGATCGGCAAGATGGTGAAGCTGCCGCTGACCGGCCGCGAAATCCCGATCATCGCCGATTCCTACGTCGATCTCGAATTCGGCACTGGCTGCGTCAAGGTGACGCCGGCGCACGACTTCAACGACTACGCGGTCGGCCAGCGCCACGAGCTGCCGATGATCTCGATCCTGACGCTGGACGGCAAGATCAACGACAACGCGCCGGAGAAGTATCGCGGCCTCGACCGTTTCGACGCCCGCAAGGCGGTCGTCGCCGACCTCGAAGCCGAAGGCATCCTGGTCAAGGTCGACAAGCACAAGCTGAAGGTGCCGCGCGGCGACCGCACCGGCGTCGTCATCGAGCCGATGCTTACCGACCAGTGGTTCGTCGCCATGTCGAAGCCGGGTGAAGACGGCAAGTCGATCACGGAAAAGGCGCTGGAAGTCGTTCATTCCGGCGAGATCAAGTTCTACCCGGAAAACTGGGTGAACACCTACAACCAGTGGCTGAACAACATCCAGGACTGGTGCATCTCCCGCCAACTGTGGTGGGGCCACCAGATTCCGGCGTGGTACGGCGAGAACGGCGAGACCTTTGTCGCCCACAGCGAGGAAGAAGCCCGTGCCGCCGCCGCCAAGGCCGGCTACACCGGCGCCCTCAGCCGCGACGAGGACGTCCTTGACACCTGGTTCTCGTCCGCCCTGTGGCCGTTCTCGACCCTGGACTGGACCGGTGACGCAGCCGTCGACGCCGCCAACCCGCTGCTCCAGCAATATCTGCCGTCGTCGGTGCTGGTCACCGGCTTCGACATCATCTTCTTCTGGGTCGCACGCATGGTCATGATGACCAAGCAGATCACCGGCAAGATCCCGTTCAAGCACGTCTATGTGCACGGCCTGATCCGCGACGGCGAAGGCCAGAAGATGTCGAAGTCGAAGGGCAACGTGCTCGACCCGATCGACCTGATCGACGGCATCGGCGTCGACGCGCTGGTCGAAAAGCGCACCTTCGGCCTGATGAACCCGAAGCAGGCGGAGAGCATCGCCAAGAAGACCAAGAAGGAATTCCCGGAAGGCATCCCGGCCTTCGGCACCGACGCGCTGCGCTTCACCTTCGCCTCGCTCGCCTCGCCCGGCCGCGACATCAAGTTCGATCTGAATCGCTGCGACGGCTACCGCAATTTCTGCAACAAGCTGTGGAACGCCACCCGCTTCGTGCTGATGAACGTCGAAGGCCACGACCTGGCGCTCGACCACCAGCAGAACGGCGCCAGCTGCGGCGGCAATGCGCCGCTGGAATTCTCCTTCGCCGACCGCTGGATCGTCAGCCAGTTGCAGCGCGTCGAGCAGGAAGTCGAGCGCCACTTCACCGACTACCGCTTCGACCTGATCGCCCAGGCCATCTACAAGTTCGTCTGGGACGAGTTCTGCGACTGGTACCTGGAAATCGCCAAGGTCGAGGTCCAGACCGGCAACGAGGCCCAGCAGCGCGGCGCCCGCCGAACCCTGATCCGCACGCTGGAAGCCATCCTGCGCCTGGCCCACCCGCTGATTCCCTTCGTCACCGAGGAACTGTGGCAGACCGTGGCGCCGATCGCCGGGCGCAAGACGCACGACTCGATCATGCTCGCCGCCTACCCGCGCGCCGAGGACTACAAGATCGACGCCGCCAGCGAGGCCAAGGTCGAGCGCCTGAAGGCGCTGGCCCATGCCTGTCGCAACCTGCGCGGCGAGATGGGAATTTCCCCGGCGCAGCGCACGCCGCTGCTGGTCGCTGGCGGCGGTGCGGAAATCGCCGAGTTCGCGCCTATCCTGCAGGCGCTGGCCAAGCTGTCCGAAGTGCAGATCCTCGCCGACCTGCCGGAAGATGCGATGGCACCGGTCGCTGTCGTTGGCGAAACGCGCCTGATGCTCAAGGTCGAGATCGACGTCGCCGCCGAAAAGGAGCGCCTGAAGAAGGAAATCGACAAGCTGGAAAAGCAGATCGCGTCCGCCCAGGCCAAGCTCGGCAACGAGAGCTTCGTCGCCCGCGCCCCGGCCGCCGTGGTCGAGCAGGAAAAGCAGCGGGTCGCCGAGTTCGGCGCGACGCTGGGCAAGTTGCAAACGCAACTGGCCAAGCTGGGTAACTGAGATGAGCGCGCCGCAGCACACGCAACGCTTCTCGGCGATCTTCAGCGCGTTGATGGTGTTCTGCGTCCTGGTCTGGCTATGGGGGCTCGGGCTGTTCCTGTTCTGGCCGTGGCAGAAGGGCGGCGAATGGCTGCCCGACTATCCGCTCGCCGTGCGCTGCGCCGACGGCCAGACCTGCGCCGTCCCGGTCGGCCAACTGGCCGCCGCCCGCGCCGACGGCCGGGTGAGCTCGCTGCTTCCCGCCGAGGAAAGCGGGGAAACAGCTTACGAGATGATCACCGTGCAATGGAAAACGCTGCCCGGCGGCATGCAGGTCAAGGCCTCGGCGTGGAACTTCCAGACCACCGTGCGCTACCGGATCGAAAACGAACAGCCGGTGCTGGTCGAATACCAGGAAATCGGCGGCAAGGTCTTCCTCTACGCGCTGCTCGGCGCCCTCGTCTCGCTCGCCCTGCTCTACCTGAATAAGCGCCGCCGCAGCGCTTAGGGTGCAGTCTGCAGGCGGACCGGGATCAGGCCGCGCAGGGCGTTACCCAGCCAGAAGCCGTCGGCCAGATCGGCCGGCCGCAGCACCGCCTCGCGCGCCCGCCCGCGGGCAAGCAGGCTGGCCCGCAACACGCCGGGCAAGGCGCCGCTACTCAGCGGCGGCGTCAGCAGCACGCCATCGCGCTCGACGAAGACATTGCTGCGCGCGCCTTCGGCGACCTCGCCACGCTGGTTGAGAAAGACCACATCGAACACGTCCGCCGACAGGCCGGCCAGCGCCGCGTCGTACACGGCGCGCGCGGTCGTCTTGTGGCGACGCAGCGGGTCGTCGGCGTCGATAGGAGTTTCGGCCAGCCAGGCGCCCTGCGTTTGCGGTGGCGTGGCCGCCAGCGGGAAAGACTGCACCTCGATCTTCCCCGCCTTGTCCAGCGCCAGCCGGACCCGCCAGGTGCCGGCGGTCGTCGGCTGTTCGGCAAGCGCGCGCAACAGCGCCTGTTCGTCGACCGGGAAGCCAAACCACGCGGCGGAACGGCGCAGGCGTTCGTAATGACCGGCCCACATCGGATAAACGCCGTTGTCGCGGCGCAAGGTCTCGATCAGTTGCAGGCCGGGATCGCAATCACGCAGGAAGGATGCTTTCAGGCGGCACTCGGCCCATTCGGCAGCGGCCTCGGAATCGGCGACGATGCCGCTGCCGATGCCCATCCGCCCGCGCCGGTTGGCATCCAGTTCTAGCGTGCGGATGGCGACGTTGAGGCGGCAGTCGCCGTCCGGCGCCAGCCAGCCGAAAGCGCCGGTGTAGATGCCGCGCGGCGCCGGCTCCAGCTCACCGATGATCTGCATGGCGCGGATCTTCGGCGCGCCGGTGATCGAACCGCAGGGAAACAGCGCCGACAGGATGTCGCCGAAGCTGCGCCCGGCCACCGTCGCCGAGATTTCCGAGACCATCTGCCGCACGCTCGGATAATCCTCGATATCGAACAGGCGCTCGACGCGCACGCTGCCGTTGGCGGCGATGCGCCCGAGGTCGTTGCGCAGGAGATCGACGATCATCAGGTTTTCCGCGCGATCCTTGAGCGAATCGCGCAGCGCTGCCGGCGGCGAGTCGAGCGGCGCCGTCCCCTTCATTGGCCGGGTCAGCAGCCGGTCGCCCCGACGTTCGACGAACAGTTCCGGCGACAGCGAGACGATGCCCTGCCGCTCGTCGCCAACGAAGCCGCCGTAGCGTACCGGCTGACGCTGGCGCAGTCGGGCATAGAGGTCGAGTGGCTTGCCGAACCAGTCGAATTCGAACGGAAAGGTGAAATTGACCTGATAGCAGTCGCCGGCGGCGATCCATTGCTGGATGCGCTGCAGCGCGGCGTGATAGTCGGCCTCACCAAGCGCCTCACGCAAGTCGCCAACACCCGCCGCGGCACCGCTCGTCTGCGCCGCCAACCAGTGCCCGGCGGCCTCTGCCGTCAGGCGGTGGCAGTCGCGAAAGCGCCAGAAGCGCGCCAGCGGCTTCGCACCGGGCCGCCAGCCTGGCGGCGCCGAGCGCGGCTCGAGCAGATAGCCGAGTTCATAGTCGAGGGCGACGACGGTCCACGCCGGCTGCGTTTCGATCCGCGCCAGAACGGCATGCAGGTCATCAATACCGGTCGCGGAGAGATACTCGAAACAATCGGCGAAACGCCAAGCGGCGGGTTCGCCCGCAGGCGCCCGCCGATCCTCGAAAAACGCGGCAAATCCGGGGCTTATTTGCGCTTCAGCAGATACTCGAAGACGCCGTCCGCTTCCCGTTTGGCAACCAGCTCGTTGCCGGTCTGCCGGGCAAAGGCGGGGAAGTCCTTGAGGGAGCCCGGATCGGTGGCGAGAACGCGCAGCACCTGGCCGGATTCCATTTCGGCCAGGGTCTTCTTGGTGCGCAGGATGGGCAGCGGGCAGTTCAGCCCCTTGACGTCGAGTTCGCGATCAAATTCCATGGTCGTCGTGTAGTTGGATCAAGCCGGGAATTCTACTCTCAATTGTTCTTTTCCTTCAGTTCCTCGAGACGCCGCAATTTGAGTTCGCGCAGCCGCGAGTCGATCGCCGACATCTCGTAGAAATCGCCGCCCGCCTTGCGCGCCAGCTCAAGCTGCTCGATCGCCCCGGCCGTCTGCCCCTGCAGCGCGAAAACCTCGGCCAGCGCCCGATGCTGCGCCCCGGGCCGGCCCATCCCGGCATAACTGGCGGCACGCAGGCGATGCAGGCGCAGATCGTCGGCCCGCACCCGCAGCTGTTCGTCGGCCAGATTCAGGGCGTCGCCGAAACGCCGTAGCTCGGTCAAGGCGGTACCATAGCCGTAGACCAACGCCATGTTTCGTGGAAAGCGACTGATCGCCGCCCGGTAGATGCGCAGCCCTTCCTCGCCGTGACCAGCAGCCACCCGCACGTCGGCCGCCAGATGCTCGAGGATCGGCGATGTCTCGCCCAGCGCCCGGGCGGCATCGACCTCGCGTTGCGCCTCGGCCCAGGCGCGGCTACGGTAATAAGCCAAGGCCAGCCCGTAGCGCGCCGCCGCTTCGCTGGCGAACTTGCGCGCCGTCAGCTGTTCGGAAAACTCCTTCACCGCATCGCTCGGCCGACCCTGCTGAGCGCGCAGGCGGGCGCGCACCAGGTGAAAATCGAGGCTGTCGGGGACCTGCCGGTAGTTGAGCCCGATCTCGCGGTTCTGCATGTCGGCAAGACGTTCGCCGGTCAGCGGATGGGTGCGCAGATAGGCGACGGCATTGTTCTCGTAGAGCCGCACCGACTGCTGCAAGCGGCCGAAAAAGCCGGCCATGCCGCGTTCGTCGAAACCGGCGCGACCCAGCATGTCGAAAGCGATGCGGTCGGCTTCGCGCTCGAAATCGCGGGAATACGCCAGTTGCGCGGAAATGGCGCCGGCCTGCGAAGTGGCGATCGCTGCCCCCGCCACCTGGGAATTCGAACGCGCCGCCAGCAAGCCAAGGCCCATCGCCAGCATCGAGGCGATACCGATGCGCTTGGACTGGAAGATCTGCCGCGCGATGTGGCGCTGCGTCACATGCGACAACTCGTGCGCCAGCACCCCGGCCAGTTCCGATTCACTCTGGGCGACCAGGATCAGTCCGCTATGGACACCGATGTAGCCGCCGGGCATGGCAAAGGCGTTGATCGACGGATCGGTCAGCGCAAAAATCTCGAAGCCGAAGCCCGGATCGCTGCTGACACCGGCGAGGCGTCCGGCCAGTTGGTTGAGGTAGGACTCGATGTCGTAATCGTCGAGATAGCTGATCTCGCGCTGGCGGATTTCCTGCATGATCTGCAGGCCGATGCGCTTTTCCAGCGCCACCGGCAGTTCCTCGCTGGCGACCTCGCCCAGTTCCGGCAGATTTTGCGCGGCCACCGGCGGCACCGCCAGCAAGGCAGCAAGGAGAAGGGCAAGAGGGCGGCGCGGCGAAAACATGGTGCTATGATAGCGCAGCCTTCTTTCCGCCCTGACCGGCGCCTGGTAACCAAACGTAAGCTACCGTGAGCGACTCCCCTCTGACCCATTTTGACAGCGCCGGCCAGGCCCACATGGTTGATGTCGGCGCCAAGGCGGAAAGCTCCCGCCTTGCTCGCGCCGCCGGCAGCATCAGCATGCAGGCGGAAACGCTGGCGCTGATCCGCGACGGCTCGGCCAAAAAAGGCGACGTCCTGGGCGTTGCCCGGATCGCCGCCATCCAGGCGGCCAAACGCACCGGCGAACTGATCCCGCTCTGCCACCCGATCGCGCTGACCCGGGTCAGCGTCGAATTCACCATCGACGCCGACGCACCCGTCGTGCATTGCGAAGTCACCGCCGAATGCAGCGGCCGCACCGGCGTCGAAATGGAGGCTCTGACCGCCGCAACGGTCGGCCTGCTGACCATCTACGACATGTGCAAGGCGGTTGATCGCGGCATGCGCATCGACAACGTCCGCCTGCTGGAAAAAATGGGCGGCAAGTCCGGCCACTGGCAAGCCCCCTGAAACTGACCATGAAAAGCACCTCGGAACTACGCCGGAGATTTCTGCGCGATGGCGTCAGCGCCGGCCTCGTCCTGCCACTGCTCGGAACAGGACTGCTGCACCCGGAACGCGTCCTCGCCAGCGAATGGAAGTCCCGCGCCTTCACCGCCCGCAGCACGGCAGAAGCCCTGCGACAACTTGCCGTCAGCAACGCCACAGAAAGCCGCGACATCACCATCATCGCACCCGAGATAGCCGAAAACGGCGCCAAGGTCGACGTCGAGATCACCAGCAATCTGCCCGGCGCACGCAGCCTGCTGCTGCTGGCAGACCGGAATCCCATGCCCTTGTGCGCCGAGATCAATTTTGCCGGTAACGCCCTGCCCTACGCCAAGCTGCAGATCAAGCTGGCGGAAAGCACACAGGTCAGGGCTCTGATCCGAACCAGCGACGGCAGAACGCACATCGCCATCCGGGAAATCAAAGTCACACTCGGCGGCTGTGGTGGTTGAAATGAGTGCGGAAATCAAGATTCGCGCACAACTTCAGGGCGACATCGCCCTCGTCCGCATCCTCATGCAGCACCCGATGGAAAGCGGACAAGCTCGCGACGAAACGGGCAAGATGATTCCCGCGCACTTCATCCAGCACTTCACCGTCCAACTGAATGGACAACGCTTGGTCGATGGTCAGCTGAACACTTCGATCGCCACCAACCCGTTGTTTACATTCAAGACCCGCAACCTCAAGGCAGGCGATCGCCTGGCAGTACGCTGGACCGACAACATGGGCAAGGAAAGGCGCGACGAAATCGACGTCAGTTGACGCGACAACGACAGAAAAAAACCGCCTGAAATCAGGCGGCTGCTTCGTGATCGAGCCCGTTCAGGCGCGCTGGATATTGGAAGCCTGCTTGCCCTTCGGGCCCTGCACGACCTCGAAGGAAACCTTTTCGCCTTCCTTCAGGGTCTTGAAGCCATTCATGTTGATGGCGGAAAAATGGGCGAAGAGGTCTTCGCTGCCATCATCCGGCGTAATGAAGCCGAAGCCCTTCGAATCATTGAACCACTTGACAGTACCGATTGCCATGTCTGCTACATCCCTACAAAAAGCCTGAAAATTTCCGGGTCTCCCCGTCTCCCTGTTTGAGCTCAACAACCTGGCACACGCGGCAGCCGTAAGACGGTTTGAATCCAAACAGCGAATTTTTACGCCGTTTGAATTTTTCCGTCAACAATTTTCCATGCGGCAGCGCAACAATCGAGCAGGCAGGAAAATTGCATGCAACGTCTTCGAAGATGTCGTGATCTCGCGCCCCGGGAGGTTGCAGATTGGAGCGGACTGTATAGAATCGAGCGCATGGCCACCAAAATTCAGGAAGGCGGTCAGCTTGCTGCACTGCGCAGCAAGCTGCAACCGCCACGGATGTACAAGGTAGTGTTGCTGAACGACGACTACACGCCGATGGAGTTCGTCATTGAAGTTCTGCAGCGTTTTTTTTCGTTGGATACTGAACAAGCGACGCGAATCATGCTCAAAGTTCACAACGAAGGTCGTGGCACCTGCGGGGTATTTCCGCGGGACATCGCGGCCACCAAGGTTGATCAGGTGAGCAAGCATGCCCGCCTGCATCAACACCCGCTCGCCTGTATCATGGAGGAAAACTGATGATTGCCCAGGAACTCGAAGTCAGCCTGCACATGGCCTTTGTCGAGGCGCGCCAGAAGCGCCACGAGTTCATCACCGTCGAACACCTCCTGCTCGCCCTGATCGACAACCCATCGGCAGCGGACGCCTTGCGTTCGTGTGGAGCGAAGCCCGATGCGCTGCGCAAGGATCTGACCAACTTCATCAATGAACACACGCCGGTGGTCGGTGGCGAGGACGATATCGACACCCAGCCGACGCTCGGTTTCCAGCGCGTGATCCAGCGCGCCATCCTGCACGTGCAGTCTTCCGGCAAGAAGGAAGTGAATGGCGCCAACGTGCTGGTGGCGATCTACGGCGAGAAAGACTCGCACGCGGTGTATTTCCTGCAGAAGCAGGGGGTCACCCGGCTCGACGTGGTCAATTACATTTCCCACGGCATCAGCAAGGTGCCACAGCAGAAGGCCGCCCCGGAAGGCGAAATCGAAACCGAAAATGAAAAGGCCGATGCCGGGCCGCTCGAGCAATACACGATCAACCTCAACGCGCTGGCGCTGCAGGGCAAGATCGACCCGCTGATCGGCCGCGACAAGGAACTGGAGCGCGTCGTCCAGACGCTCTGTCGGCGGCGCAAGAACAACCCGCTGCTGGTCGGCGAAGCCGGCGTCGGCAAGACGGCGATCGCCGAAGGTCTGGCGCGCAAGGTGGTCGAAGGCGAAGTGCCGGAAATCCTGGCGCACGCCAATGTCTACGCCCTGGACATGGGCGCCCTGCTGGCCGGCACCAAGTACCGGGGCGATTTCGAGCAGCGCCTGAAGGCGGTGCTGAAGTCGCTGCAGGACAACCCGAACGCGATCCTCTTCATCGACGAAATCCATACCCTGATCGGTGCTGGTTCGGCCTCGGGCGGCACGCTCGACGCCTCCAACCTACTCAAGCCGGCGCTGTCGTCCGGCCAGTTGAAGTGCATCGGCGCCACCACCTACACCGAGTTCCGCGGCATCTTCGAGAAGGACAGCGCCCTGTCGCGCCGCTTCCAGAAGATCGACGTCAATGAGCCCTCGGTGGCCGAGACGATCGACATCCTCAAGGGGCTGAAGGCGCGCTTCGAGGCGCACCACGGCATCAAGTATTCGGCCACCGCGCTGACTTCGGCGGTCGAGCTGTCGGCCCGCTACATCACCGACCGCCACCTGCCGGACAAGGCGATCGACGTCATCGACGAGGCCGGCGCGGCGCAGCGCATCCTCCCCAAGTCGAAGCAGAAGAAGACGATCGGCAAGACCGACATCGAGGAAATCGTCGCCAAAATCGCCCGCATCCCGTCGCAGCACGTCTCGATGGACGACCGCAGCGCGCTGAAGAATCTCGACCGCGACCTGAAGAACGTCGTTTTCGGTCAGGACAAGGCAATCGACGCGCTGGCGCAGGCGATCAAGATGACCCGTTCCGGCCTCGGCAATCCGGGCAAGCCGATCGGCTCCTTCCTCTTTTCCGGGCCGACCGGCGTCGGCAAGACCGAAGTCGCCCGCCAGCTCGCCTACTGCCTGGGCATCGAACTGGTCCGCTTCGACATGTCGGAATACATGGAGCGTCACGCCGTCTCGCGGCTGATCGGCGCCCCGCCGGGCTACGTTGGCTTCGACCAGGGCGGCCTGCTGACCGAGGCGGTGACCAAGAAGCCGTACTGCGTGCTGCTGCTCGACGAAATCGAGAAGGCGCACCCGGACATCTTCAACATCCTGCTGCAGGTCATGGACCATGGCACGCTGACCGACAACAACGGCCGCAAGGCGGATTTCCGCAACGTCGTCATCATCATGACGACCAATGCCGGCGCCGCCGACCTGCAGAAGGCGTCGATGGGCTTCACCGCAACCAAGGAAGCCGGAGACGAAATGGCCGAGATCAAGCGCTTGTTCACGCCGGAGTTCCGCAACCGACTGGACGCAACCATCTCCTTCCGGGCACTCGACCACGCGATCATCCTGCGTGTTGTCGACAAGTTCCTGATGCAACTCGAAGAGCAGTTGCACGAGAAGAAGGTCGAGGCCCACTTCAGCGACGCGGTCAAGGAAATGCTCGCCGACAAGGGCTTCGATCCGCTGATGGGTGCCCGGCCGATGTCCCGGCTGATTCAGGACACGATCCGCTCGGCGCTCGCCGACGAGCTGCTGTTTGGCCGCCTGGCCAACGGCGGCAAGGTCAATGTTGACCTCGGCACGGACGGCAGGATCAAGCTCGATTTCGAGGAAGAAAAAGCCGAAGCCGTCGCCTGACGATTGCGCTCCCTCGTGAAAGCCGTGCAAGATTGCACGGCTTTTTCTATTTCGGAGACCCCAACATGAGCTTCAAGACCCCCGACCTTTGCGACCAGTACGAGGCCGAGCTGGGCAAGACCGTCCGCGTCGTCGCCCCGATGTTCCAGCGCTACGGCGCGCGCGCAGCCTTTTGCGGCGAGATCGTCACGCTGAAGATTTTCGAGGACAACACGCTGGTGCGCGAGATCTTCAACGAGCCGGGCTCGGGCAAAGTGCTGGTCATCGACGGCGGCGGCTCGCTGCGTTGCGCGCTGGTCGGCGACCAACTGGCAATCCTCGCCCACAAGAACGGCTGGGAAGGCGTCGTCGTCTATGGTTGCATCCGCGACTCCGGCGACATCAACGGCATCGACATCGGCGTTCGCGCGCTCAACACGCACCCGCAAAAGACGGTCAAGAAGGGTATCGGCGACCGTAACCTGGCGCTGACCTTCGGCGGCGTCACCTTCCATCCGGGCGAATGGCTGTACGCCGACGAGGACGGCGTCCTGGTCGCCGCCCGGCCGCTGCTCTGAAGCTCCGCCACCGACTCGCCGCCGGCCTGCTCGCGCTGGCCGCGCTGCCGGCCGCCGCCGAGTTCGAAGAAACCCTCGTCTTCAGGTACTACGACAGCACGCATCGACCGGGCATGACCTTGCTCGCCGCCATCAATGCGGCAACGCCGATTCGTCAGGATGGCGCGGTTTTCCATGGCTACACGGCATGGCGCGCGAACTGGCATTACCGCTGGTGGAAAGAAGCCGACGGGCGCTGCCGCATCACCGGCAACCAGACCCGGCTGGCGGCGGAAATCACGCTGCCGCGCCTGAGCACCGCCGACCCGGCAATCCGGCAACGTTTCGACAGTTACCTGGCAGCGCTGAAAAACCACGAAATGGAACACGTCCGCATCGCCCGCGATTACGCGCAGCGGATCGACCACGGCATCCTCGGGCTGCCGACAATGCGTAGCTGCCAGCAACTGGAACGCACCGCCAATGATCTTGCCGAACGGCTGTTGCAGGAAGCGAAAGACGCCGAACGTGAGATGGACCGTCGCACCCGACACGGCGCCAGCCAGGGAGCCAGCCTGCTCGAGCACTGAGCACAGGCCGGCCCGCGACCGGAATCAGGTCTCGAGCAGCACCGCGCTGTCGCAACCGACCCGCACCCCACCCCAGTGACGGCCGCCGACCAGAATCGGCAGGTTGATTTCGGAGAGAATTTCCCCGGTATCGCGGGCATAGGTCTGAACCAGCAACGGCAAGGTGTTTTTTGCCCCGCGCTGGCCGGTCACGTCGTCCCAGATGCGACGGGTGCGGTTGCCGACCAGATCGTTCTGATAGTTGCCGGTCAGCGGCTGCGAATACTTGCGATTGTGGATCGCCCCGTAACCGCGCGCATCGACGATCAGCGCGTAGACTCCGCCACGCAGGCTGTCCAATGCCTCCTCGAACAGCGGCTGCATCTGTTGTTCGAATACAGTGCAATAACTCACCAGATACTTCTGCGGATTGGTCTCCGGCTGCGGCCGGTAGTCCTGATCCCAGACATTGACGCCGGACGCGGCCAACTGGGCAAGCTTGTCCTGGACCCGGTCGCGGAACAGGCGTGCCTTGTCCACGTTGAAATCGAAGGCGCCACGCCCGATCTTGAAGCGCGACACCAGCTCCTGGACGCTCTCGGTCGCCTTGCTCAGCATCTGCGAGGTCTGTTCCGAATCCTTCATGCTGCCGACCACTTCGACCGACAGGTCATGCACTTGGCGGACCGAGTCATGAACCAGGGAATTGGTCGCCGACAACTCCTCCATCGCCGCCGCAATCTGCGTCAACTGGTCGCCGGTACGCTCGAAATTGCCGACCATCTGCTGGAAATCGCCGGACGAGCGTTCGACCACTTCGCGCGCCTGACGGATGTCGCCGTTGATCACCTCGTTCTCGCGCTGGGTATCCCGAACCAGATCGATCATGCCGCCGATGTTGCTGGAAATTTCCTCGGTCGCCTTGTTCACGCGCTCCGCCAGCTTGCGCACCTCGTCGGCCACCACCGCGAACCCCCGCCCCATCTCGCCGGCCCGCGCCGCCTCGATCGCCGCGTTGAGCGCCAGCAGGTTGGTCTGGTCGGCAATCTCCTTGATCAGCCCGGCAATCTGCCGGATGCTGTCGGAACGCTCGGCAAGATGGCCGACGGTATTGTTGAAATTGTTGAGCTGATCGCTGACCCCCTGCACCTTGGCGACGATTTCCTGCATTTCGGCCAGCGAATGGCGGGCGGTCGCCAGGTTGCTGTCGGTCGAATGCGAAATCAGATCGGCCGAACTCGACACCTCCTGGATTGCCTGCACCGCCTCGCTGCTCGCGCCGAACACCGAGTTGGCGATTTCACCCTGCTGGTTGGCGCGCTCGGCGGTAGACGCCACCGAGCGTTTCACCACCACCGCCTCGCGAGCAATGTTGACGCTCATCTTGCGCACCTCGCTGATGATTTCGCGCATCTTGTCGGCGAAGCGGTTGTAAGCCTCGGCCAGCGTGCGCAATTCATCGTGCGTGATGGTCGGCAGGTTGCGCGAGAAATCCCCCTCGCCGCGGGCGATCTCGTCGAAGATCTGGGCGATCATGCGGACCGGGCGCAGGATCAGGTAACGGATGTAGAGAATCTGCAGCAAATTCCAGCTCAAGGCGACAACCGTCAGCGTGATCATCAGGATCAGGCCGTGGTCGAGACTGTCGGCGATGCGCTGCATCGCTTCCGCCGAGGCCGCGGACGCCTTCAAGGTCTCGGCTACCGTCCGCTGCTGGTCGAAATAGATCGCCAGATAGCCAAGATCGATGAAAAAGAGCAGCAGGAAACTCATCAACTTCTTGGTCAGAGAATTCCAGAAAGTGCGCTCGTTCCAGTCGTAGAGGCGTTTTAAAAATTCCATATGCAACCAAATTTAGTAAATTTGACGAATTCAACGCCTATTTCTCGTTGCAGTCAAGCCACAATGTTGAGCCGCCTACGCGAACGACCCAGCCCCAATTTGCTGCAGCGCATTTCACCGGCGCGAATGGCGTTTCGTATTGCAAAAAATACTCAACAATCCATTGTTTTTAAAACAAAATTTTTTATCTTATGTCTTATATAAGACCATTGCTGCCATGCACGAATTTCTCTATACTTCTTCCATCGCCCGACAGTTTCCGTCCCGGCGCAACAACCCGATTTCCCAACCCAACTACTGAGGAACAGACATGAGCACTCGCGAACAGCAAATCGCCGCCCTGGAAAAAGACTGGGCTGAAAACCCCCGTTGGAAGGGCGTCAAGCGCGGCTACTCCGCTGCTGACGTGGTCCGTCTGCGCGGCTCCCTGCCGATCGAATACACGCTCGCCAAGCGCGGCGCCGAAAACCTGTGGGCCAAGGTCAACGGCGGCGCCAAGAAGGGCTACGTCAATGCCTTCGGCGCCATCACCGCCGGTCAGGCCATGCAACAGGCCAAGGCCGGCCTGGAAGCGGTCTATCTGTCCGGCTGGCAGGTTGCCGCCGACGGCAACACCTCGGAAACCATGTACCCGGACCAGTCGCTGTACGCCTACGACTCGGTGCCGACGATGGTTCGCCGCATCAACAACACCTTCAAGCGCGCTGACGAAATCCAGTGGTCGCGTGGCATCAACCCGGGTGACGAAGGCTTCATCGACTACTTCCTGCCGATCGTTGCCGACGCCGAAGCCGGCTTTGGTGGCGTGCTGAACGCCTTCGAATTGATGAAGAACATGATTGCCTCCGGCGCCGCCGGGGTGCACTTCGAAGACCAGCTGGCTGCCGCCAAGAAGTGCGGCCACATGGGCGGCAAGGTGCTGGTGCCGACCCGCGAAGCCGTCGAGAAGCTGATCTCTGCCCGTTTCGCCGCCGACGTCATGGGCGTGTCGACGCTGATCCTGGCCCGTACCGATGCCGAAGCCGCCAACCTGCTGACCTCCGATTACGACGAAAACGACAAGCCCTTCCTGACCGGCGAACGCACCCAGGAAGGTTTCTACCGCGTCAAGAACGGCCTCGAGCAGTCGATCTCCCGCGGTGTTGCCTACGCGCCTTACGCCGACCTCGTCTGGTGCGAAACCGGCGTGCCTGACCTCGGCTTCGCCCGCGAATTCGCCCAAGCCGTGCAGGCAGCCTGCCCGGGCAAGCTGCTCGCCTACAACTGCTCGCCGTCCTTCAACTGGAAGAAGAACCTGGACGATGCGACCATCGCCAAGTTCCAGCAAGGCCTGGCCGATCTCGGCTACAAGTACCAGTTCATCACCCTGGCCGGCATCCACATCAACTGGTACAACACCTTCAAGTTCGCGCACGCCTACGCTCGCGGCGAAGGCATGAAGCACTACGTGGAGATGGTTCAGGAGCCGGAATTCGCCGCTCGCGAACAGGGCTACACCTTCGTTTCGCACCAGCAGGAAGTCGGCACCGGTTACTTCGACGACGTCACCACCGTGATCCAGGGCGGCTCGTCCTCGGTCAAGGCGCTGACCGGCTCGACCGAAGAAGAACAGTTCCACTAAGAAGCACAGCCGCACCATCCCGCGGCGGCAAAGGCCGGCTCCCACAAGGGGCCGGCCTTTTTTTCGTTGGCCGCCGGGATGGCCGCTTGCTATGCTGTTCGCCGACCATCCTTAACGGAAACATGAGAATGAAACTTCGCCATCTGGCCTTTCTGCTGCTGTTTTCCGCCACTGCCCAGGCCGAGGAAATCGGCTGCGTCACCACCGCCTGGAAGCTGATCGGCGCCAACCACAGGGTCTGCGTCTATGCCTTCGACGACCCGAAGATTCCCGGCGTCACCTGCCATGTCAGCCAGGCCAAGGCGGGCGGCATCAAGGGCAGCCTGGGGCTGGCCGAAGACCCGTCGCAATTCTCCATCGCCTGTCGCCAGGTCGGCCCGGTCGCCCTGCCCGCCGACCTGCCCGAAAGCGAAATCGTCTTCAGCGAGAACACCTCGCTGCTCTTCAAGGAAACCGCCATCCATCGCAGCTACGACGCGAAGCGCAAGGTACTCATCTACCTGGCGATCAGCCGGCGCCTGATCGAGGGGGCGCCGGCCAACGCGATATCGACTGTGCCCGTGATGCCCTGGGGCAGCGTCGCGGAGCGGCATTGACGCAAGCTTGGGATTCCGGGCCGCATCGACTATGCTCCGGATCATCGCGTCTTAAAACCGCAACGCACTGAAGCAAACCCATGACCCGTGTGAGAACAGCCGTATTCGACCACATCGCCGAGGTTCCGGCGGCGGCCTGGGATGCCCTCGGCGCCGGCCATTCGCTGGTCTATTCGCGCCGCTTCTGGGAAATCCTGGAACACTCCGGAATCAACGACTTCCGCTACCGCTACATCCTGTTCTCCGATGCGGCCGACCAGCCGATCGGCATCGCCGGCTTCTACTCGATCACCACCGATCTGGCGATCTTCGCGCCGCCCGCCCTGCGCAAGCTGCTGACCCAGTTGCGTCGGCTGTTTCCGAATTTCCTCAAGTTCAGCATCCTCGAATGCGGCACGCCGGTCACCCCAAGCAGCGATCCCTTCGTGCTGGCGCCCGACGCACCTGGCGCCGCGGTCTGCAAGGCACTGGACGAGGTCTTGCAGGACATCGCCCGGCGCGACGGACAGCTGCTCATCGTCATGCGCGACTTCGAAGGGGCAGCCTGGACGCATCAAGCCGACCTCGAAACCCTCGGTTACCACTGGCTGGAGAGCATGCCCAACACCTACGTCGAGGTCACCTGGCCGACGACGGAGGCGTATATCGCCGCCATGCGCAGCCATTATCGGCGCAAGCTCCTGCGCTACCTTGCCCAGGGCCGGGAACAGCAGTTCCGTTACGAGATTCGCGACGATTTCGCCGACCTTGCCGAGACCCTGCACCGGCAATGGCAGGTCGTCCATGAGCAGGCTGACGAATACCAGCGCGAAGTGCTGACCCCGGCGTTCTACCGGGAACTCTCGCAACGTCTCGCGGGAAAAGTGAAAGTCATGCTCTTCTACCGCCAGGACGCGCTGGTCGGTCATATCCTGCTGATGCTCGACGGCGACCTTATGCGTTTCATGTTCTTCGGCCGCCAGCAGGCCGCCCACGACGGTCTATGGATCTATGGCGGCTACGCACTGATCGAGACGGCAATCCGGCTAGGCATTCCGCGCATCGAATTCGGCTTCACCACCTACGACCTGAAACAGGAACTGGGTGCCACCATCTCGCCGGTGCGCATGGCCCTACGCACCGCGCGCCGCATCCTCAACCCCTTCGTCGGCCCGGTCTTCCACCTCCTCAACCGGCCGCCTGAGGTCGCAGTCCGGCACGTCTTCCGCAAGCCCTGACGCCGGTCAGCGCCTTTCCGTCAAGCGCCGGGCAATCAACTCGCTGACGTAAGCCGACGAACGGATCGCCGCCCCCGAATGCATGCCCGGCGGGAATGCGGCGGCACCGGCGTAATACACGTCGTCCTCCGGCGCGTGGTTTTCCGGCTGCGGAAAACCCGCTGGCGCAATGACCGGCGTCAGTACCGGGTCCATCCCGTGCATCTCCCGGAACAGTGCCGGCGAAATCATCGTGCAAGCACGCAGATGAGCGCCGATGCCCGGCAACAGGCTTTCGATCCGTTCCAGAATGTAAGCCTGCGCGGCCGTCTGGATCGCGGCATCCTCGGTCAGCCCGCGCGGCAGATGGCAATAGACGCTGGCCGTATTGACCCCGTCCTGGACGCCAAGATCGCTGCAGAAGAAGTGGAAGCCGAATTCGGCCGGCATCCGGCCCGCGTAGATGTCGCCGAACCACTGGCGGATTCCCGGTGGATAGAACAAATGCGTATGGATTCTGCGCGGCAGGCGGTAGGCCGGATCGATGTCCAGCCACAGCATCGACAGCGGCAGCCCGGATTCGCAAGTTGGTGGGAAATGGCCGGGCTTCAGCAGGGTCGACACCAGCAGATCGACGTCGTGGCCGCCCTGACTGGTATGAACCCGTTTCTTTCCCGCCATGGTTTCGACGCCCGTCACTTCGCAACCGAGAATGACCTGGCCGCCGAGCGCCAGCAAGCGCTGGTGCAGGGCATCGGCCAGCGCCTGCGGACCGCCGACCGGCGTGATCGGGTTGGCGTAGCCGTAATGGAAAGTGAACTCGTCGAGGATCGAATCGACGCGGAAACGGTCCGGCGGCACCCCCATCAGGTAGGCCGGCAGCATCAGGATGTCGGCAAAACGCCCGCCGACGCGCGCTTCGTCGATCAGTTGGTCAAGAAAACGGACCTTGTCGTAAGCGCGCCGCCGCGCCTTGCGCAAGCCCAGGACGTAACGGGCGAACGACGGCAGGTGGCGGGCAAAATTCAGGATCGTCTGCGGGCCGGGCGGCATGCTGTAACGCTCGCCGGCGAAATGGACACGGGTCTTCTTGTGCTCGAAGGGCAAGGTGATGCCGAGCGCCTTCAGATCGCGCAGCAGACCATGGCCAAAATCGTTGCAGCCGACGACATAGCGCCGCCCCTTGAAAACGACGGTGCCACACAAGCCGCCGACCCGGTCGAGACGCTCGAACACGGTCACCGCCAGACCAAGTTGGGCAAGGCGGATGGCCGTACTCAATCCGCCGACACCGGCTCCGATGACCGCCACCTCGGGACGCTGCGCAATTCCGGAATTCCGTTTCGTCATCAATCTGCACCTTTTGCCAAGCTGACAGCGACCATCTTCCTTTGCCGCGGCGATCCGCGCAAGGCCGACCGAGCGCCCTGGCCCGCAACGAATTCTTTTTGTTCTCGCCGAGCATTTGCGCCGCCGATTGGTTACGCTTGCCGAAGCAGCGCAGCATACACAGCCCACCCAAGCCAACGGAGAAGACCACCGATGAATCGTCGCCAATTGATCCGCCATCTCGCCACGCTCGCGCTGTGCGAACGCTTTTCCTTCGCCAGCCGCGCCTGGGCCGCCGGCCAGGCGCTGCCGCCGCCCGGTGTGCACGAGTTCAGCGGCGAAGTCACGGTCAACGGCCAGCCGGCCCGCCCGCGCATGACGATCAGCGCCGGCGACCGCATCGTCACCGGCAACAATGCCCAGGCGATCTACATCATCGGCAGTGACGCCTACCTGCAGCGGGCGGATTCCGCCGTCCAGGTCATCGAGGACAACGCCACCCGGCGCGTCCTGCGCATCCTGCAAGGCAGGCTGATGGGGGTATTCGGCAAGGGCGAAAAATCGCTGCAGACGCCGACTGCCACCATCGGCATCCGCGGCACCGCCTGCTACATCGAAGCGGCTCCGGCGCAGGTCTATTTCTGCCTGTGCTATGGCGAAGCCGAGATTCGCGCCCCGGGCGAAACGGCAATCCTCGAAACGATCGCCACCACCTACCACGACCACCCGCTCTACCTGAACGCCGACCGGCAGCGAATGATGGTGCCGGCCCGCGTGATCAATCACAGCGACGCCGAACTGATCCTGCTGGAAAGCCTGGTCGGCCGCATTCCCCCCTTTGTCGGCATGGGCTATCACCGTTACTGAGCCCCCCCTTACCAGTGCCGGGCCCCGGTCGTACAATGGAGACGGACACAACGACACAAACAAGGAGAGCATCATGTTTCCCGAATACCGTGACCTGATCACCCAACTGAAGACCACGGACCGCCACTTCCTCAACCTCTTCGACCAGCACAACGAACTGGACCAGAAGATCAAGAACATGGAAAGCCACATCGAACCGGCCAGCCCGGTCGAAATCGAGACGCTGAAGAAGGAAAAACTGGCGCTCAAGGACGAACTGTACGGGCTGCTGCGCAAGGCCAGCGCCGCCTGATTCGCTGATGCGAGCCAACAATCGCCAAGCCGGGGTCGTCGATGGACGACCCCGGTTTTTTCCGGCCCCGGCACCGCGCACTTGCCGACGGAGCATGGCGTCGTGAAATCGCTGCGCACCCGCATCAGCGAGAACATCCTCGCCCCCTCGCAACTGAGCAGCAAACAGTTGCTCGACATGCTGACCCCGGCCGGCCGCAGCAACGAACTGCGCCGCCACGCGGCGTCGGTGATCGTCGCCCGCGTCCAGTTGATCGCCGGGCTGTTCGCCATTCTGGTCCCCTTCTTCGCGATCATCGACCTCGTCGTCTTCGACCTCGCCACCGCCGGCAAGCTGATCGCCCTACGCCTCGCTTCCACCGCCATCTTCGCCGCCCTGGCCTGGCCACGCGAAGCCTCGCTGACCCGACCCTACACCCAGGCACTGGCGGCTTTGCTGGTCCTGCTGCTGGTGCCGTCGCTGTTCCACCTGCTGTCGGCGGACATGCTCGCCCAAGCCAGCCAGACCAATGCCCAGAAACTGGTCGCCCAGCTCTACACCTACCTGCCGACCATCGTCCTCGGCGGCCTCGCCATTTTCCCGCTCACCGCGCTCGAAGCCCTGCTTTTCGCGCTGCCGGTGATCGGCATGGGGCTGGCCGGCCTGATCCTCGGCGGTAGCGCGCCCGACCTCGCGCAATACGGCGGCACCCTGTGGTTCATGCTGATGATGCTGGGCGTCGCCATGTTCTCCGGCATGAGCCAGTGTCACTACATGGCGACGCTGGTCGTGCGCGCCATGCACGACCCGCTGACCGGCGCCTACACCCGGCGCTCCGGTGAGGATGCGCTGAAGCTCCTGTTCCGGCTCAACCGGATGGCCGGCAAGCCGCTGACCGTCGCCTTCATCGACCTTGACCGCTTCAAGGAGATCAACGACCTGTTCGGCCACGAAGCCGGCGACCAGTGCCTGCGCCTGCTCGCCGACAACCTGCGCGCCGGCCTGCGCCGCAGCGACCTGCTGATCCGCTGGGGCGGCGAGGAATTCGTCGCCGTCCTGCCCGACACGCCGCTCGACAAGGTGCCGATGTTACTGCTGCGCCTGCGCCAGCAAGGTCTGGGACAACGCCCGGACGGCCGGCAGATGACGGCCTCCTTCGGCATCGCCTGCAGCGACGAGGAAGGCATTGCCGCCTGCGAGGCCCTGGTCTGGCGTGCCGACCGCCGTATGTACGAGGCCAAGCGCCAGGGCCGCGATGCCGTCGTCTGGCCGGACGGCAGCTGTCAGCCGCTCAAGCCGACGGACGCGTCCACATCCACAACAGGATGAGCGCGCCGCAACTGGCCGGCAGGTAGCGCCAGTCGCCGGCCAAGCCGAACCAGCCGACAACGGCGCTGATCGCGAGGAGCAGCGTCGCCAGCCGCTTGGCCAGCAACGGGATCGCCCCTCGCTCGCGCCAGGCGAGGATCGCCGGGCCGACCCGCGGATCGGCCAGCAGCCGCGCCTCCCATTCAGGATGCGAGCGCGCGAAGAAGAAGGCGGCAAGGATCAGGAAAGGCGTCGTCGGCAACAGCGGCAGGACGACGCCGATCATCCCGAGCAACACCGACAGCACGCCGAGCGCACGATAGACCGGCTTCTTCATCGTTCAGCGCAATTCCCAGTAGCTCGGCCGGCTGTAGTTTTCCTTGAGCAGGTCGATGAACAGCCGGACCCGCAGCGGCAGGTGGCGGCGCTGCGGAAACACCGCGTAGATGCCCATCGGCGGCGCCTGCCAGGCGTCGAGCACCGAGGTCAGGCGGCCTTCCTTGAGATCACGGCCAACTTCCCACAGCGAACGCCAGGCCAGGCCGCGCCCGGCCAGCGCCCATTCGTGCAGCACGGCGCCGTCGTTGCACTCGAAATCGCCGGTCACCTTCAAGGTATCGATGCTGCCGCTCTGCGGATCGCGGAACACCCAGCCGCGCTGCTGGCCGAGCGACAGGCAGTTGTGGCCGGCGAGGTCGTCCGGCGAACGCGGCACGCCGTGTTCGACCAGGTAGGCCGGACTGGCCACCACCATGCGCCGCATCTCACCCAGGCGGACGCTGACCAGGCTGGAATCGGTCAGTTCGCCGATGCGGATGGCGCAGTCGATGTTCTCGTTGATCAGGTCGACCAGGCGGTCGGAGAGGTTGAGATTGACGCGCACTTCCGGGTTGGCGCGCATGAAGTCGCCGACCAGCGGCGCCACGTGCTGGCGGCCGAAACCGGCCGGCGCCGAAACCTTCAGGTAACCGCTCGCCTGGACGCCGCCCAGCGATACCGCGGCCTCGGCGTTGGCAAGATCGGTCAGCACCTTCTGGCAATCTTCCAGGAAAGCCTGCCCCTCGAAGGTCAGCGTCAGCTTGCGCGTGGTGCGGATCAGCAGCTTGACGCCGAGCCGGCTTTCCAACGCATCGAGGCGGCGCCCGATGATGGCCGGCGTCACGCCTTCGGCACGGGCGGCGGCGGACAGGCTGCCGCGCGTCGCGACGTTTACAAATGCCGAAATCTGCTTGAAAGTATCCATTGCATTATTTACTTTTAGTAAAAGAATAACCGCTTCTTTTGCCGCTTATCTTATCTTATTGGTAGCAATAAACTCCATGTCCATGATCACGCCGCCAACCTCCGCCTCGCCCAAAGCCATCGCCTTCGACGCCTACGCGACCTTGTTCGACGTCTATTGCATGGAAGCGCTGGCCGAAGAGTATTTCCCCTGCCAGGGCAAGGCGCTGACCCTGTTGTGGCGCGCCAAGCAGGTCGAATACACGCGCATCCGGACGATGAGCGGCCAGTTCAAGACCTTCTGGGAAGTCACCCGCGACGCGCTGATCTTCGCCGCCCGCGCGCTGGAACTGCCGATGAACGACAGCCAGCGCCAGCACCTGATGAACCAGTACGCCTGCCTGCGTCCCTTCCCGGAAAACGTGGCGACGCTGGAAGCGCTGAAGGCGATGGGTTTCCCGCTGGCCATCCTGTCCAACGGCACCTATTCGATGCTCGACATCGCCGTCAAGTACAACGACATGAACCACCTGTTCGCGCACATCCTTTCCGCCGACAGCGTGCATAAATTCAAGACTGCCCCCGAGGTGTACCAACTCGCGGTCGACGCCTTCCAGCTGCCGAAAGAGGAAATCCTCTTCGTCTCGGCCAATGCCTGGGATGCCTGCGCCGCCACCTGGTTCGGCTTCACCACCTTCTGGGTCAATCGTACCAACCAGCCGGCCGACGTCCTCGACGTCACGCCGCACGGCAGCGGCCGCGAACTGAGCGACGTCCTCGCCTGGGTCGGCGGCCTGCATAGCTGAATTTCCTTCTCAACTTCACCCATCCTTCAGGAGACATCATGGCCATCACCCTCCCCGCCGGCGTGCAAATCACCGCCCCGATCCAGCCCGAATGGGAATTCATCCTCAGCACCGAGGCGCTCGAATTCGTCGCCAAGCTGCACCGCGCCTTCGAGGCCCGCCGCCAGGAACTGCTCAAGGCCCGTATCGACCGCCAGGCGCGCATCGACGCCGGCGAAATGCCGGACTTCCTGCCGGAAACCGCGCACATCCGCAACGGCGACTGGAAGGTCGCGCCGGTGCCGGCCGCGCTGCAGTGCCGCCGCGTCGAGATCACCGGCCCGGTCGAGGCCAAGATGATCATCAACGCCTTCAACTCGGGCGCCGACTCCTACATGACCGACTTCGAGGATTCCAACAGCCCGAACTGGGAAAACCAGATCCAGGGCCAGGTGAACCTGTACAAGGCGATCCGCCGCGAACTCTCGTTCAAGAACGAGAACGGCAAGGAATACAAGCTCAACGACAAGATCGCCACCCTGCAGATCCGTCCGCGCGGCTGGCACCTCGACGAAAAGCACGTCCTCGTTGACGGCCAGCGCGTTTCCGGCGGCCTGTTCGACTTCGGCCTGGTCTTCTTCCACAACGCCAAGGAACAGATCGCCCGCGGTGCCGGCCCGTTCTACTACCTGCCGAAGATGGAAAGCCACCTCGAAGCCCGCCTGTGGAACGACGCCTTCGTCATGGCCCAGGACCACGTCGGCCTGCCGCAAGGCACGATCAAGGCCACCGTGCTGGTCGAAACCATCCTCGCCACCTTCGAGATGGAAGAAATCCTCTATGAGCTGCGCAACCACTCCGCTGGTCTGAACGCCGGGCGCTGGGACTACATCTTCTCCTGCATCAAGAAGTTCAAGAAGAACAAGGACTTCTGCCTCGCCCAGCGCGGCGCGATCACCATGGAAGTGCCCTTCATGCGTTCCTACGCGCTGGCCCTGGTGCAGGCCTGCCACAAGCGCGGCGCCCCGGCGATGGGCGGCATGTCGGCGCTGATCCCGATCAAGAACGACCCGGTCGCCAACGAAAAGGCGCTGGCCGGCATCCGCCACGACAAGACCCGCGACGCCAACGACGGCTTCGACGGCGGCTGGGTGGCCCACCCGGGCCTGGTGCCGATCGCCATGGAAGAGTTCGTCAAGGTGCTGGGCGACAAGCCGAACCAGTTCGAGAAGCAGGTGGAAGGCTCCTACGGCCCGGCCCAATGGCTGGATTTCCGTCCGGAAACCCCGATCACCGAAGCCGGCCTGCGCAACAACATCAACGTCGGCATCCACTATCTGGGTAGCTGGCTGGCCGGCAACGGCTGCGTGCCCATCCACAACCTGATGGAAGACGCCGCCACCGCCGAAATCTCCCGTTCGCAAGTCTGGCAGTGGGTGGTTTCGCCGAAGGGCATCCTCGACGACGGCCGCAAGGTCACCGTTGAAATGGTCCGCCCGATGATCGCCGAGGAACTGGCCAAGGTGAAAGCCACCGTCACCGCCCAGGGCGAAGACACCGCAACCTACGACCAGGCCGCCGAAATTTTCGACCGCATGTCGCTGACCCCGGACTACCCGGAGTTCCTGACCCTGCCGCTGTACGAAGCGATGGCGTAATTGCTGCGGTTGACTGCCTAAAAATGGCAATTATCCAAATACGCCGGGGAAACC
The DNA here is from genome assembly GCF_048146105.1 of Azonexus caeni. Classification (NCBI taxonomy): domain Bacteria; kingdom Pseudomonadati; phylum Pseudomonadota; class Betaproteobacteria; order Rhodocyclales; family Azonexaceae; genus Azonexus; species Azonexus caeni. The sequence continues at coordinate 91,496 of NZ_JBKJAD010000016.1, forward strand.
CGGCGTATTTGTTGGAGTTGCAATCAGCAGATCGTCAGATTGATCGAATGCTACCTTTGCTGTCGATCAGGAATATTCGGAAGTACGGCGGCACATACAGGTATTCACTATCGCGTGCGTAGCTTGATTCACGACGAGAAATCTCCACCTTGACAATCAAGCAACGTTTCAACCGCTTCAGGAGCATTTTCAGGAAATCTGAGCCAACATAAAGCATGCGACCAAACTCAGGATAACTGTAGTCACTTTCCTTGGTTCGATCACCCCAAACCTCTGCACAAAATGCCGTATCCGCTCCTTGAATACCTGAATACCATTGCCGACCATCCTCGCTGATATGTAAATTGAAGGCAGTCCGAATCTCTTTTCCGGGACTTGCAGCAGGAAACGGTAACTTCCCAGCGTTTGGATCAAATTGGTCAAGTCCGGAAGCAGAATCAGGTGACCTGACCCATCCCCATATCCGGTGCCTCCCCAAACGAACGGTCTCATATTGGTCGTCGTCTGGCAGGTAACCCTCGTTTGGATCCCTGGCAACTTGCAACTGGCAAAGAACCAATTCAGCCGCAGTTTCGGAAACCAGCGCGCTGGAAATTGAGAATTCCTCCGTTTTTGCTCCTTCCGAGAAATGCCATTCCCCCCAAACAGGGAGACTTACCGGCAACCCGCCATCAATGCATAGAGCATCTTCAAAATCCTTACGTGCCACCTCCCAGCGCCAACTTTCAGAACATTCTTCGTTTTGCCAAGGCCGCCGCTTAATTGGCCACGGATCGCGACAATCTGCCAGCCACGTACCGTCATTGCTAGCCAACTGGTGCCGTCGCAACCAACTATCGAAGGCATTCGGTTCCCATCGATCAATAACAATGGGATGCTCAGAGAGCAATTCGCCGGCGACACAAAACATGGCGTGATAGGCGAGATAAAACTCATGGTTATCAACGGCTGGCTGCTCACTCTTGTAGGGCGATGAACTTTGACGTCGGAACTGCTCTCTACGCGCCTCTCCCCCAGAACACCATGCACCTCGTATGCAATTCTTGCGTACCCAATCCACTACCTGATCGGTTACTTCATCTACAGAAATGCCAAAAACACTACCGAGAGGCTTAAACCAATAGGGTTTCAGGTCAAGTTCATAGCCGAGATGGTCTCTGCGACCAGGTGAATCAACACGTTGAGGCGTTTTCCCGGAATCCAATCTACCGCAATTGATACTTTTCAAGGCTGCTATCGCCCCATTGGTGTAGGTACCCGGAAACGTCGAATTGAGCGCCAGCGCAGCATCAACGGCAAATGCCCGCATCAGGACATGCGGCAGGCCGTCAAAAGCGAACCGTGAAAGTTGCTCAGCATGCTTTTGTAAAACCATGGGGTGCTCATGTGCCACGCGAGCCAAGGCAATCAGGAGATACAGTCGTGCATGCAAGCTGTAAAAGGGCAAACTTGAATCGGCGAATGCGCCACCTTCAGCCAACTCGATTCGCCGCATCACGGCATCAATAGTGGCCTGTTCATTCATTTGCCCTAATCGGCGAACAGCGTGCGCTGCCCGCCAGCGCTGCCCCGCAAACGGCGAAGCCAGTCTGGCCCACAACAAACCTGCCACCGCTTCGGTCATACTTTCAGGAGGAATTAGCCCAGGATGCCAAGAGCCGTCACCATCGGACTCTCGCTGCATTCTCTCAATACGCCCCAAACCGTAGGCAAGTACCTCACGGGCCTCCTCGGAAGAAAGCCGTTGGACCACCTCCATCGTCAGTTGAAACAACACGCGGGCATCCAGATCTCCCGCTTGCAAGGATGCCGCCTCGATAAAGGGTGCCAGATCGTAGTCAGGTAGCGGGACCGACTCTTCTCCTCGACGTCCGAGGAGGAATCCAATACTGAAACCGCTGAGCAGCAGTTCCTCTGCCCTTTGACTGATCAACCTGGCCTGTGATTCCAATAGTTGCTCGGAAACTGCCAGGCTCCCCGTACCCCAAGCCTTGCCAATCTCTTGAAGGGAAAACAGGATATCTGTTGCCGAGAGAGATTCAACCTCCAGCCACGCACGAATATGGTCCAGCCTCCTAGCTAGGGGCACTTTCTCTGCCATCTGACGAACAACGTCATCACGCAACACGAAAACTCCGTCGGCCGATCTACTTCGTGCCCATGTTTCCATCACCCGATCAATTTCCTCGGGACGAGTGAAATCGCCCTCTAGCAGCCTGTCGGACTTGAGGCGACCTGGCTGCTGAAATTGAGCTTGGATGGCCGAGATTTGGTGATTTTTATCTGGAAGCGCACGATTTTCCCTTGTTTTTGCTACTGCGGACGCAATACGG
>NZ_JBKJAD010000017.1:0-93575 GCF_048146105.1 Azonexus caeni
GTGGACTTCCCAGGCAGAAAATCCGCTATGCGTGACCACTGGTCATCGGTGAGCATTCGGCGATCCATGTCTTGTATCCAAAAGACAGGATGTAAACACAATTCCGCAAATGTGAACAGCCCCTAGATCGGAAGAGAAGCCGTCGTTCGTGCGGCCTCAAAGCCGAGCGACTGGAAACCGGCGCCTTGCCGCCCGATCAAGCGTACCAGGCCAACGACCGCTTTTGCCGAGCAACCGACAGCCATCAACAAATAGCAAACATTACAACATTCGTCGCCGCTCCCGCCTGCTGCCTTCCCCACCTGTCAAGCGCTCACACCCCCGCCAGCCGGCCGTTTCCGCCGGATTTTCGTTCTTGATGTACATCATGGATGGGCCGCCGGGCTGACGCGGACAATGCGCTCCACACCATGCACAGGAGCGCACGATGAGCGGAACTTTCACGAAATCGATGGCCCGGAATATTTTCTACGGGGGAACGGTCTTCTTCTTCCTCCTATTCCTGGCTCTCACCTATGACACCAACCAGGCGCTGCCGAAGCGGGACAACAGCCAGAATCTGACGCCGGAGGTGATTGCCGGCAAGAAGATCTGGGAGACGCGCAACTGCATCGGTTGCCACACCCTGCTCGGCGAGGGCGCCTATTTCGCGCCGGAGCTCGGCAACGTCTATGTCCGGCGCGGTCCGGACTTCATCAAGGCGTGGATCCAGGCGCAGCCGACCGGCGCGCCGGGACGGCGGCAGATGCCGCAGTTTCATCTGAGCGACAAGGAACTCGACGATCTGGTGGCCTTCCTGAAGTACGCCTCCGAGATCAACACCGCCAACTGGCCGCCCAACATCGAAGGCTGAGCCCGCCGAGTTTCGACATTCAAGGAGTATCGCGATGCAATACAAGAGCCAAGCGGTTGCCAAGCCCTATTTCGTGGCGGCAATCGGCCTGTTCGTGGGGCAGATCGTCTTTGGACTGATCATGGGCCTCCAGTACGTGGTCGGGGATTTCCTCTTTCCCGCCCTGCCTTTCAACGTTGCCCGGATGGTTCACACCAACCTGCTGATCGTCTGGCTGCTGTTCGGTTTCATGGGCGCGGCCTACTACATGGTGCCGGAGGAGTCGGAAACCGAGTTGTATAGTCCCAAGCTGGCGCTCGGGCTGTTCTGGATCTTCCTCGTCGCCGGGGCGCTGACCATCCTCGGTTACCTGTTCGTGCCCTATGCCACGCTGGCCGAGATGACCGGTAACGACATCCTGGCGACGATGGGCCGCGAGTTCCTCGAACAGCCCTTGCTGACCAAGATCGGCATCGTCATCGTCGCCCTCGGCTTCCTCTTCAACATCAGCATGACCATGCTGAAGGGGCGCAAGACGGCGATTTCGATGGTGTTGCTGCTCGGCCTGTGGGGTCTGGCGATCTTCTTCCTGTTCTCCTTCTACAACCCGCACAACCTGGTCAAGGACAAGTACTACTGGTGGTGGGTCGTCCATCTCTGGGTGGAAGGCGTCTGGGAACTGATCCTCGGTGCGCTGCTCGCCTTCGTCCTGATCAAGGTCACCGGCGTGGACCGCGAAGTGATCGAGAAGTGGCTGTACGTGATCATCACCCTGACGCTGGTCACCGGCATCATCGGTACCGGTCACCATTACTACTGGATCGGCGCGCCGGAATACTGGCAGTGGTGGGGTTCGGTGTTCTCGGCCCTGGAACCGATCCCGTTCTTCGCGATGACCGTCTTCGCCTTCAACATGGTCAACCGTCGCCGCCGCGAGCATCCGAACAAGGCTGCCGTGCTGTGGGCGCTCGGCACCGGCGTCATGGCCTTCCTCGGCGCCGGCGTCTGGGGCTTCCTGCACACCCTGGCCCCGGTCAACTACTACACCCACGGTTCGCAGATCACCGCCGCCCACGGTCACATGGCCTTCTACGGCGCCTACGTGATGGTCGTCCTGACGCTGATCAGCTACGCCATGCCGATCCTGCGCGGTCGTGCCGCCAATTCGCCGCGGGCCCAGGTGCTGGAGATGTGGAGCTTCTGGCTGATGACCATCGCCATGGTCTTCATCACGCTGTTCCTGACCGCCGCCGGCATCCTGCAGGTCTGGCTGCAGCGCATCTCGACCGCGCCGCTGTCCTTCATGGCGACGCAGGACCAGATTTCGCTGTTCTACTGGCTGCGCGAGATCAGCGGCGTGATCTTCCTGATCGGCCTGGTGATCTACCTGGTCAGCTTCTTCGTCAAGGGCGAAAGCCGGGTTGGCGCCCAATAACAAGCGAGTGGATAGTTGTTTTCGGGGCGGCGCGAGCCGCCCCTTTTTTGTTCACCTTGGCCGCGGCCGGACGAATTTAGCACGCATCAAAGCCCCGCCCGGAGGCGGCGCCTAGACTGCGCGGCATGCAAGTCGATCTTTCCCTGCCGCCGCCGCGTCACCTGGCCGGCGACCTCGCCATCTGGATCTTCATCCTCGCCGAGCTGCTCGCCTTCGGCGTCTTCTTCGCCGCCTACGCCTTCACCCGGGCCCGCCATCCGGCGCTGTTCGAAGCCGGCCAGCAATTGCTCGACCGCAACGCCGGCGCCATCAACACCCTGTTGCTGCTGAGCGCCAGCGCCCTGGTCGTCCGCGCCGTGCAGGGCGCGGCGCGCGGCGACGGCGCCCGGGCGGCGCCCTGGCTGCTCGGCGCCATCGTCTGCGGTTTTGCCTTCCTCGGCGTCAAGGGCCACGAATACGCGCTCGCCTTCGCCGCCGGGGTCAATCTGTCGGGTGGGCCGTTCCAGATGTTCTACCTGTCGCTGACCTTCTTCCATTTCATGCACGTGATCCTCGGCCTGGTCATCCTCGCCGTGCTCTGGCACGGCCTGCGCCGCGGCCACTACGGCCCGGGCGCGATGAACGGCCTGGAGAGCGGCGCCGCCTACTGGCACATGGTCGACCTGGTCTGGCTGATCCTCTTCCCGCTCGTCTATGTCATCCATTGATCCGTCTTCCGCCGGCCCGCACGGAACGCCGGCGCGTACCGCGCTGCTCTGGCTGCTGCTGGTCCTCGCCACGCTGCTTACCTGGGCGCTCGGCGAAGGGCAGGGCGGCCCGGCGCTGACCGCCGTCCTGCTGCTGCTCGCCATCGCCAAGGGCAGCGTCGTCGCCCTCGAATTCATGGCGCTGCGCCGCGCGCCGCTGCTCTGGCCGGCGCTGATCGTCGGCTGGCTGCTGCTGGTCGGCGTCGTCATCGCCCTCGCTTACTGGAAAGGAATGTCCGCATGAACGCCGCCGCCTCCGCCGACCTCACGCCCTTCTACGAACCCTGCGCCGACGAGGCGACGGTCTTCGAATCGGCCTGGAAGAACCGCCTGCCGCTCTTGATCAAGGGGCCGACCGGCTGCGGCAAGACGCGCTTCGTCGCCCACATGGCGGCGAAGCTGGGCCTGCCGCTGTTCACCGTCGCCTGCCACGACGATCTCACCGCCGCCGACCTGGTCGGCCGCCACCTGATCGGCGACGGCCAGACCGTCTGGTGCGACGGCCCGCTGACCCGGGCGGTGCGCGCCGGCGGCATCTGCTATCTGGACGAGGTGGTCGAGGCGCGCAAGGACACCACGGTGGTCCTCCACCCGCTGGCCGACGACCGCCGCCTGCTGCCCATCGACCGCACCGGCGAACTGCTGGCGGCGCCGCCGTCGTTCATGCTGGTGGTGTCGTACAACCCCGGCTACCAGAACCTGCTCAAGGGGATGAAGCCATCGACCCGGCAGCGCTTCGTCAGCCTGCGCTTCGACTTCCCGACGGCGGAGCGCGAGGCCGCCATCCTGCGCCGCGAAACCGGCTGCGACGCCGACCTCGCCCGCCGCCTCGCCGGCATCGCCGCCGCCCTGCGCCAGTTGCGCGACCACGACCTGGAGGAAGTGGCGAGCACCCGCCTGCTGGTGTATGCGGCGCTCCTCGTCGGCGACGGCATGGACCCGGTGCTGGCCTGCCGCAGCGCCATCGTCGAAAGCCTGACCGACGATCCGGAAGTCGCCGAAGCGCTGATGGAGGTGGTTTCCGCCACCTTCGGCCGCTGACCGGGGCGGGACGATGAACGGGGCAGGGAGCGCCGCCCGCCGGGTGATTCCGATCCGCAACGCCGGTGCGCCGGCGGCATTGCAGCGGCGGCGGCTGGCCTGGCAGGCGGGCTTCTTCGTTCTCTTCGTGCTGGCGCCGGTGTTCGACCTCTTCCGCTACGACCTCAATGCCGGCCACGCCTGGCTGCTCGGCATGGAATGGCGGCTCGGCCTCGACGACTTCATCGCCGGCCGCATTGGCGCCGGCGAGGCCGCCGGCAACGTGCTGCTGCGCCTGTTCCTGCCGCTCCTGGCCGGCGCCGCGCTGTTCCTCGGCGTCGCCCGGCGCTGGGGGCGACTCTACTGCGGCTGGCTGTGCCCGCATTTTTCCGTGGTCGAAACCATCAACACGCTGATGCTGCGCGCCTCCGGCAAGCCCAGCCTGTGGGAAAGGGAAATCCTGCCGCCGTGGCAGCCGGACGGCCGGCCGCGCCGCACCGACCGCCGCTGGTGGCTCTTGGTGGTGCCGGCGGCGGTGGCCTTCGCGCTGTGCTGGGCGGTGGTGCTGCTCACCTACCTGCTGCCGCCGGCCGAGGTCTACGGCAACCTGTGGCGCGCCGCGCCGACGCGCAACCAGGCGCTGTTCATCGGCGCCGCCACCGTCGTCCTCAGCCTGGAATTCCTCTTCGCCCGCCACCTGTTCTGCCGCTACGCCTGCGCCGTCGGCCTCTTTCAGTCGCTGATCTGGATCGGCAACCGCGATGCGATGGTGGTCGGCTTCCAGCGCGCCCGCGGCGCCGCCTGCAACGACTGCCTGCCGGACCGCCAGGCCGCCTGCGACATGGTCTGCCCGATGCGCCTCAACCCGCGCAACATCAAGCGCCACATGTTCACCTGCACCCAGTGCGGCCAATGCCTGAGCGCCTGCGCCGAGAGCCAGGCGGACAACCCGGACGGCCCGCTGCTGCATTGGGTGGCGGCGGCCGCGGCGCGCCGCAACGAGGCCGGCTTCCGCCCCGGCAACCGCCTCGCGGACGAGAGAGAAAATTAAATGGAAGAATGGGTCGGCAAGCTCTGGCATCGTTGGGTGACGCGCGCCGCCGGCGCCGAGTATCCGGCGGCGGCCGTCGAACTGAAGGCGATGCAGCGCCCGCTCGGTATCTATTTCCGCGCCCTCGGCGGCGACCCCGGCTTGCGTCTGGCCGCTGCCACCAATGATGCCCACGGGGCTCGCCGTTCCTGGCTGGCGCGCGTTGCCGGCAGCGGCGAGCGGCAGGCGCAGGCCCGCATCGACCTCGCCAGCCTGCGCCTGCCGGCGCGCCTGGCGGTGTTTCCGGAGCGTGCGCTGAACCGCGACCTCTATTACTGGCTGGCGGCGCAGGCGGCCTGCCTGCATCGGCTGCCGGCGGCGCTCGCCGGGGCCGATCCGGCGACCCGCAACCAGGCGGCGACGGTCGCCGCGCTCGCCGACTTTCCCGGTCTGGCGACGCGTTACCGGCGGCTGGTCGCTGCCTACCTGCCGCTGCGCCTGGCGCCGGCACAACTGCCGCCGGCCGAGGCGGCGCTGGAAAGCGCGCTGCGCCAGGCGCTGCTGGAACCGGGCAGCGTCAGCGCCTGGCCGCAACTGCCGGCCGATGCCGCACCGGCGGCGCCGGTGTTGCTCTGGTGCGAGGCCGGCGCCGTTGCCGCCGGCGCGCCGAACAAGACCGGCGACGGCGGCGCCGCGGCCGCCGGTGCGGTGCAGGACGGCGGCGCCCAGGCGCACCGCGCCGAGCGCGTGGATGCCGGGCCGCAGCGCGACGGCATCATGATGTACTTCCGCGCCGAAAGCCTGCTCTCGGTGGCCGAGTTCATCCGCGTCAATCGCGGCGTCGACGACGATCCCGATGCCAACGCCGCCGAGGTCGCCGCTGACCTCGACCGCCTGTCGCTGACCGAAGCGGCGCCCGGCGAGCGGGTCGCTTCGCGGGTGCGCTTCGACCTCGACCTGCCGTCGGCGGCCGAGGACGACATCGTGCTCGGTCCCGGCCTGCGCCTGCCGGAATGGGATTACCGCAAGAGTCGCCTGCTCGACGACCACGTCTGCCTGCAGGAGCTGGCTTCCCGCCATGCCGTGCCGACGCCGCTGCCGCCGCGCCTGCGCCGTACCGCGCGCCGCCTGCACCAGCAGTTCGCCGCCCTGCAGCCCGGCCGACGCTGGCTCAAGGGGCAGCCCGACGGCAGCGAGGCCGACCTTGACGCCGTCGTCCGCGCCTGCACCGACCGCGCCTGCGGCCGCCATCCCGGCGAGCAGCTCTACCTGTCGCTGGAACGGCGCGAACGCGACCTCGCCTGCCTGGTGCTCGCCGATCTCTCGTTGTCCACCGACGCCTGGGTGTCGAGCGAGGCGCGCGTCATCGACGTCATCCGCGACGCCCTGCTGCTGTTCGGCGAGGCGCTCGCCGCCACCGGCGACGCCTTCGCGCTGTGCGGCTTTTCCTCGGTGCGCCGGCAGCAGGTCCGCTTCCATCGCCTGAAGGATTTCGCCGATCCCTTCGACGACCGCATCCGCGGCCGCGTCCAGGCCATCCGCCCCGGCTACTACACCCGGCTCGGCGCCGCCATCCGCCGCGCCAGCCAGCTGCTCGACGCGGAGGCGGCGAGCCGGCGCATCCTGCTCATCCTGTCCGACGGCAAGCCCAACGACCTCGACCTCTACGACAGCCGCTACGGCATCGAGGACACCCGGGCGGCGGTGCTCGAAGCGCGTCGCCTGGGCCTGCTGCCCTTCTGCCTGACGATCGACCGCGAAGGCGCCGGCTACCTGCCCCACCTGTTCGGACCGCAGGGCTACGCCGTGCTGCGCAAGCCGGAGGAGCTGCCGCTCCATCTTCCCCTGTTCTACGCCCAACTGACGAGGTGAAGCCATGATGACCTGCATTCCCCGGCCCGATTTCGACGACCATGCCGCTTGCGACCCAGTGCTGCTCGAAGTGGCGCAAATCCTGGCCGGCACGCCGCTGTTCTCCGGGCTGCGCCCCGACGACCTGTTGCGCCTCGCCGCCGGTTGCCGGCGCGAGCACTACGACAAGGGCAACATCCTGTTCCACAAGGGCGACCCCTGCCACGGCTTCTACCTGGCGCTGGAAGGCCAGATCAAGCTCGCCTTCATCTCCCAGGACGGCAACCAGAAGGTGGTCGAGATCATCCGCCCCGGCCAGACCTTCGGCGAGGCGGTGATGTTCATGGAGCGCCCCTACATGCTGATGGCGCAGGCGCTGACCGACTGCCGCCTGCTGCACATCGCCAAGGACGCGGTGTTCGCCGAACTGGCGCGCGACCCGCAGATGTGCCGCAAGCTGATCGCCGGCCTGTCGATGCGCCTGCACCACCTGATCGGTGACCTCGAAGCGCACTCGCTGCGTTCCGGCCGCGAGCGCATCATCGGCTACCTGCTGCGCGAGGAAGAAATGGCCGGCCCGGTCGCCACCGCCGGCGCGGTGACGATCCGCCTGCCGACGCACAAGGGCACCATCGCCTCGCGCCTCAACCTGACCCAGGAACACTTCTCGCGCATCCTTCACGAACTGGTCGACGAAGGCCTGGTCGTCGTCCAGGGCCGCCTCATCCACGTCCCCGACATCGGCCGCCTGCGCGCCGGCCTGGTCTGATTTCGTCCAAGGAACCCGCCATGTCCTTCCCTGAATTCTACGAACACGTTCCCCGCCTGCGCCTGCGCGATCCGCTGGCCGGGCTGCTCGGCGCCAGCGCCGACGGCATCCTCGACTACGGCTACGCCGACGCCGTCCGCCTGGCCGGCCATTCCTGCCCCACCGTCGCCGCCGCCTACTGGCTGACCTGGCGGGCGCTGACGCTGCTCTACGGCACGGCGCTGCCGGTGCGCGGCGAAATCCGCGTCAGCTTCCGCCAGCCGCGCGACGAAGGCGTCACCGGCGTCACCGCCGCCGTCGTCGGCCTCCTCACCGGTGCCGCCGGCAGCGAAGGCTTCAAGGGCCTGGGCGGCCGTTACGCCCGCCGCGGCCTGCTCAACTTCGCGGCGACCATCCCGCTCGAGCTGCGTTTCGAACGTCTCGACACCGGCGCCCGCGTCGACGCCGCCGCCTACCCGCAACAGGTGCCCGCCGACCCGGCGTTCTCCGACCTGCTCGCCGCCGTCACCTTCGGCACCGCCGACGCCGCCGCCCGGCAGCGCTTCGGCGAAATCTGGCAGGACCGCGTCGCCCGCCTGCTTACAGAACACCGCGATGATCCGGCGGTGTTTGATTTGCGGGTTGGGTGAGGGGGCTGCTCTCAAGTCTGGCGTTGCAGCGCGACGTTGCACATTTCGCAAGGGCAGCTTGCCAGCAGGAAGGATTCGTTGCTTGTCAGCGCAATTGGCTTCAGGCAGTTCGGACAGCTCATGCTGGGGGCGGCGCCATTCTCGAACTGCTCCAGAGCCTCCAGGGCCAGCTTTTCGGCGAGCGCCCTGCGCTGCTTTTTCTCTTTTCTGGCCTTTGAGTTGAACAGCATGTCAAACATGGAATTCCGAACTCGAATGGATGAGGCGTAAAAACGGGGAGATGGCGACAAAAGCCGGAGCCAGTTTCCCATTGTCCTTGGGGAGGTCAGTATGGGCAAGCTTGCTGGAGGATGAGGCTAGAATGGCGCTGTTTAGTCAAAATGCATAGCCATGAAACAGCACCGTCTATCGCTGACTTTGGTACGGGATATCCAACAGGCTGGATTGGATGGCACGGCGAGTGAGCAGGAACGCCGTAACCAGGTGCTGCTTGGCCGCTTCCCGCCGTATTTGCTGGGTGCGCTGGGAATTCCCGATCTCGAGATTGTGACTTCAGTGGCGATCATTGAAAAAATGATCTTCGAACATGGTCTGACGCCGACCGTCATTGCCGACCTGCACCAACTTGTTTGCACGCCGCATGCGGTATTCCAGTCGGCCACCCAGGGGGACAGCATCGTCGTTCTGACGATCCAGATGACTCGGCAGTTACCCGTGATCGCCGCGATCAAGGTCGACAAACCTGATTCGACCGGCAAACCGAATATTCACTGGCTGGCAAGTGCCTACCCCAAGGACCACGCGGAAATGTTCAGCCGCTGGGAGAAACAGGGATTATTGCTGTGGTCGAGGTAAGCCGGAAAAGCACATGGGCCGCTAGGCGGCCCATGATGCTGTCGAAGTCCGGGGATAGCGGCACTCTGATTGTGACGGTATTGGGCTCGGCCCCTCGACGCCTTCATTTTTGATCAGGGCTTCCTTCAAGTCAAGTTTGGTTTGTGCCGGCCTCGATCCCCTCAGACTGCCCAGCCATGCGCCCCGGCCACCGCGAAGCCGGTGGTGAGCAGGCTGAGGGTGAGCAGCAGCCAGTGCAGACGGCCGAGGAGGCGTAGCGGCAGGGCGGGGGCGCGTTGCGCGAGGTGGCGCAGCAGGCGGTGGAAGAAGAGCGGTTCGATGACGAAGAGGAGCAGCGTGAAGAGCAGGTAGATGGCCAGCATCGCGTGCATCCAGAAGGCGTCGGGGGTGGCGAAGCGGAACCAGAGGTCGAGTTTCCAGACCATGAACAGGCCGCTGCCGCCGACCAGTTGCGTGGTCCAGCGCGCCTGGCGGCCGAAGCCGCGTTCGTAGCGTTCGAATTCGGCGAGCTGGGCGGCGACCGGGAAGTCGCGGCGGATCGCCGGCAGCAGCGCGGTGGTGACGAAGGCGACGCCGCCGATCCACAGCACGACGCCGATCACGTGCGCGGCGCGGGCCAGCCAGAGGGCGCTGAAATCGTCCATCAGTGGCTGGTCCCTTCGTCCTTGCGCGTCTTGTTCCAGACGTTGTATTTGCCGACCGGTTTCTTCATCGGCAGGCGCTTCACCTCCTGCAGCGTCTGCATGTCGTAGACGACCAGCGCGCCGTCCATTTCCCACAGGCTGGCGAGCGCGTAGCGGCCGTCGCGGGTGAATTCGACGTGGGCCAGCGTCTGGCCGGGCGGGGCGGTGAATTCGCGCACCACTTCGAGGCTTTCCTTGTCGATCAGTTGCAGGTGGTTGCGGCCTTCGCGGCTCATCATCGAATCGACGAAGGCGTAGCGCGACTGGCTGTGGCTGCGCAGGAAGAAGCCGGGGCCGCGGGTCGGGATGGTCTTGACCAGCTGCCAGTCGTTCATGCCGATGACACTGACTTCGCCGGTCTTCAGGTTGGTCGAGGCCATCACCGGCTTGCCCTGCCAGGTGAAGGTGATGCCGGAGCCGAGGTGGGGCATGCCGGGCAGCGCCAGGTCGGCGACCTTGCGCCGGATGTCGAGGTTGACCACCTGCCCTTTGCCGTCGCGGCTGGCGCCCATGACGTGGGTGTAGCTCTGATCGAAGAAGAAATCGTCGAGCACGGTGTCGAGCGGCGTCCGCCGCGGATGCAGGTAGCCGGGGCGGGCGATCGCCTCGCCCATCCGGTAGTCGTGCACCAGGCCGTCGTGGATCGGCGCCGCCCGCTCGTCGTAGCTGATTTCCCAGACTTCCGGCAGGTCCTTCAGCGCGGCGATGAAGCTCTTGCGTGGCGTGGCGTCGTACACCGCCGAGACGCGCGAGCTCTGGCGGCCGTCCAGGCTGGTGGCGGCGATCGTCTTGAGCAGGCGCAGCTCGCTGTCGAAGACCACCAGGTTGCCGGGCAGGGTGTTGGCGACGATGACCAGGCGACCGTCGCCGGAGACGGCGGCATTGCGCGTGTTGAGGCCGGCGCGGACTTCGGCGACGGTGGTCAGGTTCCACACGTCGAACTTGCTCAGCCAGCCGTCGCGCGAGGCGAAATAGACGTAGCGGCCGTCCGGCGAGAATTTGGGGCCGCCGTGCAGGGCGTAGCGCGAGGCGAAGCGGTGGATCGGTTCGAGGCGGTCGCCGTCGAGGATGCTGACGTGGTGGTCGCCGCTTTCGACGACGACGAAGAGGTTGAGCGGGTCGGCGCTGAATACCGGATGGTCGGCGAGCGTCGCCGGATCGACGTGCTCGATGCGCGAGGCGCGGATGTCGGCCTCGCTCCAGGCCGGCGCCGGCGTCTCCGCCTGGTAGAGGTAGTCGGCCAGCGCCTTGAGTTGGGCGTCGTCGAATGTGGTGGCGAAGGCCGGCATCTGGGTGGCGATGCGGCCGTCGCGGATGGTCTTTTCGGCTTCCGGGCGGCGCAGGCGTTCGAGGCTTTGCGGCAGCAGCGCCGGGCCGATGCCGCCGAGGCGGTCGGCGCCGTGGCAGGAAGCGCAGTGCTGGCGGTAGAGGGCGGCGGGTTCGGCGGCGCTGGCGAAAAGCGGCCAGACGATGGCGAGGCAGAGCAGGAGGCGGGCTTTCATGCGACTTTCTCCAGGCGGGTCCATGGCGTGGTGCAGATGCGTTCGCTGGCGGCGCCGCCGATCTCGGCGTCGTCGAGGTAGCAGCCGGGGTCTTCGGCCCATGGATTACCGGTGACCTGCTCGGCGCGTACCCGCGAACTGCCGTTGCAGATGGCGAGGTAGCGGCAGCTGGCGCAGCGCCCTTCGAGGCGGCGCGGGTGTTCGCGCAGGCGCTCGAGCAGCGGGTTGGCCGGGTCGCTCCAGATGGCGGAGAAGGGCCGCTCGCGGACGTTGCCCAGGGTCTGGTGCCACCACATGGTGTCCGGGTGCACGTTGCCCAGGTTGTCGATGTTGGCGACGTTGACGCCGCTGGCGTTGCCGCCCCACTGGCGCAGCTTGGCCAGCAGGTTGGGCAGGCTTTGCGGGCAGCGGCGGGCCGCCCAGTGCAGCAGGTAGACGCCGTCGGCGTCGTTGTTGCCGGTGACGAACTCCTTGTCCTCGCCGCGCCGCAGGCTGTCCAGGCAGGTGTCGAACAGGAGGTCCATGGCGGCGCGCGTGCTGGCGTGGCGGGCGTCGTCGGCGCGGTGCTTGTTGCCGCGGCCGGCGTAGTTGAGGTGCGAGAAGTAGAACTTGTCGATGCCCTCGTCGGCGACCAGGCGCAGCAGCGCTGGCAGGTCGTGGGCGTTGTCCTCGGTCATCGTGTAGCGGACGCCGACCTTGATGCGCCGTTCGCGGCACATCCGCAGCGCCGCCAGCGAGGCGGCGAAGGCGCCTTCCTGGCGGCGGAAGCGGTCGTGCGTGGTGGCGATGCCGTCGAGGCTGATGCCGACGTAGTCGAAGGCGATGGCGTCGATCAGGTCGATGTTGTCGCGGTCGATCAGGGTGCCGTTGGTCGACAGCGCGACGTAGAAGCCGAGGCGCTTGGCGCGGCTGGCGATGCTGTAGATGTCCGGGTGCAGCAGCGGCTCGCCGCCGGAAAGGATGAGCACCGGCACGCGGAAGGCGCGCAGGTCGTCCATCACGGTGTTGATTTCGTCCGTGCTCAGCTCGCCGGGGAAGTGCTTGTCGGCGGAGATCGAGTAGCAGTGCTTGCAGGTCAGGTTGCAGCGACGCAGCAGGTTCCAGATCACCACCGGGCCGGGCGGGTGACGGCGCGGACCGGCCGGCGTCGGCTGATCGATTTCCCTGAGGAACTGGCTGATGCGGAACATGGTTCAGGTCTCCCGGGGGCCGGCGCCAAGGCGCAGGCCGGTTTTCTTGAGGATGCGGCTGGAAAACAGGATGTCGCGCGCGCGCACCACGGCGCCGCATTCGCGCTCGACCAGCGCGGCCAGCGCCGCCAGTTGGGCGTCCACCTCGGCGCGCTGGCGGCCGTGCAGCATGGCGAACAGGTTGTACGGCCAGTCCGGCAGGCGGCGCGGCCGGCGGTAGCAGTGGCTGACTGCCGCCTGCCGGCCGAGCAGCTCGCCGACCCGGTCGACGGCGCTGTCGTCGATGTCCCAGACGCTCATGCCGTTGGCCGTGTAGCCGATGGCGTAGTGGTTGGGCACGGCGCCGATGCGGCGGATGGCGCCGCGTTCGAGCATCGCCTGCAAGCGTTCGATGACCTGCGCCTCGCTGACGCCGAGGACGGCGGCGATGCTGGCGTAAGGGCGTGGCACCAGCGGCAGGCCTTCCTGGGTGACGCGCACCAGGCGGCGTTCGAAGGCGTCGGGGGCGGTGGGCGCGTTCATGCCTGCAACCTCAGGTCGACGAAGTATTCCCGCTCCTTGGCAAAGGGCAGCACCGGCAAGCCGCTCGCCGCCTCGATGGCGGCGCAGGTGGCGGCGATCTCCGCCGGCGTTTCGGTAGCCAGCACGAACCACATGTTGAGGCGGTGGTCGCGCCGGTAGTTGTGGGCGACTTCGGCAAAGCCGTTGACGATGCCGGCGACCCGCTCGAAGTCCGCTTCCGGCACCGCCATCGCCGCCAGGCAGAAGGCGCCGCCGAGGCGTTCGATCTGGTAGAGCGGGCCGAAGCGGCTCAGGGTGCCGGCGTCGCGCAGGGCGCGCAGGCGTTCGAGCAGTTCGCCCTCGCTCAGCCCGAGCGGCGCCGCGGCGGCGGCGAAGGGCGCCGGGCAGAGCGGGAAATCGCCCTGCAGGGCGTTGATGATGGCGCGGTCGATGGTATCGAGCTCAGTCATGGCAGGCTCCGGCGGAAAGTTGGTAGCGGGCGCCGCACTGCTTGAAGCGGCGGCGGCTGAACAGCACCTGGCCGGGGTGGCGGTCGAGCCCGGTGCGCCCGGCCAGCGCGTCGCGCAGTTGCAGTACGCCCTCGCGGCTGCGGCCGTGGATCATGCAATAGAGGTTGTACGGCCAGTCCGGCATCTGCCGGCGCCGGCGATAACACAGGGTGACGCCGGGTTCGCGCGCCAATTCGCGGCCGAGCGCGTCGATGCGTTCTTCCGGGACGTTCCAGACGCACATCGCGTTGGCCACGTAGCCGAGTTCATGGTGCCGGACGACGACGCCGAAGCGCTTGAGCAGGCCGCTGTCCAGCCATTCGGCGAGGCGCGACAGCAGCCAGGCCTCGCTTACGCCAGCGGCGGCGGCGACCGGCGCGTAGGGGCGCTCGCACAACGGCAGGCCGTCGGCCAGGGCGCCGAGCAGGGCGCGGTCGATGCCGTCCAAGGCGCAGGCCGGGGCGCCGCCCGTCGCCGCCGCCGGCGCGGCTGGCCGGCGGCCGGGCGGGGCGGCGAGGTCGAAGCCGAGGTCGATATGGTAGGCGGTCTGCAGCGGCAGTTCGAGCAGCGGGCAGCCAGTTTCGGTGGCGATCCGGGCGAGGACGCCGGCGAGGTGCGCAGCATCCGGGGCGGTGGCGACGAACCACAGGTTCCAGCGGTGTTCGCGCTCGTAGTTGTGGTTCACCTCGGCGTAGGCGCTGACCTGTGCGGCGACTGCGTCGAGGCGCCCGTCCGGCACCGCCAGCGCGGCCAGCGTGCTGGTCCCGGCGCGGTGCGGCGCGATCACCGGGCCGATGCGGGAGAACAGGCCGTCGGCCTGCCAGCGCCGGTAGAGGTCGAGCACCGCCGCCGGCGTCAGGCCGTGCGCCGCGCCGATCGCCGCGAAAGGCTCGGGGCACAGCGGGAAGCGCTGCTGGTAGTCGTTGAGCAGCGGCAGGTGGGTGGCGAGGCTGTCGGCAGTCATCTCAGAACCCCATGCGGAAGGCGCGCTGGGTAAAGAAGATGCCGCTCGGGCTGCGCGCCGGCAGCGTCTGCAGCAGGCGCTGGCTGGCGGTGTCGAAGACCAGCACGGCGTTGTCGTCGCGCGCCGAGACCCAGACCTGTTCGCCCTTGGCCGAGAATTCGAGGTGCAGGATCGCCTGTCCGGGCTGCAGCGTGGCGCTCACCTGCTGGGTCAGCGGGTCGATGACCTGCAGCCAGCCGTTGTCGGGGAAGGCGAAATTGACCCAGATCTGGCGCCCGTCCGGCCGCGCCATGACGAAGACCGGCTGGCTCTTGACCGGAATGCGGCCGACTTCCTGCCAGCTCGCGGTGTCGACCACCAGCACCTCGTGGCGGCCGATCGCCGGCAGGTAGGCGCGGCCGCCGGCGATCGCCCAGCCGCGCAGGTGCGGCATCTTGTACACCGGCAGCGGCGCTTCGCCGCGGCCGTAGCCGGCGAGGATGCGGCGGGTGCCGAGTTCCGGCTGCCAGGTGTCGAGCAGGGCGAGGCCGTCCTCGCCGAACAGGCCGGCGATGTAGTAGCGGCCGTCCGGCGTCACCAGCGCGTCGTAGGGCTGCTTGCCGGCGGAAAAGCGCTGGGTGCGCGGCTGTTTCGGATCGGACAGGTCGGTGATGCGGATTTCGCCGGCGTCGAACAGCGCGTAGGCGAAGCGGTTGCCGCTCAGGTCGGCGAGGCCGACCACCTTGGAGCGCTGGCCGTCGCCGTAGTCGGCCGGGACGTCGGCAAGCAGTTCGAGGGTTTCGGCGTCGAAGGCCTTGATGCCGCCGGGTTCGTAGTTCTGGGCGACGACCAGGCGGCCGTCCTGCGAGATGGCGCCGCCGATGCTGTTGCCGGCCTGGACGATGCGCCGCTCGACGCGCGCCTGCAGCAGGTCGACCTTGCTCAGCCCGCCGTCGCGGCCGAAGACATAGGCGTAGCGGCCGTCGCGCGAGAAGACGACGGAGGCGTGCGAGAGGTCGCCGAGGCCGGCGACGCTGGCCAGGCTGCGGCGGGCGAGGTGATCGACGATCTGCACCTGACCGTCGGCGCGTTCGATGACAACGCCGAGGCCGCCGCTGCCGCGTAGCGGTGCCTGGCTGGCGCAGGCGGCGAGGAAGAGGAAGGGCAGGCAGGCGAGCAGCCTGCGGCAGCGGGCGAGGGCGGGGATGGCTGGCATGGCGGGAGTCCGTTTCATTCGGCCGGGAAGCCGCGCTGCAGTCGGTCGACGATCCATGCTGCTTCGGTTTCGTCGAGCAGGCCGCGGAAGGGCGGCATCGGGGTGGCGGGGCGGCCGTGCAGGATGGTCTGGGCGAGACCGTCGGCCGGCTTGTCGGCGAGGGCGGCCGGGGTCAGCGGCGGGCCGAGGCCGCCCTTGAGGGTGAGGCCGTGGCAGGAGCCGCAATCCTGGCGCACCAGGTGCACCAGCCGGCGTTCGGCGGCGGCGTCCGGGGCCGCCGCCGCGCCTAGGCAGGCGGGCAGCAGCAAAAGGGCGAGGCGGGGGCGCATGGCGCGGCCGGCGCTCAGACGCCGCCTTTCAGGATCCAGGCGACGACGGCCTTGAGGTCGGCATCGCCGATCCTGGCCGCCGGGTTCGGCGGCATCGGGATCGCCCCCCAGACGCCCTTGCCGCCCTGGCGCACCTTGTCGGCGAGCTTGGCCGGCGCGCCGGCATCGCCCTGGTACTTGGCGGCGATGTCCTTGAACGCAGGGCCGACCAGTTTCTTGTCCTTGGCGTGACAGGCCAGGCAGCCAGCCTGCTTGGCAATCGCCTCGGACGCCATGGCGGTCAGCGGCAGGCTGGCGCCGAGGGCGAGGACGACGGGAAGCATCAGGAATTTCATGGTTTTCTCCTCCGGAAGCGGAACCGGCCGGGCCGGTTCCGCGCGGCACGGGTCAATAGACGTCGTGCTGGGTGTTGTGCAGGTTGAACTTGCCGGTCGGCGTGATCAGGCGCGAGTCCTTGATCACTGCCTTCAATTTGCGCGTCTTGTCATCGACGACGACGATCGCCGACTGCTGGTTCTTCGCCGACCACACCGAGAACCAGACTTCGTCGCCGGCCAGGTTGTATTCCGGCTGCAGCACGCGCTTGGCACCTTCGCCGACACCAGCCCATTCGGCGATCGGCAGCACCTGATAGCCCTTGCCGAGGTTGTCGATGTCGAAGACGGCGATCGACTGGCTGACCTGCGGGTCCGGGTTGAGCGCGGTGTCGACCCAGAGGTTCTTCGACTTCGGATGGGTCTTCAGGAACAGCGAGCCGCCGCCCTGGCCCTTCAGGGTTTCGACGACCTTCCAGGCCTGCTTCGGATGCTTCTGCGGATCGGTGCCGATCAGGCTGACCGTCTCATCGCCGAGATGGCCGGTCGCCCAGACCGGGCCGAACTTGGGATGGACGAAGTTGGCGCCGCGTCCCGGGTGCGGGATCTTGCCGACTTCGATCAGGGCGGCCAGCTTGCCGTCCTTGGCGTCGACCGCGGCAACCTTGTTCGACTGGTTGGCGGCGACCATGAAGTAGCGCTTCGAGGCGTCCCAGCCGCCGTCGTGCAGGAAGCGGGCGGCGCCGATCTCGGTGGTCTTGAGGGCGTTGATGTTGCTGTAATCGACCATCAGGATCTTGCCGGTTTCCTTGACGTTGACCACGAACTCCGGTTTGAAGTGGGAAGCGACGATCGAGGCGACGCGCGGCTCCGGATGGTATTCCTGGGTGTCCACGGTCATGCCGCGGGTGCCGACGATCTTCAGCGGCTCCAGGGTGTCGCCGTTCATGATCGTGAATTGCGGCGGCCAGTAGGCGCCGGCGATCGCGTACTTGTCCTCGTAGCCCTTGGCCTTCGAAGTTTCGACCGAGCGTGCCTCGAGGCCGATGCGCACTTCGGCGACGTTGTCCGGCTTCGGCATCCACAGGTCGATCAGGTTGATCTTGGCGTCGCGGCCGATCACGTACAGGTAGCGGCCGGACGCCGAGGTGCGCGAGATGTGCACGGCGTAGCCGGTCTTGACGATGTTGATGATCTGCTTGCTGTCGCCGTCGATCAGGGCGATTTCACCGCTGTCGCGCAGCGTCGTCGAGAAGATGTTGTCCAGGTTGTAGCTGTTCATCTTCTTGGTCGGCCGTTTTTCCGGCGGCACGATCACCTTCCAGGTGTTCTTCATCTCGGCCATGCCGTATTCCGGCGGCTGCGGCGGGGTCTGCTGCACGTAGCGGGCCATCAGGTCGACTTCGGCGTCGGTCAGTTCGCCGGAGGTGCCCCAGTTCGGCATGCCGGCCGGCGAACCGTACTGGATGAAGACCTTCAGGTAGTCGGTGCCCTTGTCGAGGGTGATGTCCGGGGTCAGCGGCTTGCCGGTGGCGCCCTTGCGCAGCACGCCGTGGCAGCCGGCGCAGCGTTCGAAGTAGATGCGGCGGGCCTTGTCGAATTCCGCCTTGGTCATCGGCGGCGCCTTCGGGTTGATGTCCTGATACATCTCGACGTTGGCCAGCGGCGAACCGCCGGCGTGGTACTGCACATCCGCGGCGTCCTTCTTCGCGTTGTCCGCGAAGGCGACGCCGATGGCCAGGGGAAGCATTGCCAGTCCCAGCGACCGTTGCAACCATTTATTCCGTTTCATTTTCCTCTCCTTGAGAACCGCTCCGAAACACGCTGCCGTTATTGACGGTGCGGGCAGTATCTTTTTTTCATGCCGGGGAAATCCTTGATGTCTCTTAATTTTTTCCGTCCGGCGAGCAGATAGAGTGGTTTCGTCGCTGGCCGGTACGCATCGTCCAGCCGCCGGATCGGCATCGCGGAGGAGAAAAATGAGGGCTATCGAACGAGAAGTTTTTGGCAAGGTTTACCTGGTCGGCGCCGGTCCCGGCGACCCGGAACTGCTGACCCTGCGCGCCGCTCGGCTGCTCGCCCGGGCCGAGGTGGTGGTCTATGACCATCTGGTCGGCCCGGGCATCCTCGACCTGTTGCCGGCTGGCGCGCGTCGCGTCTATGCCGGCAAGGAAGCCGGCCACCACGCGCTGCCGCAGGAGGAAACCAACCGCCTGCTGATCGAGCTGGCCCGCGAGGGCATCAGCGTGATCCGGCTGAAGGGCGGCGATCCCTTCATCTTCGGCCGCGGCGGTGAGGAGATGGAGGCGCTGGAAGCCGCCGGCATCGCCTGCGAGATCGTACCCGGCATCACCTCGGCGGCCGGCGTCGGCGCCTACGCCGGCATCCCGCTGACCCACCGCGATCACGCCCGGACCCTGATCTTCACCACCGGCCACCTCAAGGACGGCAGCCCCGACCTCGACTGGCCGGCGCTCGCCCGGCCGCAGCAGACGGTGGTGATCTACATGGGGCTGGGGGCGCTCGCCATCATCTGCCAGCGCCTGATCGAACACGGCCTCGACCCGGCGACGCCAGGCGTCGTCGTCCAGTCGGCCAGCACCTCGGCGCAGCGCACGGTGCACGCGAGCATCGCCGAACTGCCCGACGCGGTGCGCGACGCCGGACTCAAATCGCCATCGCTGATCGTCATCGGCCCGGTGACCGGGCTCTACCGGCCGGAACGCGAGCGCGAGTGCTGTATCGCCGCGCGCGTCGTCAGCGTCGTCTGAGCGGGGGCGGCGTCAGCTCAGCGGCGGGCGCCGTTCTTCAGCGTCTCGAAATCGAGCGCGAAACGGGCGAGGTATTTGCGCAGGCGGTCGGCGTCGTTGCTCTGTTTCTTCCCGGCGCGGGAAATCGCGAACAGGCGGCGGCCGGCCTCGGAAAGGCTGGGGCTGTTGCGGCAGGTGTCGATCACGGTGTTCAACTGGCAGCGCTCGAACAGGTCGAGCTGCTCGGCAAGCTCGCCGAGCACCTGGGCGCTGGCGTCCGCCGCCGGGGCGTCGGCCCAGGTGGCGGTGAGGCGGGCGATTTCGTCGGCGACGTCGCTTTCCGTGATGCGTCCGGCGCTGGCCAGCGTGGCGAGGCGGGTGAGGGAAGCGCCGAGCTCGCGGAAGTTGCCGTGCCAACGTGCGGCCTGTGAGGTGGCGAAGGCCAGGTAGCGGCGCCGCGCTTCGACGTTGAAACGCACCTGCTGGCCGTGTTCGGCGGCGAAGCGTTCCAGTTCGTAGTCGAGGTTGGGCTCGATGTCTTCCGGGCGGCCGGCGAGGCCGGGCAGGTCGAAGGTCCACAGGTTGATGCGGGCGTAGAGGTCTTCGCGGAACTTGCCCTGGCGTACCCACTGGCGCAGGTCGCGGTGGGTGCCGGCGATGAGCTGGAAGTCGCTGCTCGCTTCCTGGTCGCTGCCGAAGGGGAAGAAGCGTTTTTCCTCGATGGCTTTGAGCAGCATGGCCTGCTCGTCGAGACCGAGTTCGCCGATTTCGTCGAGAAAGAGCAGGCCGCCGTCGGCGGAACGCAGCAGCCCCGGCCGTTCCTGCTGGGCGCCGGTGAAAGCCCCCTTGCTGTGGCCGAAGAGCGTGGACATCGCCGAGTCGCCGCGCAGCGTGGCGCAGTTCACTTCGATGAAGCGGCCTTTCAGTTGCTGGCGCTGGCGTTTCAGTTCAAAGACGCGGCGGGCGAGGAAGGACTTGCCGGCGCCGGTCGGGCCGACCAGCAGCATCGGCGCGCGCGAACGGCCGGCGACCTGCTCGATCTGCTCGATCATCCGGTTGAACGCCGGGTTGCGCGTGGCGATGCCGGATTTGAGGAAGGACAGGTTGTCGTCGCGCTCCCGGGCGAAGCGCTGGGCGATGCGGTCGTAGCGAGAGAGGTCGAGGTCGATGATCTCGTAGCTGCCGACGCTGTTGGCAATCTCCTTCTTGCGCGGCGGCGAGGTCTGCAACAGGCGCGCCGGCAGGTAATGCGCCTCGGCGAGCAGGAACCAGCAAATTTGCGCGACGTGCGTGCCGGTGGTGATGTGGATCAGGTAATCCTCGTTCTCGGTATCGAAGGGATAGCTGCGCGCCAGATCGTGCAGGGCGGTGTACACCTCCTCGAAATCCCAGGGGTCGCGCAGTTCCATTTCCAGCCGCTTGAACTCGGTTTCCGGTGAGATGCGGGCGATGTCGTTGCCGATGCGCTCGGCCAGCCCACGGCTGCGTGCGTCGTGGATCAGTTCCAGGCGATGCACGACCAGGTCTTCCTGCTGGCACAGGGCGACTGTCGGCCGCCACTTGTCCCAGCGCGGGCTGCCCTTGCCGGCGTAGTCGAGCTGGGTGCCGAGAAAGCCGATGACGACGGTTTTTTTCATGGTGACGGGGAATCTGGCGGCGCGGTCCGCCTGAAGACTGGAAAAGTTTATAAATCACTATAGCAAACTATCGCGAAATCAGGATTTGTGATCGCCGTGATTTTCATCAATCCAATGAAAATCAATGGCTTGCTGATTTTCTGCTGCGCTGGCACGACTCTGGCAATAGGGAAGTCATCGCCGACTTGCGGCAAGGCCGACGGGTTAGGGGTTGTGACCCCGCCGGTGCGGTGGAATCAGGAGTTTTCCGGTCATTCCGCCGTATGCCGCCGTCGCGGGAAAGCGATATTGGGGTGCCTGGTGGCGCGTTCGGGTTCGATTCCCGGTCATCCCCCTACTGGATAGCTCAGAGGTAGAGCAACCGTCTCATCAACGGTCTGACGCGGGTTCGACTCCCGCTCCGGAAACTGTCCTTCCACGACAGTGGTTATAGCAGTACCCGCCGGCTGCGGTATGCGCAAGCACCCGCCGCCGGTCCGGCCCGGTGCTTCGCTCCGCTTGCGCGGCAGGGCATCCGCTGTCGGGCGGCAGGGGCCGCGTGGCCTGGGCGATTGGCCCGGGCCGCTGCCAGCCCCGGTTGTCCGCAGCGGCTGCCTCCCCGCGGGAGCCAGGCGAAGCGCCCGCCGGACCGGCGTGAGCCGGCAAGTTTGAGCAGTGATTGTTGACGACGATGTTTGAAGACGAAGAGGGAGTAGAAAAATGTTGAAGCGTTTCATCGTGAAAAAGAACGAACGGGCCGCCCTGCTGCGCAACGGCGATTTCCAGCGCATCCTGAATCCGGGCCGCCACTATTTCTTCGACCCGTTCAACGAGTTGTCGCTGACCGTGTGGCATACCGATACGCCGATGCTCGATAGCGAACTCGTCGATTACCTGCGCCAGAACGAGCCCGCCGAGGCGGAGCGCCATTTCGTCTGCATGGAACTGAGCGAGGACGAGGTCGGGCTGCGCTATGAAAACGAGGTTCTGGTCGAAGTGCTGCCGCCAGCGGCGCGCCGTTTCTTCTGGCGCGGTCTGCTCGCGCAGCGGCTGGAAAAGCTCGACCTGCGCGCCGGCGCCGCCTTGCCGACGGAGATGGTGAAACGCCTGCTGCAACCGTCCTTGCGCGGTCGCCCGGTATTGGGGCTGAACGGCGTTTTCGTCGTCCAGGTGCCGGCGGCGCATGTCGGCCTGCTGCGTATCGATGGCGTCCAGCAGCCCTTGCTGGCGCCGGGCGTCACCGCCTACTGGCGCTTCAACCGCGACCTGCAACTGGAACTGGTCGATATGCGCTGGCAGACCATGGAAGTGACCGGCCAGGAAATCCTCACCCGCGACAAGGTCGGGCTGCGCCTCAACCTCGCCGCCACCTGGCGTTTCGACGATGTGAGCACGGCTTTCGCCAAGCTCGCCAAGCCGGCCGAACACCTCTACCGCGAGCTGCAATTCGGCCTGCGGGCGGCGGTCGGCACGCGCAACCTCGACGAACTGCTGGAGAACAAGCAGTTGATCGACGAGGTGGTGAGCGGCCATGTCGCCAGAAAGCTGGCCGGCTTCGGCCTCGAAATCGGCGGCGTCGGCGTCAAGGACATCGTGCTGCCGGGCGAGATGAAGACCATCCTGGCGCAGGTGGTGGAAGCGGGTAAAGCCGCCGAAGCCAACGTGATCCGCCGGCGCGAGGAAACGGCGGCGACCCGGTCGCTGCTCAACACCGCCAAGGTCATGGAAGACAACCCGGTTGCCTTGCGTTTGAAGGAACTGGAAACGCTGGAACGGGTCGCCGAACGGATCGACCGCATCTCGGTCTTCGGTGGCCTCGATCAGGTGCTGAACGGGCTGGTGACGCTGGCGAAGTAAGGATTCCAGCGCCGTCCAGGATTTCCGGGTGAGTTGGCGATGGCGCGCACTTTGGCAGCCCTGCGACGGATGCAAATGAAATAAAGCCGCTACCATGGCGGCAAAAAGAATGAGGAAAACATGAGCTATCAAGTACAAGACGTGACCGCAGGCAAGCCGATCAAGCTGTGGACCGAAGGCGTGCCGGTCGAGGACGACGCGCGCAAGCAGTTGATGAACACGGCGCAGATGCCCTTCATCTTCCGCCACCTGGCGGTGATGCCGGACGTGCATCTGGGTAAGGGTTCGACCATCGGCAGCGTGATCCCGACGCAGGGCGCGATCATCCCGGCGGCGGTCGGCGTCGATATCGGCTGTGGGATGATGGCGGCGCGCACCACGCTGACCGCCGCCGACCTGCCGGATAACCTGCACGGCCTGCGCTCGGCGATCGAGACGGCAGTGCCGCACGGCCGCACGCCGCCGCGCCAGAGCCGCCGCGACAAGGGCGCCTGGGAAAACCCGCCGGAAGCTGTCGATGCCATGTGGGCCTCGTTGCTGCCGGGTTTCGCGCGCATCACCGAAAAGTACCCGCGCCTGAAGAACACCAACAACCACAAGCACCTGGGAACGCTGGGCACCGGCAACCACTTCATCGAAGTCTGCCTCGACGAGGCCGATCACGTTTGGTTCATGCTGCACTCCGGTTCGCGCGGGGTGGGCAACGCCATCGGCAACCTGTTCATCGAACTGGCTCAGGCCGACATGCGTCAGCACATCGCCAACCTGCCGGACAAGGATCTCGCCTACTTCGAAGAGGGTTCCGAGCACTTCGCCGACTACGTCGATGCCGTAGGTTGGGCGCAGGACTACGCGCGCCGTAACCGCGACGTGATGATGGTGAACGTGGTTGCCGCCGCGCGTCAGGTGATCGCCAAGCCGTTCACGGCTGACGTCGAAGCGGTGAACTGCCACCACAACTACGTGCAGCGCGAAACCCACTTCGGAAGCGAGGTGCTGGTTACGCGTAAAGGCGCGGTGTCGGCCAGGAAGGGCGAACTCGGGATCATTCCGGGGTCGATGGGCGCCCGCAGCTACATCGTGCGCGGCCTCGGCAACGAAGAAGCCTTCTGCTCGTGCAGCCACGGCGCCGGCCGCAGCATGAGCCGCAACGAAGCCAGGCGCCGCTTCACCGTGGACGACCAGATCAAGGCCACCGCCCACGTCGAATGCCGCAAGGACAGCGAAGTCATCGACGAAATCCCGATGGCCTACAAGGACATCGACGCCGTGATGCACGCCCAGCGCGAGCTGGTGGAGGTGGTGCATACGCTGCGCCAGGTGGTTTGTGTGAAGGGATAGGAAATGTCCGAATTGATGGAAGCCGGCAAGGTGCGCAGCGCCCACCCCATCGCCCCGGAAGTTCGCCAACGGGTCATGCAGGCGCTCGCCGACATCGAGGCCGAACACGATGTCACGGTGCTCTACGCCTGCGAATCCGGCAGTCGGGGCTGGGGCTTTGCGTCGCCGGACAGCGATTACGACGTGCGTTTCCTCTACGTCCATCGCCTGCCCTGGTATCTCGCCGTCGAGCCGCAGCACGACGTGAACGAATTGCCGATCAGCGACGAGCTGGACGTCGGCGGCTGGGAGTTGCGCAAGGCGCTGCGCCTGTTGCGGCGGGCCAATCCGGTGCTGCTCGAATGGCTCGATTCGCCGGTGGTTTACCGGGAAGACACGGCCTTGACCGCAGGCATCCGCGGGTTGGCGACGCACTGGTTTTCGCCGCTGCGCGGGCGCTATCACTACCTGGCGATGGCGCGGCGCAATTTCCGCGAGCACCTGCAAGGCGACAGCGTGCGCCTGAAAAAGTACCTCTACGTGCTGCGTCCGCTGCTGGCGGCGCAGTGGATCGAACACGGCCTCGGGCAGCCGCCGATGCGCTTTGCCGATCTGGCCGAGCGCATGGTGACGGATGCGGCCTTGCTTGATGAAATCAACGCGCTATTGGCAATCAAGATGCGTGCCGGCGAGGCGAAATACAGCCCGCGCTGGCCGCACATCCACGCCTTCATCGAAAGCGAGCTGGCGCGGACCGTGGTCGATGCGAATTACAAGAAACCGGAAGGCGACGCCGCCGAACTCGATGCCTTTCTGATGCGGACGGTGCTGGCGGTTTCCTGAACTATAAACAACGAGAAAAACAACATGGAATGGATAGAACTCGACGGTTCCCGCGGTGAGGGCGGGGGTCAGATTTTGCGGACGGCGTTGAGCCTGTCGATGATTACCGGCATCCCCTTTGCCATCGAGCGCATTCGCGCCGGGCGCAAGAAGCCGGGCTTGCTGCGTCAGCATCTGACGGCCGTGCAGGCGGCGGCGCAGGTCTGTGGGGCCGAGGTGGAAGGCGCCACGCCCGGCTCGCAGCGTCTGCGCTTCAAGCCAGGGCCGGTGCGCTGCGGCGACTACCGGCACGCCATCGGTTCCGCCGGCAGCTGCACGCTGGTACTGCAGACGGTGTTGCCGGCGCTGTGGTTTGCCGATGGTCCGAGCACGCTGCGGGTCAGCGGCGGCACCCATAACCCGGCAGCGCCGCCGGCCGATTTCCTGATCCGCTGCTGGCAGCCGCTGCTGCAGCGCATGGGGGTGACGCTGGACATCCAGTTGCTGCGCCACGGTTTCTACCCGGCGGGCGGCGGCGAGGTGCTGGCGTCGACGGCACCGGTCGGCGCCTGGCAACCCCTGCATCTGGAGACGCGAGGCGAGCTGCGCCGCCAGTCGGCCATCGGCATCGTGGCCGGCGTACCGGTCGACGTCGCGAAGCGCGAGATGCAGCGGGCAGCCAGCCAGCTTGGTGTGCTCGACGAGGAGTTGCGCGTGCTGCCGAGCAACGAGGGGCCGGGCAATGCGCTGCTGGTCGTGCAGGAGTACGCGAATATCACCGAGGTCTTCTGTGCTTTCGGTGAGCGCGGCGTGCCGTCCGAGACGGTGGCCGACCGCGCCGCGCGCGAGGCTCGCCTGTTCCGGGACAGCGGCGCAACAGTCGGTGAATATCTGGCCGACCAGTTGCTGCTGCCGATGGCCCTGGCGGGCCAGGGGTGTTTCACGACGCCGGTGCTCTCTTCTCACCTGCGGACCAATTGCCGGGTGATCGAGTCCTTTCTTGCCGTGCGCTTTGCTTTCGAGGAAAGCGGCCAGTTCGCGCGGGTCAGCCTGCTGTCTTAGCGCAAGCCCGCGAGTTGTCGTCATGCCGGCTGCGGAGGCGAGACGGGAAGAGTGCCATGCGCGGCGTCAACGGGAACGGTGATCTTTCCAGTCTGGTTGGCGCTGGATGGGGTCTGTGAGTTGGATGCATGCGGCATTTTTGTTAATCCAATTTGATAGTTTTTGCAGATGGATCTTCATTGGCAGATAAATCCAGGATAGTAGAATCATGCTGAGCTAAAAATGAGCTTTGGGCAGGGTTTCAGCCTCGCGTTATAGGCCGCCAAGCTCTTCGTTCTGTATTGCTTCGCTGCGGGATTCGACATTGCTCGCGATGTCGGTTGCAAACCCTGAACCAGGCACAACATGTGTCCCGGTTTGTGCAACAAAGCCCTGTAAGCCACGTTGTTTCCATCGGGTGTGGTGTATTGCATCGATGCAACAGGTATATCCATATGGATAGAAACTGTCCAGGCTAAGCCTTGCCAGTCGGAAAGTTCGCTAGGACAATACTTCCCAACTTGTCGATCCAAGCTGGGCCGTTACCGCAAGGGAGCGGCCAAAAACTTACCACTAAGGAGATTTTTCGATGCAAAGGAAGATTATCGCCCTGGCCGTCGCCGGTCTGGCTTCCACCGCCGCTTTCGCGCAGTCCAACGTTCAGATCTACGGTGTTGTTGACGTCGGTTACAACCGCTCCTCCAGCTCCGACACCGGCACGTTCAAGAGCCGTAACGCTCTTGACAGCGGTCTGCAAAACGGTTCGCGTATCGGCTTCCGCGGTACGGAAGACCTGGGTAACGGTCTGAAGGCTTCCTTCGTTCTGGAATACGACATCGGTGTTGATACCGGTGCTGGCCTGGCCGGTCCTTCCCGTCAATCCTTCCTGGCACTGTCCAACGCCTACGGTACCGTTGCCGCCGGCCGTCAATACACGCCGCAATACGAACTGGTCTCCAAGGTTGATCCGTTCGGTGCCGGTACCGTTGGTGACGTTACCTTCGGCAAGGGTGTCTACTTGATGGGCGCCTGGGCGGCTCCGGGCACGATCCGTCTGGATAACCTGCTTGCCTACGTTTCGCCGAGCTTCAGCGGCTTCAACGTGATCGCCGGCTACACCGCTAACGGTATCGGCGATGAAGAATCACCGCTCAAGGCGGCCCTGGGCAATGACGTTAAGGTTTGGGCGATCAACCCGAACTACTCGAACGGCCCGCTGTTCGTTGGCCTGAACTACCATCAAGTCAAGAGTGAAGCTCCTCTCTCTGGTGGCGTTCGTGACTATAAGGACAAGGTCTGGGATCTGGGCGCGACCTACGATTTCGGTATGGTCAAGTTGTCTGCTCTCTATGGTCAGCTAAAGAGCACTGAAGATGGCGTGGTTGACAGCAAGACCAAGCAGTGGATGCTCGGTGCGAGCGTGCCGGTCGGCTCTGCTGGCGCTGCCCTGGTTTCCTACTCGCGCCAGACGACCGATTATGGTGGTGGCTGGTCTGACGAAAAGGCTTCCAAGTGGGCCGTTGGTTACACTCACGCGCTGTCGAAGCGCACCAATCTGTACGCTGTCTACGCCAAGATCAAGACCAACGATGCTGCTGATGGCTGGTACTCGGTCGAGAACCCCGCCAACAACGACTACACCTCTGGGTTGAATCTGGGCGTTAGCCACTCCTTCTAATCCAGCCCAACTGGTCTGGAAAGCAGAAACGGTCACTCTTCGGAGTGGCCGTTTTTCTTGGGCAGTAGCCCCTCACGCTAGGTCTTGCGCCACAAAACACCTGCTTGGCCTTGACGCTGTGTTTGCGGGCAATCTGTGCAATCGAGGCGGCGGGCTGCCGCGTTTCTTCAACAATCGCCCGCTTCGGCGCCAGCGGGTGATGCCGGTAAGGGGTTCGCCGCTTCGAGGCAATGGCTGTATTTGAATTTGTGTCCATAAATCCCTTTGTGGGCACAAATTTGAGGTGCCCGTCCGCGGGGCATCTTCGGCAACGGAATTTCGATGGAAAGACTGTGGTGGTCGGGCGCTTGCACAAAAAATCCGCCGGGCTCTTGAAATGCCGGCAGGGCGTCCCTATTATTAGCACTCGCCGGCGGTGAGTGCTAATGCCCGCACGCCCCGGTCCCGGCTCCGCTTTGCTGCGGCCGGCCAATTTTTCGTTCGAAGAACAACATTTCTGGAGTGATATCTATGAACATCCGTCCCCTGCATGACCGCGTGATCGTCAAGCGCGTCGAAGCCGAGCGCACCACTGCTTCCGGCATCGTCATCCCCGATTCCGCCGGTGAAAAGCCGGATCAGGGCGAAGTGCTGGCTGTCGGTCCGGGCAAGCGCGACGACGCTGGCAAGTACCTCGTTCCCGACGTCAAGGTCGGCGACCGCGTGCTGTTCGGCAAGTACGCCGGTCAGGCGGTCAAGGTCGATGGTCAGGAAGTCCTGGTCATGCGCGAAGAAGACATCATGGGCGTGCTGCAGAAGTAATCTGCGTCCGACCCTTTCCACAGAACAATTTTCAGGAGCTAGATAAATGGCAGCCAAAGAAGTCAAATTCGGTGATTCCGCCCGCGCCCGCATGGTCGAAGGCATCAACATCCTGGCCGACGCGGTCAAGGTGACCCTCGGTCCGAAGGGCCGCAACGTGGTTCTGGAACGTTCCTTCGGCGGCCCGACGGTCACCAAGGACGGCGTTTCCGTCGCCAAGGAAGTCGAACTGAAGGACAAGTTCGCCAACATGGGCGCCCAGATGGTCAAGGAAGTCGCTTCCAAGACCTCCGACATCGCCGGTGACGGCACCACCACCGCCACCGTGCTGGCCCAGGCCATCGTCCGCGAAGGCATGAAGTACGTGGCCGCCGGCATGAACCCGATGGATCTGAAGCGCGGCATCGACAAGGCCGTCGCCGCCACCATCGAAGAACTGAAGCAGATTTCCAAGCCGTGCACGACGACCAAGGAAATCGCCCAGGTCGGTTCGATCTCCGCCAACTCCGATTCCGACATCGGCGAAATCATCGCCAACGCCATGGAAAAGGTCGGCAAGGAAGGCGTCATCACCGTTGAAGACGGCAAGTCCCTGGCCAACGAACTCGACGTCGTCGAAGGCATGCAGTTCGACCGCGGCTACCTGTCGCCCTACTTCATCAATAACCAGGACAAGCAGATCGCCCTGCTCGACAACCCGTTCGTCCTGCTCTTCGACAAGAAGATCTCCAACATCCGTGACCTGCTGCCGGTGCTGGAACAAGTCGCCAAGGCTTCGCGCCCGCTGCTGATCATCGCTGAAGACGTCGATGGCGAAGCGCTGGCCACCCTGGTCGTGAACAACATCCGCGGCATCCTGAAGACCGTCGCCGTCAAGGCCCCGGGCTTCGGCGACCGTCGCAAGGCCATGCTCGAAGACATCGCCATCCTGACCGGCGGCACCGTCATCTCCGAAGAGACCGGTCTGTCCCTGGAAAAGGCCACCCTGAAGGATCTGGGTCAAGCCAAGCGCGTCGAGATCGCCAAGGAAAACACCACCATCATCGACGGCGCCGGCGATGCCGCTTCCATCGAAGCCCGCGTCAAGCAAATCCGCGTGCAGATCGAGGAAGCCACCTCCGACTACGACCGTGAAAAGCTGCAGGAACGCGTCGCCAAGCTGGCCGGCGGCGTTGCCGTGATCAAGGTCGGTGCTGCCACCGAAGTCGAAATGAAGGAAAAGAAGGCCCGTGTCGAAGACGCGCTGCACGCCACCCGTGCCGCCGTTGAAGAAGGCATCGTTCCTGGCGGCGGCGTTGCCCTGCTGCGTGCCCGTGCCGCGGTCAAGACCCTGAAGGGCGAAAACCACGACCAGGACGCCGGCATCAAGCTGATCCTCAAGGCGATCGAAGCCCCGCTGCGCGAAATCGTTGCCAACGCCGGCGACGAGCCGTCCGTGGTGGTCGACAAGGTCGTCCGCGGCAAGGGTAACTACGGTTACAACGCTGCCACCGGCGAGTACGGCGACATGGTCGAAATGGGCGTGCTGGACCCGACCAAGGTCACCCGCACCGCTCTGCAGAACGCCGCCTCCGTGGCCGGCCTGATGCTCACCACCGAATGCATGATCGCTGAACTGGCCGAAGACAAGCCGGCCGGCGGCATGCCTGACATGGGCGGCATGGGCGGTATGGGCGGCATGGGTATGGGCATGTAATAATGTCCGCCTGAGCATCGCTCAAGCAAGCACAGACACCCGGCTGCGGCCGGGTGTTTTGTTTGGTGCTCCCGTCAGGGGGTGCCGCCACCAATGCGGACGCGCCGCCAGGCGAGTCCGGGACAAGAGGACGGCGGGAAGTGAAGGGACAGCAACGCAACGACGCCACGGCGAAAGTCTGGCTCAACGGACTGGCGGTCAGGGGGCGGCCCTGGCGCGAACTGGCGATCCTCGCCGGGGTGCTGCAAGGGGGCGGCGTCATCGTCATGGCGGCCTTGCTGGCCACGCTGATCCACGGCCTGGTGATGGATGGCAAGTCGCTCGCCGAATTGGCGGCGTACTGGTACGGCCTGCCGTTTGCGTTCGCTTGGCGGGCGCTCGCCGGCTGGGCGCGGGAAGAGGCGGGGGCGCGCGCGGCGGCGAAGATCCGGGCGGCGTTGCGCCGCGACCTGCTCGACCAGGTACAGGCGCTCGGCCCGGCCTGGGTGGCCGGGCAGACCGGCGGCGGCCTGGTGTCCACGCTGCTCGAACAGGTCGACGGGCTGGACGGCTATTTCTCCCGTTACCGGCCGCAGATGTTCATCGCCGTCCTCATTCCGCTGCTCATCCTGAGTGTCGTCTTTCCCCTGAACTGGGCGGCCGGCCTGATCTTCCTGCTGACGGCGCCGCTGATCCCGGTGTTCATGATCCTCGTCGGCCTCGGCACGCAGGCTCGCCAGACCCGGCAACTGCAGATGCTGACCCGGATGAGCGGACATTTTCTCGATTTGGTGCGCGGTCTGGGCAACCTGCGCCTGCTCGACGCGCACCGCGCCCAGACGCCGCGCGTCGCCGCCGTCGCCGAGGAGTTCCGGGTGCGCACGATGAGCGTGCTGCGCATGGCTTTCCTGTCGTCGACCGTGCTCGAATTCTTCGCCTCGGTGTCGATCGCCATGCTGGCTGTCTACCTGGGGTTCTCGCTGCTCGGCCATCTCGATTTCGGTTACTACGAGGCGCCGCCCGACCTGGCGCTTTCCTTCTTCATCCTGCTGCTGGCGCCCGAGTTCTACCTGCCGTTGCGCGAACTGGGGACGCACTACCACGCGCGCGCCGAGGCGCTGGCCGCCGCCGAACAGTTGCAGCCGATCTTCGCTGCCAGTTCGCCGCAATGCCGCGGCGGCAGTCAGCAGCCGGCGGACAAGGCGCCGGCAATCCGTCTGCAGCGTCTGAGCTTCGCACATCAGCCCGGCGTGCCGGTGCTGCGCGAGTTGTCGCTCGACCTGGCGGCCGGCGCCTCGCTGGCTATCGTCGGCAATAGCGGCGCCGGCAAGACGACGCTGCTGCGGCTGATTCTCGGCGAATTGAGCGCGCCGCCCGGCACTGTCTGCATCGACGGCCGGCCGCTCGAAGAGCTCGACGCCCAGGCCTGGCGCGAAGGCATCGCCTGGATGAGCCAGCACCCGCGCCTGCTGCCGGCGACGCTCGCCGACAACCTGCGGCTGGCGCGGCACGACGCCGACGAGGCGGCGATGCACGAGGCGCTGGCCTTCGCCGAACTGCTGCCGTGGTTCGCAACCCTGCCCGAGGGCTGGCAGACCCGCCTCGGCGAAGGCGGCCGACTGCTCTCCGGCGGCCAGTTGCGCCGCCTGGCGCTGGCCCGCGTGCATCTGCGGCGGGCCCGCCTGCTGCTGCTCGATGAACCGACGGCCAGCCTCGACAGTGAGACCGAGAGGCTGGTGATGGCCGGTCTGCAACGCCTGGCCGAGGGGCGCACGCTGTTGCTGCTGACCCATCGCAGCGCCGCCTTGCAACTGGTCGAGCGGGTCGCCCTGCTCGATGGCGGGCGTCTGGTCGCCGAGGGCGAACCGGGCAAGGTCAAGGAAATCGACGACTTCCTGGCGGGAGCCTGCGCATGAAACCCGATCAAACCGTCGTGCCGGGAGCGCTCGCCGTGCTCCGGCCTTTCCTCGGTCGCATGCTGGCCTTCCGCGGCTGGCTGGCGCTCGGCCTGCTGCTCACCTGGACCAGCCTGCTCACCAGTCTCGGACTGCTCGGCTTGTCCGGCGGCTTCCTGACGGCGACCGCGATCGCCGGCCTGAGCCCGGAAGCGGCGCACATCTTCAATTTCTTCTACCCGTCGGCCGGCGTCCGCTTCTTCGCGCTGAGCCGGACCGCCAGCCGCTGGGCGGAACGGGTCAGCACGCACGAGGCCACCTTCCGCCTGATCGGCGCCATGCGCGTCTGGCTCTACCAGGCGCTGTGCCGCCTGTCGCCGGCGCAGACCGGCAGCCTGCACGGCGCCGACCTGCTCAGTCGCCTGACCCGCGACATCGACGCCCTCGACAACCTCTACCAGCGCCTGCTGCTGCCCAGCATCGCCGCCTGGCTCAGCCTGCTGCTGCTCGCCGCGGTTTTCGCCTGGCAGGCGCCGGCCTTGCTGGCGCCGTGGTCCGCCTTCGTCGCTTTCGCCCTGATTGCCGTGCCGTGGCTGGCCTGGCGGATCGGCGGCAAGCTGTCGCCAGCGCTGGTCGCCGCGCAGTTCGAACTGCGCCGGGAACTGCTCGACGCGGTGGACGGTATCGAGGATTACGCGCTGCACGCGCCGGCCTGGCAGGCACAGCGCCAGCGCGTCCTGCAACTGGACGCGGCGCGGGTCGCCCTGCAGTTGCGCCAGCAACGCCGGGGCGCCGCCTTGCGCGGCCTGTTGCTGCTCAGTATCGGCATCGTGCTGTGGGCGGTGATCGGCGTGCTTGCCGCGTTGCCTTCCGGGGCGGGGCCGGATGGTCCGTGGCTGGCGGTGATCCTGATGCTGATCCTGGCCAGCCTGGAAATCGTCCAGAACCTGCCGCAGGCCTGGCTCGAGTTGCCAGGCACGGTGGCCAGCGCGCGCCGTCTGCAGGCCATCGCTGACATGCCGCCGGCGCCGGCCTATGCGGAGCGTGGGCCGCAGCCGGCGGACGCCGCTCTGCAACTGGACGGGCTCGGTTTCTGGCACAGCCCCGAGCATCGCCTGCTCGACGACGTTTCGCTCGCCATTCCGCCGGGCACGCATCTGGCGCTGCTCGGTCCGAGCGGCGAAGGCAAGAGCAGCCTGCTCGACCTGCTGGCCCGCCTGCGCGACCCGCGGGAAGGCGCGATCCGCCTCGGTGGCGTGGCGCTGCCCGAACTCGACGAGACGACGCTGCGCCGCCATGTCGCCTGCGCGCCGCA
This sequence comes from Azonexus caeni, assembly GCF_048146105.1. Lineage (NCBI taxonomy): Bacteria > Pseudomonadati > Pseudomonadota > Betaproteobacteria > Rhodocyclales > Azonexaceae > Azonexus > Azonexus caeni. The sequence continues at coordinate 33,125 of NZ_JBKJAD010000017.1, forward strand.
GGAGGTTTGGTTGTTCACCGCCAGCCTGGCCGACAACCTGCGCCTGGCCAACCCGCAAGCCGATGACGCGGCGCTGTGGGCGGTGCTCGACCTGGTCGGCCTGCGCGAGACTGTCGCCGCCTGGCCGGACGGCCTGGCGACCTGGGTCGATGAACAGGGCGCCAGCCTCTCCGGCGGCCAGCGGCGCCGGCTCGGCGTCGCCCGCGCCTTGCTGCGCGAGGCGCCGGTCACCTTGTTCGACGAGGCAACCGAGGGCCTCGATCCGGCCGCCGAGCAGGCGCTGCTGGCGCGCGTCCGCCAGCATCTGCGCGGACGGACGTTGATCTGGGTCAGTCATCGGCCGACCGGGCTGGCCGAATTCGACCAGGTGCTGCTGCTCGAAGGCGGCAAGCTGCGTCCCGCCGGGGGGTGAGCGGCGGCCATTTTTGCGGCATCGCAACAAAACCCGGAATGCGCTATTCTTGCGCCCTTCGCTTTACCGGGCCGGGGGGTCGGGGAGGTTTCGATGCAAAAGCACGCCGTGAGTTGTGCGCTGGTTCGCGAGAATCCGCGCTTCCAGTCGCTGCTCAGACGACGCAACCGCTATGCCTTTTCGCTGGCGGGCCTGATCATGCTCGCCTACTTCGCCTTCATCCTGACCATCGCCTTTCGCCCGGACTGGCTCGCCCACCCGCTGGCGCGCGGCATGACGGCCAACGTCGGCATCCTCTTCGGTCTCGGCGTGATCGCCCTGACCGTGCTGGTGACCGTGCTCTACGTGCGCCGGGCCAATCGGGAGTTCGACCCGGAGGCACTGGAAATCCGGCGCCAGGCGCTGAAATGACGCCGGGCCTCCGTTTCCTGGTGCTGGCCGTGGCCAGCCTCGCGCTGGCCGGGGGCGCCATTGCCATGCCCTCGCTCGAGATCGGCCTGCGTCAGCCGACCAACTGGTCGGCGATCAGTACCTTCTTCTTCTTCGTCGGCCTGACCTTGTGGATGACCCGTCTGGCGAGCGCGCGCAGTCGGGCTTCGGCCAACCTATATACGCCCGGCGGCGGTATCTCGGGTTTCCAGAACGGCCTGGCGATCGCCGGCGACTACATGTCGGCGGCGTCCTTCCTCGGTATTTCCGGCCTGGTTTTCGCCAGCGGTTTCGATGGCCTGGTCTTTTCGGTCGGCTGGATCGTCGGCTGGCCGGTGGTGACCTTTCTGATGGCCGAACGGCTGCGCAACCTCGGCAAGTTCACCTTCGCCGACGTCGCCGCCTACCGTTTCGCGCAAAAGCCGGTACGCAGTCTGGCGGCGCTCGGCTCGCTGGTGGTCGTGCTGTTCTACCTGATCGCCCAGATGGTTGGCGCCGGGCAACTGGTCAGGGTGCTGTTCGGGCTGGAATACACCTACGCGGTGGTCCTGGTCGGCGCCCTGATGACGCTTTACGTGCTGTTCGGCGGCATGATCTCGACCACCTGGGTGCTGATCAACAAGGCTGTCCTGCTGCTGGTCGGCACCACGCTGCTGGCGTTGCTCGTCCTCTACCGCGCCGATTTCAATCCGGACGCGCTGTTTTCCCGGGCCACCGACCTGCATCGCCTGAAGGACGCGCTGATGGCGCCCGGTGGTCTGATCAAGGACCCGGTTTCGGCGCTTTCCGTCGGTATGGCGCTGATGTTCGGTACCGCCGGCCTGCCGCACATCCTGATGCGTTTCTTCACCGTCGCCGACGCCCGCGAGGCGCGCAAGTCGGTGGTCTGGGCGACGATGTGGATCGGCTACTTCTACCTCCTCACCTTCATCATCGGCTTTGGCGCCATCGTTGCGCTGATCGGCCATCCTGGATCGCATTTCGTCGGCGGCCGGATTGCCAGCGGCCTGCAGGGCGGTGCCAACATGGCCGCCATCCATCTCGCTGGCGTGCTGGGCGGCGACCTCTTTCTCGGTTTCATCGCCGCCGTCGCCTTCACCACGATTCTTGCCGTGGTTGCCGGCCTGACCTTGTCCGGGGCCTCGGCGGTGTCGCATGACCTGTATGCGACGGTGTTGCGCAAGGGGGCGGCGACTTCGGAGCAGGAGCGACGGGTGTCCAAACTGTCCACCTTCGCGCTCGGCGTCGTCGCCGTCCTGCTGGGTATCGTCTTCGGGCGGCAGAATGTCGCCTACATCGTCATGCTGGCCTTCTCGGTCGCCTGCTCGGTCAATTTTCCGGTGCTGGCGATGGCGGTGCTGTGGAAGGATTGCACGACACGCGGCGTCACCGTCGGTGGTTTCCTCGGCTTGTTCGCGGCGGTGGCGCTGACCGTGCTGTCGCCGGTGGTCTGGGAGAGCGTGCTGCGTCATCCGCATGGCTCGGCGCCCTTCCCGTATGCTTCGCCGGCGATCGTTTCGATGCCGCTGGCTTTCCTGGCGATCTGGCTGGTATCGCGCTTCGACCGTTCGCCACAGGCGGCGCGCGAGCGCGCCTTGTTCCCGGATCAACTGATCCGCTCGGAAACCGGCATTGGCGCGTCGGCCGCCCGCTCGCACTGAGCCGGCGGACCCCGGAAAACGCCGATGCGTTTTCTTTGTTAGACTTGACGAGTTCCGGGAAAAAGAAGGTAGGGGGTTGCCCAGTGCAGGTCGGGCCTACCCCCTGAGCCCAGGATGAACCTGAGGCTCCGAGACCATAAAAGGAGAACAGCTCGTGCAGGTTACTACAATTCGCTTACAAAATGCTTACGCCGCCAGGGGGGCTGCATCATGCGTATCCTGATTGCCGAGGACGATACGATCATCGCCGACGGTCTCTGCCGTTCGCTGCGCCAGGCCGGTTATGCCGTCGACTGGGCCGCCAACGGGCACGACGCCGATACCGCCCTGCTCACGGTTTCCTACGATCTGCTGATCCTCGACCTCGGCCTGCCCAAGCTTTCCGGTCTCGAAGTGCTGAAGCGCCTGCGCTCGCGCAATTCGCAATTGCCGGTGCTCATCCTGACCGCGCTCGACGGCACGCATGATCGGGTCAAGGGGCTGGATCTCGGCGCCGACGACTACATGGTCAAGCCGTTCGAGCTGGCCGAGCTGGAAGCCCGGGTGCGAGCGCTGACCCGGCGTTCCTCGGGGACGGCGCCGACCATCGTGTGCGGCCCGTTGAGCTTCGACCAGGTCGGCCGGGTGGCGCAGATCGATGGTGTGCCGCTCGAACTCTCGGCGCGCGAGATCGGTCTGCTCGAAGTCCTGCTCAGCCGGATGGGGCGCCTGGTGAGCAAGGACCAGCTGGTCGATCACCTGTGCGGCTGGGGCGAGGAAGTCAGCCACAACGCGATCGAGGTTTACGTCCACCGCCTGCGCAAGAAACTGGAGTCCGGCGGGGTCAAGATCGCCACCGTCCGCGGCCTGGGTTACTGTCTTGAGCGACCGCAAGGCGAATGACGCCGGGCGGGCCGGCACGGCGTCGCCGGAGGCCGAGCGCTCGCTGTTCGGCGAGATCCTCGACTGGATGCTGGCGCCGCTGCTCTTCGTCTGGCCGCTGAGCATCGCTTTCACGCATTACTTCGCCAACAACGTCGCCAATTTCCCCTACGACCAGTCGCTGCGCGAACTGGTCGCCACGCTCAGTCGCCAGGTACAGTACGTAGACAACAAGCCGGTGGTCGCCCTGCACGCTTCGACCCGGGCGCTGCTGCGCGCCGACGAGATCGACAGCGTCTATTTCCACGTCGTCGACGAGAGCCGCAAGCTGCTGGTCGGCGATCGGGAATTGCCGATTCCGGAGGGAACCGGCAAGGGCAATCTGGTGCCCGGCGAAGTCTATTTCCGCGACATCGAATTCAATGGGCAGGAACTGCGCATCGCCTATTCCTACCTGCTCGATCCGCAGCTGCCGGACAAACACTGGCTGCTGGTCGAGGTTGGCGAAACCACCGAGAAGCGCACCCAGCTCGCCAACCGCATCGTCGCCAGCGTCATCCTGCCGCAATTCATCATCATCCCGCTCGCCGTCATGCTGGTCTGGTTCGGCCTGTCGCGCGGCCTGCGGCCGCTGACCCGGCTGCGCCACACGATCGAAGACCGTGATCCCGGCGACCTGTCGCCGATCGCCACGCGCCGCGTCCCGGAAGAACTCGAGCCGCTGGTCGAGGCCTTCAACGAGATGCTCGAACGCATGAAGCGCAACGTCGAGGCACAGCAGCGTTTCGTCGCCGATGCCGCGCACCAGATGCGCACCCCGCTCACCGGCCTCAAGACGCAGGCCCAGTTCGCCGCCCGCGAAACCGACCCGGCGGCACTGCGCCATGCCCTGCGCCAGATTGCCACCGGTGTCGACCGCGCCGGCCGCCTGGTCAACCAGTTGCTGACGCTGGCGCGCACCGAGGGCGGGGAACTGGGGCAGCAGCAGCATGCGCCCACCGATCTGACGCAGTTGCTGCGCGAGGTCGTCGAGGACTGGGTGATCGTCGCGCTGGAAAAACGCATTGATCTTGGCTTTGAATCGCCCGGCCCGGCGATGATTTCTGGCAATGAATTCCTGTTGCGCGAACTGGTCAAGAACCTGATCGACAATGCCCTGCGCTACACGCCGGCCGGCGGTCACGTCACCTGCCGCACCATCGTCACCGAGGTCAGTGTGTTGCTGGAAATCGAAGACGACGGGATCGGCATTTCGGAAGAGCAGGCCGAGCTGGTCTTCGAGCGTTTCTACCGCGTCGACGACGCGACCACCGAAGGCAGCGGCCTGGGTCTCGCCATCGTCCAGGAAATCGCCAGCCAGCATGGGGCGCGCGCCATGTTGCGGCCGAATCCTCGTGGCAAGGGATCGGTCGCCCGGGTCGTTTTCAGCGCCTGGCATCCGCCGCCGCCACCTCGACCACCGCCGGAAGACTATGCCGAACTCTACCGCCAGTCGCCGCCGCTCGGTCCTTGAGGCGAATGCAAAAAGGCGAGAATCTTCTTGCGCCAGTCAGGAGGCGTCGCTATAATGCGGCCTCCTTTGGCCAAGTAGCTCAGTTGGTAGAGCAGCGGATTGAAAATCCGCGTGTCGGTGGTTCGATTCCGCCCTTGGCCACCAGAATGCAACGCCCAACCTTTTGGTTGGGCGTTTTTGTTTGTGCTTTTCGCCTGTCAGCGGGCTCAGCCCTGTTTCTTGACGCCGGTGATCATCGCCAGGACCAGGTTGGTGCGTTCGATGCGGCCCATCACGATCGCTGCCAGGGCGTGCAGCGCGGCGAGGCCAATCAGTGTCGAGGCCAGGACTTCGTGCAGTTCCTGCAGCCATTCCTCGCCCCAGAACATGTCGGTGCCCTGCAGGTAGCCGGTGACGCCCAGCCCCAGAACGAGGGTGATCAGCGTCAGCATCATCAGCGCGCCCAGCGGGTTGTGGCCTGGATGGGGGTCGGCCTTTCCCGTCCGCATTGCCTGCAGATGGTGGCGCAGGCGCGTCGGTGTCGGAAAGAAGTCGGCAAAGCGGGCATGCTTGCTGCCGATGAAACCCCAGATGATCCGGGCCAGGACCAGAGCGCTGGCGAAGTAGCCGAGCCACTGGTGCACGGTCTCGCCGTCGTCGATGGCAAAGTAATTGAGCAGGACGCAACTGACCAGGCTCCAGTGGAAGAAGCGGACGAAACGGTCCCAGACTTGGATGCTGCGGGGTGGGGTGTTTGTGTTCATGGTGGCGCCGGTGGTTTTGCTGGCTTCCCGCAGGAAGCCAGCGGATTGCAGAACAGGCTTACTTGCGTTCCATTTCGGCGCCGGTGCTCGGGTCGTAGTAGATCTCGACCTTCTTGCCGTCCTTGTCGAAACCGTAGATTTCGTAGCACTTGCCCTTGGAGACCTTGAAGGTCTTGATCTGGTAGCCCTGGGCGGTGATCTTGGCCTTGAAGTCGGCCTCCTTCATCCACTTATCTTCGGGGACGTTGCAGGTCGGACCGGCAATGGCGCTGCCGGCGATGAAGGTGGCGATGAGTGCGCTGATCAGTTTGTTCATGTTTCAACTCCGTGAAGGGATTTGCTGGAAAGGTTCCGGATCGGGAACTGACGCAACTTTATGACTCGAGGCTTAAAACAAGCTGAAGGGGTTCATCCATTTGGGATTTTTCTGCGGGTGCTTGAGCTTTCTTTCGCGCTTCTGTCAGCTTTGTGAGGGGCGGGGCGGCCGCAAGTCAGGTGGCGGGCTATGACTTTGGTATTAAGGTGGGTGGCGGTTTTGTCGGAAAGGGTGTAAAAACCGTCTGTGACGAATAAGGCAACAGTGTGCATTCCCCATTGGGAAGCCCTGTGGCGACAAGGTGCGGAGTCCGATGGCGGTCTACAGTTCAAACCAGCATTGCGTGGCGAAGTTGCTCGATCTTTCCGAGACACATTCGATCGTCGCGACACAGGACATTTACGACGAGCAGGGCTTCAAGCTGCTGGCCAAGGGGGCCGAGGTTTCCCGCGACATGCAGGATCGTCTGTTGCTGCGCAAGCTGAGGGCGCCGCTGGAAAGCTCGCTGTCGGTTCGCGATGGCCTGACGGTCGCCGAAATCCTGCAGGGGGCGCTGGAACTGGTGGATCAGAATCCGGCGCTCGAGAGCATCGCCGGCACCCGGGCGGCGCGGGAAATCCTGCGCGACGGCAGGGATCTGCACATCCCGCCGCCGCTGATGCTGCTGATGACCTGCGTGCGCCATACCTCGGCCGACAGCTTTCGGCATACCCAGGTGGTCGCCGCGCTTTGCGCCGGCATCGCCGCCGACCTCGAGGCATCCGCCGCCGAAGCCCGTACCCTGCTGGTGGCGTCGATCCTGCACGATATCGGCGAAATCTACGTCAATCCGGATTACATCACGCGCCAGGGGCACCTTTCGCCGCAGGAGTGGAAGCACGTGGCCACCCATCCCCGCGTCGGCGAACTGTTGATCCGCAGCCTGACCTCAATGCCGCAGGGGGTGCTGGCCTGCGTCGCGCAGCATCACGAGCGCCACGACGGCAGCGGCTATCCGGCACGCCTGACGCGCAAGGAGCAGCATGACCTTTCGGGCTGGATGGCCGTGGCCGATTCGGCGGCAGCGTTGATCAACCGGGGGAATTCCGGGGCCAGCCAGGTTTCGCTGGCCTTGCGCATCGTTCCCAAGGAGTTCGACCGGAGTGCCGCCGATGTGCTGATCCGCGGCCTGCAGCGTTTGAAGGTGGCGCCGCAGCTTCCCTCCGACACGCAGTGCGTGGATCGGGCGCATCGCCTGCTGGCGCATATCGAGGCGGTTGGTACCGCGTTGCAGGCGGAGGCGGGAAAGGCGCTGTCGAATCCCTTGATCGAGATCGTCGGCCGGGCCCTCCATCTGCTTGACGGTTTTGCCCGTTCCCTGCGTTCCACCGGCATCCTCGACGCCTCCAGCCTGTCCGGCGCCGATGCCAGCGATCAGGGACTGCTCGAGGAAATGCAGCAGATCGTCAACGAGGTTACCTGGCGCATGCGCAACCTCGGGCGCAACATCTACCTTGGTGTCGACGCCTGTAACGACCCGGCAGCCAGCGAAGGCATGCAGGCGATCATCGAGATGCTCGACACGGCAGCTCAGCCCGGCGCGGCGGCGGGCTGACAGGCGGCGTCGGGCTGGCTATCATGGCGCATGCTCAAATGGACACCGCAACCGGGTAATCTGGCGCTCTACGTCGGCAGGACGCGGGCGCAGACGCGCAACGTCATCGTCGTCGCCGAAGCCTGCGCCGGCCGCATGGTGGTCGAGGCGATCGGTCGCCGCGGCAGCAAGGTGCGGCTGACCGTCGGCCGCGACAGCCTGCGCCAGCCGCAGCCCGATCTCTTCGCGTGATCCTGCAGTTCCATGGCGCTGACATGGGGCGGTAATAATCCAGCTATATCATTTCCGGCGTTTGAGGAGGAGATCATGGATTTGTTGCTGTGGCGTCACGCCGAAGCCGAAGACGGCGAAGATGACCTGAAACGGCGCCTGACCGAACGCGGCGAGCGGCAGGCGAAACGGATGGCCGGCTGGTTGCGCGAGCGCCTGCCCAAGGAAACGCGGATCATCGTCAGCCCGGCGATCCGCACCCAGCAGACGGCGCAGGCGCTCGACCTGCCGTTCGAGACCAACCGCCGGATCGGTCCGGACACCTGCGTTTCGGAACTGATTGCCGCTTCGGGGTGGCCTGATGCCAGCGGTTCGGTGCTGATCGTCGGCCACCAGCCCGGCCTCGGTCGCTTGGCTTCGTTGCTGCTGGCCGGTCAGGAGGCCGACTGGAGCGTCAAGAAGGGGGCGCTGTGGTGGTTGAGCAACCGCCTGCGGCGCGGCGATACGCAGACCGTGCTGCGCGCCATGGTGCCGGTGGAAATCCTGGAGTAGACAAGCTTTCGCGGTCGGCGTGAAATAAGCCCTTTGGCCCACAACCAGTACAAAGGGGAGTTCATGGCGATAACGAAGAACGCAAACGGCAAGGCGGCAGCCGCCAAAACGACGGGCAAGCGCAGCAGCGGCCGGCAACCCCGCCAGGTCGCCCGGGGCGACGTGCCGCCAACGCAGACCCCGCAAGGCATCGAGGCCTTCACTGTGCATGCGGCGGTGGATGCCGCGCAGGAAGCCAAACTGGCGGCGATGCGCGACATCCTGGCCAATTCGCCGGACGAGGAAGCGCTGACGATGCTGCGCAGCCTGCTCAAGCAGCGCCGGGTCAGTGCCGACGGCAACGTGCTCAATCCCGACGAGGAACTGGCCAAGGATTGGCGCGACGGCGGCTACCCGTACCGCAACCTGATGCAGCGCCGCAATTACGAGCGGCAGAAGTACCGGCTGCAGGTCGAGCTGCTGAAACTGCAGGCCTGGGTCAAGGAAACCGGGCAGAAGGTGGTGATCCTCTTCGAAGGCCGCGACGCGGCGGGCAAGGGCGGCACCATCAAGCGCTTCATGGAACACCTGAACCCGCGGGGGGCGCGCGTCGTCGCGCTGGAAAAACCCTCGGAGATCGAGCGCGGGCAGTGGTATTTCCAGCGCTATGTCGAACATCTGCCGACCAACGGCGAGATCGTCCTGTTCGACCGTTCCTGGTACAACCGGGCCGGCGTCGAACGCGTCATGGGTTTCTGTTCCGACCAGGAATACGCCGAGTTCGTCCGCCAGGCGCCGGAGTTCGAGCGCATGCTGGTGCGTAACGGCACCCACCTGATCAAGTTCTGGTTCTCGGTCAGTCAGGAGGAGCAGCGCCGCCGTTTCCGTGAGCGCAAGGTGCATCCGCTCAAGCAGTGGAAGCTGTCGCCGATCGACATGGCCTCGCTCGACAAGTGGGACGACTACACCAAGGCCAAGGAGGCGATGTTCTTCCACACCGACACCGCCGACGCGCCATGGACGGTGATCAAGTCGAACTGCAAGAAGCGGGCGCGGCTCAACGCCATGCGCTACATCCTGCACAAGCTGCCGTACACGAACAAGGACACCAAGCTGATCGGCAACCTCGATCCGCTGATTGTCGGTCGCGCCAACGTCGTCTATGAACGCGGCGAGCAGTCGGTGGTGCCTCTCCTCTAAGCCGAGCGGCGGCGGTCAGGCCGCCGCCTCGCCGGCGATCAGACGGGCGAGGCCGGCGGCGTCGGCGATGCGGATGCAGGCGCGGCGGCTTTCGATCAGCCCGGCGTCGACCAGTTCGCCGATCAGGCGGGCGATCACCTCGCGCGTCGTGCCGAGGTGGTCGGCCAGTTGCTGCTGGGTCATGCGCAGCAGCCCCTCGCCGCTGCCGTGCACCAGGATGGCGTTGGCCAGCCGCTGGTTCAGCTTGTAGGCGTGCACTTCCTCGAGTTCGGCCATCAGCCGGAAGACCAGCGTGGACAGGGTGCGCACCGTCAGGTCGCGGACCTCCGGTTCGACCGCGAACAGGCGCCGGTAGACCGGTCCCGGGATAGTCGCCAGCCGGGTGTCCTCGACCGCCTGCACCCAGGCTGGGTAGCGCAGGTCGTTGAACAGGCTGTTCAGCGCGAAGACGCAGGTTTCGCCGGGGCCGATGAAGTACAGCGTGGCCTCGTTGCCGTTCGGCGCCAGCGCATAGACGCGCAGCCGGCCGGCGAGCACGAAGTAGGCGCCGGAGGCGGCCTGCCCCTTGTGGATCAGCGCCTGCGGCGAGCGCATATGGACGCTGACCTGGACCTGTGCCAGCAAGGCCCGGCCGGCGTCGGACAGGTTGCGGAAGGGGGCGATTTCGGTGATCGGGGTCATGTCGTCCATGCCCGCCAGCTTATTCCGCGCGGGTATCCGCCGGCAAGCCCGCCTGGCGGCGCAGGCGGTCGCTGCTCAACGCTTCGAGGAAGGCGACCAGGTCGGCGACCTGGGCGTCGGGCAGCGGCGTCTGGTCGGCGAGGTGCAGCGCCGATTCGCCGTCGATCCACGCCTGCAACTGGCGCGAGCGGCCGAGCTGGGCGCTGGCCATGATGCGGACGACTTCGTCGAGTTGGTCCACCGAGCCGTTGTGCAACCAGGGGCCGGTCAGCGCGACGTTGCGTAGCGACGGCACGCGCCAGACGCCGGGGCGGCCGTCGGCGCCGAGCAGCGGGTAGCGTTTCTCGTAAGGCGTCGGATTGGCCGGGAAGTAGCGCAGTGCGCTCTGGCCGCCGAGCAGGCTGGCGTCGCTGAAGTTCGGCCCGCGGTGACAGAGGATGCAACCCAGCTTCTCGAACAGCGCCATGCCGCGCAACTGCGCCGGGCTGAGCGCGCCGGCGTCGCCGTCTACGAAGCGGTCGTAGGGGCTGTCCGGCGTGATCAGCGTGCGCTCGTAGGCGGCCAGCGCCTGGACGATGCGCGGGAAGGTGACGGCTGCGTCGCCGAAGGCAGCGGTGAACAGGCGGCGATAGTCGGCATCGCCCCCCAGGCGGCGCTCGGCTTCTTCCGCCGAGGCCAGGCCCATCTCGACCGGGTTGAGGATGGGGCCGCCCGCCTGCGCTTCCAGCGAGGGCGCCCGGCCATCCCAGAACAGTACCGACTGGAAGGCGGCGTTCCATACCGTCGGCGTGTTGCGCGGCCCGACCTGACCGGCGATGCCGCGCGCCAGCGGCCGCCCGTCGGCGCCGGCATGGCCGGTCAGGTCGTGGCAGGAAGCGCAGTTCAGCGTGCCGTCGCCAGACAGCCGGCGTTCGTTGAACAGGCGTTCGCCGAGCGTCACCCGGGCCGCTGTCGTCGGCAGCCCGGCCGGCGCCGGGGCCTGGTTGGGCAGGCGTTCCCAGACGTAGCGCTGGCCGTTGCCCGAGGCCGGGTTGATGAAGGCCTTGATCAGCGCGACGCTATCGTCGTCGGGCATGACGGCGCTGCCGAAATCGCGCGCGGCGAGCGCGTCGACGGTGGCGCCGGGGGCGCTGCTGAGGATGAGGGCGACGCCCAGCTTGATGCTGAAGGCGACCAGCCCCATGCCCAGCGCCAGCCCGAGCAGCCAGCGTTGTTCGCCGCGCAGGCCGACGGCCGGCGCCAGTTCGCGGCGGACCATCAGGGCGAGGACGATGCCGCCGGTCAGGATGGCCGGGATGGCGATCATCAGGAAATCGGAAAGGCCGCTGTTCATGGCCGGCCCCCGCTGGGGATGGCTGCGTTCGGGGCGGATGGGGCAGGCATGAGGCACTCCTTGGTCGGGGATCTGAGCGCAGGCTAGCCCGCGCCGGCCCGGCCTTCTGTAGCAAAAGCTACGTTGGCGCGGGATGGCGGCTTGTGTAGCCAAAGCTACGGAATGCGTCCGCCGGGCTGCCGAGAATGCCGCCAGGCCGTCCATGCCGGGCGGCCACAATCCCTGTCCGAAGGAAAGGATGCATCATGAAAAAGCCATTCGTCTCGCTCTTCCTTGCCGTGCCGCTGCTCTTCTCCGCCGTTCCCGCCAGTGCCGGGGGCGGTGCCGCGCTGCACTTCGAGCCCGGGCGCAGCGCCCTCGTCGTCACCGATCCGCAGAACGATTTCCTGCGCGAGGACGGCAAGCTCTACGGGCTGCTCAAGGACAATCTCGCCCGCCTCGACACCGTCGCCAACCTGGAGCGCCTGATGCAGGCGGCGAAGGCCGGCGGCTACCTGTTCGCCGTCGATCCGCTGGTCTATGGCGCGCTCGACGGCCAGTGGACGCAAGCCGGCGCGTTGCAGCGCCAGTTGCTCGACATGGGGGCGCTACGCCGCGACGCCGCCGGCGGTGGCGACTTCTACGCCCGCTTCAAGCCCTACATCGACGATCCGGCGACCGTCGTCGTCGCCCCGCACAAGCTCTACGGCCCGGAGAGCAACGATCTGATCTACCAGTTGCGCAGCCGCGGCATCGACACCGTGGTGCTGGCCGGCCTGGTCGCCAACCTGTGCGTCGACTCGCACCTGCGGGCGCTGATGGAGAACGGCTTTCGCGTCTATGTCGTCAAGGATGCCGTCGGCGCGCCCGGCGAAGCAGCCTACCAGGCGGCGCTGGTCAACTTCGGGATGATCGCCAACGGCGTGCTCAGCACCGCCGAGGCGGTCGCCGCGCTGCGCCGCTGAACGCGCTCAGCTGACCACGTAAGCGGCGCTGCCGGTGGCGATGAGCAGCCCGCTTTCGTTTTCCAGCGTCATCTGGATCGAAGCGATGCGGCCGCCGAGCCGAACGATGCGGCCGGTGGCCGTGAACTCGTGGCCGATGCCCTGGTGCAGGAAATCGGTGCGCAGGTCGATGGTGCCGATGCGGCCGAAGCGGTGCGCCACCTGTTCGGCAGTCTCGCCGCAGAACTTCTCGGCGATGCCGACCACCGCGGCAAAGCCGCCGACGGTGTCGAGGGCGGCGGCGATCACGCCGCCGTGCAGGCGGCCGTAGAGGTAGTGGCCGACCAGTTCGGGGCGCATCGCGAAGCGCAGTTGCGGCGCTTCAGGAGCGAACGAGGCGACCTTGAGGCCGAGCACTTCGTTGAAGCTGATGCGGTGTTCGAACATCTCCTGCAGCAGGTTTTCGAGGCGTTGCTGTTCGGCGGCGCTGCGCCGTGTCTGTGCTGTTGCGGTCATGGGCTTTCCGGGCGGGCCGCGGCGTAGGCGGCGTCAAGATGCTTGCCGAGGGTGGCGGCGATCTCGCTGTCGACTCGGCCCTGGGCGGCCAGGTCGCCGAGGAAGGCGAGCGCTTCGCTGGCCGGCAGGCCGTGTCGGTAGGGGCGGTCCTGGACCATCGCCTGGAAGATGTCGGCGACGCGCAGGATGCGCGCTTCGAGCGGCAGGGTTTCCGCCGCCAGATGGAAGGGGTAGCCGTTGCCGCCCGGTTCCTCGTGGTGACAGGCGGCCCAGTAGGCGATCTCCTCCAGCCCCGGGATCAGGCGCAGGATCTGGTAGGTCTCGAAACTGTGCGTGTTCATGATGCTTCGTTCGCGGGCGTCGAGGCGGTCCGGCTTGTCGAGCACCTCGTCGGGAACCCGCAGCTTGCCGATGTCGTGCAGCAGACCGGCGATTTCCAGTTGCTCGCGGCCTTCCGGGGTAACGTCCAGATAGCCGGCGAGCAGCCCGGCCAGACGCGAGACGCCGAGCGAATGCTGGGCGGTGAAGGCGCTCTTGGCGTCGACGATGCGCGAGAAGATGCCGGCCAGTTGCTTCAGTTCCGCCATGGCGATGGTGCGCTGGTCGGGTTCGTTGAGGCGGTCGGCGAGGCAGGCCTGGACGTTGCGCATTTCCAGCCGCAGCCAGAACGCCTCCGAGCGCGACGCCTGCAGGAAGGCGGCGACCAGCGCCGGGTCGAAGTAGCTGCCGTCGTGCTGGCAGATCGCCGCGCGGATTTCGCCGGTCGACATGAGCAGGCTGCCGTCGCCGTAATGCGGCGCGGCGAAGGCATCGACGCGGTCGACCAGAAAGACCAGGTTGGCGGCCTGGCGGAGGTCGGCGGGCAGCTCGGCGGGCAGCCTTGCCCACGGCGTGTGGTGGTAGCGGATCGGCTCGGCGTAGGCCTGCAGCGGCGCGAAGTCGCGCAGCAGCTCGGCGCCGGTCAGGCAATGCGCCTGCGCGCCTTGCCAGTCGAATTCGGTGACCAGATGGTGGTGGGTGACGGTCGACGAGACGCCGATGTCGTGCAGCAGGCCGAGTTCGAACAGGAAGAGGCGGCGTTCCGGCGACAGGTCGAGGACCTCGGCGACTTCGGCGGCCATGATGCCGACCCGTTTGCCGTGGCCGACATCGTCGATGCCGACCAGGTCGAGGGCGTCGGCCAGCGCATAGACCAGGTGACGAAATCCGGTGGGGAGGGGCGGGGACATGTTGTTCTTTCCGGCGGTTTTTTTGCCCATGGTATCCCTAGGGCGCGTTCACAGTAAGCAGCCGTCCCGCAGATTACTGTGAACACGCCCTCGCCGGTGGACAAAAAAAGGCGACGGATGGAACCGTCGCCAAATACGAACGCTAGCTAGAGGTTAGCGTAACGCAGAGGACCTTTACTTCTTGCGCGGCGGCGGAACGTCCGTGCAGGAACCGTGGGCGATTTCGGCGGCCATGCCGATCGATTCGCCGAGGGTGGGGTGGGGGTGGATGGTCTTGCCGATGTCGACCGCGTCGCAGCCCATCTCGATCGCCAGGCAGACTTCGCCGATCATGTCGCCGGCCGACGGGCCGACGATGGCGCCGCCGATGACGCGGTGCGATTCGGCGTCGAAAATCAGCTTGGTGAAGCCGTAGTCGGCGCCGTTGGCGATCGCGCGACCGGAGGCCGCCCAGGGGAACTTGGCGGTCTCGACCTTGCGTCCTTCCTTCTTGGCTTGGTCTTCGGTGTAGCCGACCCACGCCACTTCCGGGTGGGTGTAGGCGACGCCGGGGATGACCTGGACGTCGAAGGCCGATTTCTGGCCGGCGGCGACTTCCGCCGCGACGTGCGCCTCATGCACCGCCTTGTGCGCCAGCATGGGCTGGCCGACGATGTCGCCGATGGCGAAGATGTGCGGCACGTTGGTGCGCATCTGCGCATCGACCGGGATGAAGCCGCGCTCGTCGACGATGACGCCGGCCTGGTCGGCGCCGATCTTTTTACCGTTCGGCGCGCGACCGGCGGCTTGCAGGATCATGTCGTAGCGCACGTCGTCGGCGTTCGGGGCGCCTTCGCCTTCAAACTTGACCCACAGACCGTCTTCCTTCGCCTCGACGGCAACCGTCTTGGTCTTCAGCATGACGCGCTCGAAACGCTGGGCGTTGAGCTTTTCCCAGACCTTGACCGCGTCGCGGTCCGGGCCCTGCATCAGGCCGTCGGCCATCTCGACGACGTCGATCCTGGCGCCCAGCGCCGAATACACCGTGGCCATTTCGAGGCCGATGATGCCGCCGCCGATGACCAGCATCTTCTTCGGCACGAAGCGTAGTTCCAGCGCGCCGGTCGAATCGACGATGCGCGGGTCCTGCGGGATGAAGGGTAGATGCACGGCCGCCGAACCGGCGGCGATGATGCACTGCTTGAACTTCACCACCTTTTTGGCGCCGGTCTTGTCCTGGCCGTTGCCGTCGGTGACTTCGACGGCCAGATGGTAAGGATCAAGGAAAGTGCCGACGCCGCGCACGATGTCGACCTTGCGGCCCTTGGCCATGCCGGCCAGACCGCCGGTCAGTTTGCCGACCACCTTTTCCTTGTGGGCGCGCAGCTTGTCCACGTCGATCTGCGGGGCGGCGAAGCTGACGCCTGCATCGGCCAGATGGGCGGTCTCTTCCAGCACGGCGGTGACATGCAGCAGCGCCTTCGACGGAATGCAGCCGACGTTCAGGCAGACGCCGCCGAGCGTCGAATAACGCTCGACGATCACCGTCTTCAGTCCGAGGTCGGCGGCGCGGAAGGCGGCCGAATAGCCGCCGGGGCCACCGCCCAGCACCAGCATGTCGCATTCGATGTCGGCGCTGCCGGCATGGGCCGCGGCCGTCGGTGCGGCAACCGGCGCCGCCGCCGGGGCAGCGGCTGCGGCCGGCGCGGGGGCGGCGGCTGCCGCAGCACCGGCTTCCACCTTGATCAGCAGAACGCCTTCGCTGACCTTGGCGCCGAGCTGCACCAGCACTTCCTTGACCGTGCCGGCGACCGGCGACGGCACATCCATCGTCGCCTTGTCCGATTCCAGCGTGCAGATCGCGTCGTCGACCTTGATCGTGTCGCCGACCTTAACGAACAGGTCGATCACCGGCACGCTGTCGAAATCGCCGATGTCCGGGACTTTCACTTCAACCAGATTGCTCATGGTTCTTCCCCCTTACAGCGCGACGCGACGGAAGTCGGCCAGCAGTTGCGCGATATAGACGTTGAAGCGGGTCGCCAGCGCGCCGTCGATGACGCGGTGGTCGGCGGTCAGCGACAGCGGCAGGGTCAGGCGCGGTACGAATTGCTTGCCGTCCCAGACCGGCTTCATCGCCGACTTGTTGACGCCGAGGATGGCCACTTCCGGCGCGTTCACAATCGGCGCGAAGTAGGTGCCGCCGATGCCGCCGAGCGAGGAAATGGTGAAGCAGGCCCCCTGCATGTCGGCCGGCTTGAGCTTGCCGTCACGCGCCTGCTTGGCCAGGTCACCGGATTCCTGCGCCAGTTCGAACACCGACTTCTTGTCCACGTTCTTGACCACCGGCACGACCAGGCCGTTCGGGGTGTCGGCGGCGAAGCCGATGTTGAAATACTTCTTCAGCACCAGGTTGTCGCCGTCGAGCGAAGCGTTGAATTCCGGGAACTTCTGCAGACCCTTGACGCAAGCCTTCATCAGGAAAGCCAGCATGGTCAGCTTGGCGCCGCCACCCTTTTCGTTTTCCTTGTTGAGCAGCACACGGAAGGCTTCCAGGTCGGTGATGTCGGCGTCTTCGTGGTAGGTCACGGCCGGGATCATCACCCAGTTGCGCGACAGGTTCTGGCCGGAAATCTTCTTGATGCGCGACAGCGGCTTGACCTCGATCTCGCCGAACTTGCTGAAATCGACCTTCGGCCAGGGCAGCAGGTCGAGCCCGCCACCCAGGCTGGCGCCAGCGGCAGCGGCCGCTGCCGCGGTGGCGCCGGACATCACGCCCTTGACGTACTTGGTCAGGTCTTCCTTGACGATGCGCCCCTTGGGTCCGGAGGCGGCGACCTTGGACAGATCGACGCCCAGTTCGCGGGCATAGGCGCGCACCGACGGCGAAGCATGGACCTTGGCACCGAGCGCCAGCGACTGCGGCTGGGCCGCCGGCAGCGACGCCGGGGCGGCAGCGGCCGGCGCGGGCGCAGCGGCGGCAACCGGGGCCGATGCCGCGGCGGGCGCCGGAGCAGCCGCCTGCGGGGCCGGAGCAGCGGCGGCCGCACCGGTTTCCACCTTGATCAGCAGCGCGCCTTCGCTGACCTTGGAGCCGAGCTGGACGAGCACTTCCTTGACCACGCCGGCGGCCGAGGACGGCACGTCCATCGTTGCCTTGTCGGATTCCAGCGTGCAGATGGCGTCATCGACCTTGATCGTGTCGCCGACCTTGACGAAGAGGTCGATCACCGGCACGTCGGAGAAGTCGCCGATATCCGGGACCTTCACTTCGACGACGGCGCCAGCGGCGGCGGCCGGGGCTGCGACCGGTGCGGCAGCGGGGGCGGCCGCCGGTGCAGCGGCAGGAGAGGCGGCAGCGGCTTCACCGGCCTCCACCTTGATCAGCAGCGAACCTTCGCTGACCTTCGATCCGACCTGCACCAGCACTTCCTTGACCACGCCGGCCACCGTGCTCGGCACGTCCATCGTGGCCTTGTCGGATTCGAGGGTGGCGATCGCGTCGTCCACCTTGATCGTGTCGCCGACCTTGACGAACAGGTCGATCACCGGCACTTCGGAAAAGTCGCCGATATCGGGGACATTGACTTCGATGAGTTGGCTCATGGCTGTCTCCCTCCCTTAAACCGACAGCGGATTCGGCTTGGCCGGATCCAGGTTGTACTTGACCAGCGCGGCAGCGACCTTCTCGCGGCCGATCTTGCCTTCGTCGGCGAGCGCCTTCAACGCGGCTAGCGTCACCCAGTGGCGGTCGACCTCGAAGTGGTGGCGCAGCTTCTCGCGGGTGTCGGAACGGCCGAAACCGTCGGTACCCAGCGTCACGTAGGGGCGCTTGACGAAGGGACGGATCTGCTCGGCGAACAGCTTGACGTAGTCGGTCGCGGCAACCACCGGGCCGCTCGTGCCGGCGAGCTTCTGCTCGACGTGTGACAGCTTCGGTTCTTCCAGCGGGTGCAGCAGGTTCCAGCGGCTGGCGTCCTGACCGTCGCGGGCCAGTTCGTTGAACGACGGGCAGCCCCAGATGTCGGCTTCGACGCCCCAGTCGGCCTTGAGCAGGTCGGCGGCGGCGATGACTTCGCGGAAGATGGTGCCGGAGCCGAGCAGTTGCACGCGCAAGTCGCCTTCACCACCTTTCTTGAAGGCATACATCCCCTTGATGATGTCGGCCTCGGCACCGGCCGGCATTTCCGGGTGCTCGTAGTTCTCGTTCATCACCGTGATGTAGTAGAAGACGTCTTCCTGCTCGGCGTTCATCCGGCGCAGGCCGTCCTGGACGATGACGGCGACTTCGTACTGGAAGGTCGGGTCGTAGGACAGGCAGTTCGGGATCAGGTTGGCCAGGATGTGGCTGTGGCCGTCTTCGTGCTGCAGGCCTTCGCCGTTCAGCGTCGTGCGGCCGGCGGTGCCGCCGACCAGGAAGCCGCGGGCGCGCTGGTCGCCGGCTGCCCAGACGAGGTCCATGACGCGTTGCAGGCCGAACATCGAGTAGCAGATGTAGAACGGAATGGTCTGCACGCCATGCACCGAGTAGGCGGTGGCGGCGGCGATCCAGTCGCTCATCGCGCCGGCTTCGTTGATGCCTTCCTGCAGCACCTGGCCGTCCTTCGATTCCTTGTAGAACATCAGCTGGTCATGGTCTTCCGGGACGTAGTTCTGACCTTGCTGGTTCCAGATGCCGACGGCGCGGAACATGCCTTCCATGCCGAAGGTGCGGGATTCATCGGGCACGATGGGCACGACGTTGCGGCCGACCTGCTTGTCCTTCAGCAGCATGTTCATGATGCGGACGATGGCCATCGTGGTAGACAGTTCGCGGCCTTCGCCGGAGGCCTTGAGCAACGCATCGAACTTTTCCAGGGCCGGAATCGCCAGCGGTTCGGCCTTGCGGCGACGCGACGGCAGGAAGCCGCCGAGCGCCATGCGGCGTTCGCGCATGTACTTGTATTCGGCGGAGTCTTCCGGGAACTTCAGGTAGGGCAGTTCTTCCAGCTTGTCGTCGGGGACCGGCAGGGCGAAACGGTCGCGGAAGCGGCCGATCTGCTCCTTGTCCATCTTCTTCTGCTGGTGCGAGATGTTCATCGCTTCGCCGGCCTGGCCCATGCCGAAGCCCTTGATGGTCTTGGCCAGGATCAGCGTCGGGGCGCCCTTGTGGGTGACGGCGGCGTTGTAGGCGGCGAAGATCTTGAAGATGTCGTGGCCGCCGCGATTCAGTTGCCAGACGTCGTCGTCGGTCCAGTCGGCGACCAGTTCCTTGAGTTCCGGCGTGTTGAAGAAGTGCTCGCGGACGTAGGCGCCGTTCTTCGCCTTGAAGGTCTGGTACTCGCCGTCGCACAGTTCCATCATGCGCTTCTTCAGGATGCCCTTCTTGTCGCGGTTGAACAGCGCATCCCAGTGGGTGCCCCAGATCAGTTTGATGACGTTCCAGCCGGCGCCGCGGAATTCGGCTTCCAGTTCCTGGATGATCTTGCCGTTGCCGCGCACCGGGCCGTCGAGGCGCTGCAGGTTGCAGTTGATGACGAAGATCAGGTTGTCGAGCTTTTCGCGGCCGGCCATGCCGATGGCGCCGAGCGATTCGACCTCGTCGGTCTCGCCGTCGCCGAGGAAAGCCCAGACCTTGCGCTGTTCGGCCTTGGTGGCATCGATCAGGCCGCGCGAGGCGAGGTACTTCATGAAGCGCGCCTGGTAAATCGCCTGGATCGGGCCGAGGCCCATCGAGACGGTCGGGAACTGCCAGAAGTCCGGCATCAGCCAGGGGTGCGGGTAAGAGGAGATGCCCTTGCCGCCGGTTTCCTGGCGGAAGTTGTCCATTTGCTCCTCGGTCAGGCGGCCGAGCATGAAGGCGCGCGAATAGACGCCGGGGACCGAGTGGCCCTGGAAGAAGATCAGGTCGCCGCCGGTTTCATGGTCGAGGCTCTTCCAGAAATGGGCGAAACCGACGTCGTAGAGCGCGGCGGCCGAGGCGAAGGAAGCGATGTGGCCGCCGACGTTGGTGTCCTTGTTGGCGCGCACGACCATGGCCATGGCGTTCCAGCGGATGTAGGAATGGATCTTGATTTCCATGTCCGGATCGCCCGGGTATTTGGGCTGCTGGTCGGCGGGGATGGTGTTGATGTATTCGGTATTGGCGGAGTACGGGATGTCGATGCCGTCCTCGCGGGCCTGAGCGATCAGCGTCTCGATCAGGTAGTGGGCGCGCTCGGCGCCTTCGTTGCTGATGACGCCGTCGAGGGCGTCCTTCCATTCCTTGGTTTCCTGCGGGTCCTGGTCGGCGGGCAGGTTGTTCGGCTGTTCGGCCATGGTTTGTCTCCTACGTGGGTTTTCATTCTGTCCTGCGGGGTAAGCCGGACAACTTTAACGCTTTGCACGGAGGATCACACCCCGTGTTTACACCTAGATTGTGTTGCGCATTGTAAAAACAAAATTCGCATCGTGCAATAAAATTTGTGCCTGTTCGGCGATCCGTTGCATTGAAGATACGTAACAAAAAACAAATCGCCGGCGAGTTGCGCTGTATCAAATTAGCTTGCGACGAGCGCTTTACAATCAACGGCTTTTGTTTCAGTCAGGAGTTTTCATGGCAGCAGTCATGCCCGCCCCGGCCGCCAGCCGTCTCTTCCTGTCCGGCAACGAGGCCGTCGCCCGCGCCGTCTGGGAAGCCGGCGTCAAGGTGGCCGCCGCCTATCCCGGCACGCCGGCGACCGAGATGCTCGAAGTCATCGCCACCTATCCGGACCTCTACGCCGAGTGGTCGGTCAATGAAAAGGTCTCGCTGGAAGTGGCGATCGGCGCCGCCTATGCCGGTTCGCGTTCGTTCTGCTGCATGAAGCATGTCGGCATGAACGTCGCCTCCGACGCCCTGATGACGCTGACCCTGACCGGCGTCAGCGGCGGCCTGGTGATTGCCATCGCCGACGACGTCGGCCTGTCGTCGTCGCAGAACGAGCAGGATTCCCGCCACTGGGGGCGCTTCGCGCACGTGCCGGTGTTCGAGCCGGCCGATTCGCAAGAAGCCTATGCGATGACGCTCGAAGCCTACGAACTGTCCGAGCGTTTCCAGGTGCCGGTGATCCTGCGCATGACGACGCGCATCAACCACGTCAAGGCGCTGGTCACCGTCGGCGAGCGCCAGGCCCACGTCGGTGCCGGCTTCCGCAAGGATCAGGCGCGCTTCGTGATGGTGCCGGGCAACGCCGGCAAGCGCATTCCGCTGATGTTCCAGCGCGAGCGCGACCTGCGCGCGCTGGCCGAAACCTCGCCGCTCAACTTCATCGAACCGGGCAGCGACCGCCGCGTCGGCTTCATCGCTTCCGGCCCGGCCTACATGCACGTGCGCGAAGCCTTCCCGGACGCGCCGGTATTGAAGCTCGGCTTCTCCTGCCCGGTGCCGTTCGAGAAGTGCCGCGAACTGGCGGCACTGGTCGATCAGGTCGTTGTCGTCGAAGAGGTCGAGCCGCTGGTTGAAACCGAACTGAAGGCGCAAGGCATTGCGGTGATCGGCAAGGCCATCCTGCCGCTGCAGGGCGAGCTGTCGCCGGCCGTGCTCAAACCGGCGATCGCCCGCCTGCTCGGCGAGGCGTTGCCGGAAACCCAGGCCGCTGCTGCCCTGCAGGTTTTTCCGCGGCCGCCGACGATGTGCGTCGCCTGCCCGCACCTCGGGGTCTATTACACGCTGTCGCAGGTGCGCAACCTGAACATCTCCGGCGACATCGGCTGCTACACGCTGGGGGCAGGACACCCCTGGCAGGCGATGGATACCTGCGTCTCGATGGGCGCTTCGATGGGCATCGCCCACGGCATGGACAAGGGGCGCGGCGAGTCCGACAGGGACAAGCGCGTGGTTGCCGTGATCGGCGATTCGACCTTCCTGCACATGGGCATGCAAGGCCTGCTCGACATGGTGTACAACAAGGGCAACGTCACCGTCCTGCTACTCGACAACCGCGCCGTCGGCATGACCGGCGGCCAGGATAACCCGGGCAACGGCCGCGACATTCACGGCGCCGAAGCGCCGCGCATCGACTTCGCCAAGCTGGTTTCGGCGCTGGGGGTCAAGGACGAGCGCATCCACGTGGTCAATCCGTATCAGCTGCCGGTGCTGTTCAAGACCATCCGCGAGGAGGTCAAGGTGCCCGAAGTCTCGGTCATCATCACCGACCAGCCCTGCGTGCTGATCAAGGACTACCATAAGCTCAAGCCCTACGCGGTCGATGAGGACAAGTGCACCGGCTGCGGCAACTGCATCGACGTCGGTTGCCCGGCCATCCACGTCACGCGGCGCGGCAAGGAAGTCAAGGCGAGCGGGCGTGAGGTCGATCTCGCTTTCGTCCGTATCGAATCGTCGGTGTGCACCGGCTGCGGCCTCTGCCTGCAGCCCTGTGCGCCGAAGGCGATCGAGCACTATGTGCCGAGCGCGCCGATCCAGTTCGCCAAGGGAGGCTGCCAGGCATGAGCGCAACGACCAACATTCTCGTCGTCGGCATCGGCGGTCAGGGCGTCATGACCGCCACCGAAATCCTCGCCGAGGCGGCGATCGCCCTCGGCAACGATGCCAAGAAGACCGAGGTCGCCGGCATGGCGCAGCGCGGCGGCGTGGTTTCCTCGCACCTGCGCTTCGGTCCCCGCGTGCTGTCGCCGCAGATCACGCCGGGCAGCGCCGACGTGCTGCTCGGCTTCGAAGCGGCCGAGGGCATGCGCTGGCGGCACATGCTGCGTCCGGGTGGCATCTCGCTGATGAATAACGCGCGCCTCGTGCCGCCGGTCGTCGAGCTTGGCCTGTTCGACTATCCGGACGACCCGATCGCCGCCATGCGCGACGGCGGTGGCCCGGTGGTGGCCTTCGACGCGACCAGCATCGCCCTCGAACTGGGCGACATCCGTCTCGGCAACACCGTGATGCTCGGTGCCATCGCCGATCATCTGCCGTTTCCGGCGGAAATCCTGCTTGATTGCGTGCTCAAGCGCTTCCAGCGCAAGGGCGAAAAGCTCGTCGAACTGAACCGGCGGGCTTTCGCCGCCGGTCGGGCGGCGGTCGGCACGGCGCAGGCCGCCTGAAGAGGCGTCGCCGGCGATGCCGGCGACATCGACAGCCTGACGCCTTTCTGCAAGAATCGGCGGCATGCTGCTGATGCCCTATCTCTCCCGCATCATCCCGCCCTACCTGCCGGTCGGCGTGGTGTTGCTGGTCGTCGTCAACCTGTTCGTCTTCTTCGGTCTGCAGCAGGGTGACGAGGCGCGGCTCCGGCACGCCGTCGAGTATTACTCGGGCAGCGTGCTGGCCGAGATCGAGCCTGATCGCTACCGGGACCACCTGCTCGGCCGCGGCGATCATGAGGCGGTGGCAAAGTTCGATCGCCTGCTCAAGAACCGGCGCGGTCTGGCGCCGCTTCTCGAGCAGATGGAGGATGATCGGGCGTTCATGGAGGAACTCCGGCAAGGGGCGGTGGTGCCGCCGAGCGACGAGATTTACGGTAGCTGGCGGCAGGCGCGGCAAAGTTTCGACGGCCTGATGGCGGGGGTGGTCGGCACCCGCTATGCCTTCCGCAGCGATCAGCCAACCCTGCTCACCGCCTTTTCCAGCCAGTTCCTGCACGCCGACGTTTCTCATCTGCTCGGCAACATGCTGGTCCTGGTGCTGATCGGGCCGGCGGTGGAAGGCCTGATCGGCAGCGCCGCTTTCCTTGCCATCTACCTTCTTGGCGGCGTCGCCGGCGCCGGCCTGTGGATGGTCGCCGCCAGCGGCAGCGGCTTGATCGGCGCCTCCGGCGCGATCGCTGCGGTGATGGGCGCGTTTTCCGTCCTGCTGCGTTGGCGGCGGATTCCCTTCTTCTATTTCATCATCGTCTATTTCGACATCATCCGCGCCCCGGCGCTGCTGGCGCTGCCGATCTGGCTGCTCAACGAAGCCGTGCAACTGCTCTGGCTGGGGGGCGGACGGGTGGCGTATGAGGCCCACATCGGTGGCTTGCTGTGCGGTGGTCTGCTCGCCCTGCCGCTGCTGCGCCGGGCTCAGCAACGTCTGTTGCCGGAAGAAGGGGAGGCGCGGTCGGCGGTGCCGGCCGCGACGGAACGCCGCGAGCGCTATCTGGCGCAGGCCCGCAAGGCCATGCGCGATGCCGATTTCGAGCTGGCGCGCCAGGCCTATGGCCGCGCGGCGGCGCATGCCGGGCACGATCTGGCGGTCTGGCAGGAATGCCTGAACGTCCTCAAGCTGGCGCCAGCCAGCGAGGCCTTTCACCTGGCCAGCCGAAGCTTCCTGCGCATGGCGACGCGCGAGGCCGCGGTACAGCCCATGTTGCCGGCAGTGTTCATCGACTACCTGCAACTGGCGCAGCCGCGGCCGCGCCTCGACGCCGACCGCCTGGCGGCGCTGGCCGAGGTCTTCTTTGCTCAGGGGCGGATGGTCGAACTGGAGCGGGCGGCACGCTTGCTGCACGCGCTGGCGCCGGCCGATCCGCGGTGTCGCCGACTCTTGCTGGCGGCAGCCGGGGCGCGCCGGAACGCCGGCGACGCGACGGTCGCCGCCGCCCTCAGCCGCCTCGCCGGCTGAGGCGAGCCGCCGCTGGGGGCGACGGGTCAGGCCGGGCTGGCGGCGCCGCGCAGGCGGGCCAGGGTGCGCCGGTATTCGGCGGCTTTCTCGGCGCAGGGGTGTTGTGGATAGCGGGTGGCGATGGCGCTGAAGATCTTTTCGGCCATCGCGTCCTGGCGAAACTCCTCGCACAGGATGCGGGCGCTGAGGAAATAGACCTCCGGGATCAGAGGGTGGCGCGGGTGGCGCTTGTCAAAGGCGCGCATCAGATCGAGCGCCAACTGGTTTTCGCGCAGCTTGTGCGCGGCTTCGGCGAGCGCCAGTTCGACGCCCGGTTCGTGCAGCCGGAAATCGGCGTCGAGTTCGTGGCAGCGGCGCCAGGCGGCGATTGCCCGGCTGGCCATCTGGCGTTGCAGCAACAGGGGGATCAGCCGGTTGGCGTGGGGCAGCAGGCGGTCCTTGCGGCCGGCCAGGTGCAGCAGCTTGTGATAGCGCTCCTGTGCCGTCACATCCTCGTGATGCACCCGCTGTTCCTCGTAGGCGATGTCGATGGCGCGGCTCATTTCGCCGGCGGCGATCAGTTCGGCAATCTGCGCCGCCGGACCATCTTCCGCCGCCGTCGCCGGATTGCCGCCGCGTGCCGTCGGGGGGAGGGGGATGCCGAGAATGCGGTGATACTGGTAGAGGACGTAACCCAGCATGTTGAAGCCGATCATCGTGAAGAACATCGCCGCCAGGTTGGCGCAGAACAGCGCCGAGGACATGCGCATGCGTTGCCGGGCGAACAGTTCGCCGATCAGGTCGATGGGGGTCTGGCCGCTTTCCGGCACGATGTTGCCGGCCATCAGGTCGGCAATGATGGGTTTCAGGCCAAAGGCGTACAACTGCCAGGTGAGGAACATCTGCGCGCTGGACAGGCAGAAGAGAAAGACGCAGAGCAGCAGGTAGGGTTTGCCAATACTGCCGATCAGCGTTGCGGCGCGCCACGGATTGAGTCCGGCGAGCAGGCTGCGCGAATGCAGCAGCACCATCAGCGCCGCGGGCAGCAGCAGCGAAACGACGAAGTTCATCGCCATCGCCGGCGTGTTGCCGAACATGCCCTGAATCAGCCCGACCGCCAGTCCGCTGACGAAGAACAGCGCGAAGATGCTGAAGGGCAGCAGCCCCAGTCCTTCGCGTGTGTTGTCGTCGTAGTCTGCCGGCAGCAGGCGGCCACGACTGGTCTCGATTGCAATCCGGCTGCCCTGGCGAAGTACTGAGAACCAGGCCCACAGCGAGCCGCCGAAGAAGAGCAGCAAACCGCTGATGGCGCCGGGAGCCAGAAAGCAGAGCGCCGGCAGCGCCGCGGCCAGAAATAGATGGCCGAGGATGGCTGGCTGCAGCGGAAACAGGAAAAAGCGCGGGATGCGCTCCCAGAACGGAGTCGGGTCTGCGGTCTGGCTGAGGCGCGGCGGGGTTTGCGCGTTCATGGCTGGGCTGGTGGCGACGGGAGGCCGGGTAAGCATAGCACGTGCGATGACGGATGAATCGCGCGGCTGGCCGCAGAATGAGGATGCCGCTCCAGGGTTCTGGTAAAATCCTGAAACTTCGAGGGAAAGGCAGCCTGCCTTTCCCCTTTTGTTTTCCGGATACGACGATGACGGCACAAATAATCGATGGCAAGGCCTTGGCGGAGGAACTGCGTCAGAGCTTCAAGGCACGCGTGGAAACCCTGACGGCCAAAGGGCACCAGCCTGGCCTGGTGGTCATTCTGGTCGGCGAAGACCCGGCTTCCCAGGTCTACGTGAAGAACAAGGTCAATGGCTGCCTGGCCATCGGCATGCATTCCGAGAAGATCGTCTACGACAAGGACGTCGATCAGCAGGTCGTCCTCGACAAGATCGCCGCGTTGAACGCCGATCCGTCCATCCACGGCATCCTGGTGCAACTGCCGCTGCCCAGGCACTTCGACGAAGAGAAGGTGCTCGAAGCCATCTCCGCCGAGAAGGACGTCGACGGTTTCCACGCCGAGAACGTCGGCGCGCTGTCGCAGGGCGCGCCGCGCTTCATTCCGTGCACCCCGTACGGCGTGATGAAGATGTTCGAGAAGGGCAATGTCGATCTGAGCGGCCAGGAAGCCGTCGTCATCGGCCGCTCCAACATCGTGGGTAAGCCCATGGCGATGCTGCTGATCAACGCCGGCGCCACCGTCACCGTCTGCCATTCGAAGACGCGCGACCTGAAGTTCCACACCCGCCGCGCCGACATCGTCGTCGCCGCCGTCGGCAAGCCGAAGTTCGTCAAGGGCGACATGATCAAGCCGGGCGCCGTGGTCATCGACGTGGGCATCAACCGTTTGCCGGACGGCAAACTGTGCGGCGACGTCGACTTCGATGACTGCCTCGAAGTCGCCGGCCAGATCACCCCGGTGCCGGGCGGCGTCGGGCCGATGACCATCACCATGCTGCTGGCCAACACCATCGAGGCTGCCGAACGCAAAGCGGGGATTCGTTAAATGAGCGACAAGAAGATTTCCGTCGGCATCGTCATGGGGTCCGACTCCGACTGGCCGACCATGCAGGCCGCCGCCGTCATCCTCAAGGACTTCGGCGTCGCTTTCGAAGCCCGCGTTGTTTCCGCGCACCGCACGCCCGACCTGCTCTTCGAATACGCCGAGACCGCCGCTCCGCGCGGCCTGCAGGCGATCATCGCCGGTGCCGGCGGCGCCGCCCATCTGCCCGGCATGCTCGCCGCCAAGACGACGGTGCCGGTACTCGGCGTGCCGGTGCAGTCGCGCGCGCTGTCCGGCGTCGATTCCTTGCACAGCATCGTGCAGATGCCCAAGGGTATCCCGGTCGCCACCTTCGCCATCGGCGAGGCCGGTGCCGCCAATGCCGCGTTGTTTGCCGTCGCCATGCTGGCCAACGGTGACGCGGCGCTGAACGCCAAACTGCAGGCCTTCCGTGCCGCCCAGACCGAAAAGGTGCTGGGCATGAAGCTGCCCGAAGTATGAAAACGACGATCCTGCCGCCCGCCACGCTGGGCATGCTCGGTGGCGGCCAGCTCGGCCGCTTCTTCGTTGCCGCTGCCCATGAACTGGGTTACCAGGTCTGGGTGCTCGATCCGGACAAGAACAGCCCGGCGGCGCAGATCGCCGAACGCCACTTTTGCGTCGCCTACGACGACTACGCCGCGCTCGACGAATTCGCCGCCGGCTGTGCCGCGATCACCACCGAATTCGAGAACGTGCCGGCAGCGACGCTCGACTACCTCGCCAAGTTCGTGCCGGTGCGCCCGCACGCGGCGGCGGTGGCGATCTGCCAGCACCGCGTCAGCGAAAAGTCCTTCCTGCGCGACAACGGCTTCCCGCACGGCCCGTTCATCGAGGTCAACGGCGAAGCCGACCTGAAGGCCGCGCCGGCCAGCCTGTTCCCGGCCATCCTCAAGGTCGCCCGCTTCGGCTACGACGGTAAAGGCCAGGCGACGGTCAATAACGTCGCGGAGGCGCTGCTCGCCTTCGCCCAGTTCAAGGGCGAGCAATGCGTGCTCGAACAGCGTCTGCCGCTCGACTACGAAGTTTCCGTCGTGCTGGCGCGCGACGAAAACGGCAAGGTCGCCTGCTTCCCGACCGGCGAGAACCAGCACACGCGCGGCATCCTCGATGTCTCCATCGTGCCGGCGCGCACTTCCGGCTGCATGAAGAGCGACGCCGAGGATGTGGCCGCGCGCATCGCCGAGAAGCTCGGCTACATCGGCACCATGGGTGTCGAGTTCTTCGTCAGCCGCGGCCAGCTGCTGGTCAACGAAATGGCGCCGCGCCCGCACAACAGCGGCCACTACACCATCGACGCCTGCGTCACCAACCAGTTCGAGCAACAGGTGCGCGCGCTGTGCGGCCTGCCGCTGGGCGAGCCGCGTGCGCATTCGGCGTCGGTGATGGTCAACCTGCTCGGCGACCTGTGGTACGACGGCGATACCTACCGCGAGCCGGACTGGGCCAGGCTGCACGCCATCCCCAACCTGAAGCTGCACCTCTACGGCAAGCACCACGCGCGGCCGGGCCGCAAGATGGGCCACTTCACGGTGATCGGCGACAATCCAGAAGCCGTGCAGAAGACCGCGCTGGACGCCCGCGCCGCCATCGGCATCAAGGACTGATGACGCCTTCCGACGCGGATTACCAGCGCGCTGTCGACCTGCTGCTGGCCGGCGAACTGGTCGCGCTGCCGACCGAGACCGTCTACGGCCTCGGCGCCGACGCCGCCAACCCGGCGGCGGTGGCCAAGATCTTCGTCGCCAAGGGCCGCCCGGCCGACCACCCGCTGATCGTCCACCTGGCCGGCCACGATGCCGTCGAGGCCTGGGCCGAGCAAGTGCCGGCGGTGGCCTGGGAACTGATGGAAACCTTCTGGCCCGGCCCGCTGACGTTGATCCTGAAGAAGCAGGCCTGGGTGCCCGACGCCGTCACCGGCGGCCAGGACACCGTCGGCCTGCGCGTCCCCGGCCACCCGGTGGCGCTCGAACTGCTGCGCCGCTTTGCCGCCGCGAAAGGTGAGCACGCCGGCATCGCGGCGCCGTCGGCCAACCGCTTCGGCCGCATCAGCCCGACCACTGCCGCCCACGTTGCCGAGGAACTGGGTGAGGCCGTGCCGCTGATCCTCGACGGCGGTCCCTGCGCCGTCGGCATAGAATCGACGATCATCGACTGCTCGCGCGGCGAACCGGTGGTGCTGCGCCCCGGCCACATCTCGCCGCTGCACCTGGAAGCGGTGCTCGGCCGTGTGCCGGCGATCGAAACCAGCCACGGCGCGCCGCGCGTCTCCGGTTCGCTGGAAGCGCATTACGCGCCGATCACGCCGCTGCGCGTGGTCACCGGCGAGCGCCTGCTCGACTTCCTCAACGCCCAGCGCCATCGCGGCGGCAAGTGCGCGGTGCTCAGCCCCAACCAGCCGCCGCAGGCCGGAATGCCGCACGCCTGGCGGATGCTGCCGGCCGATCCGGTCGGCTACGCCCACGACCTCTACGCCGCGCTGCGCGACATGGACCACGCCGGTGTCGATCTGATCGTCGTTGAAGCCCTGCCAGCCGGCGCCGACTGGGCCGCCGTCGCCGACCGCCTGCGCCGCGCCGCGGCTGGTGCCGGGCAGAATTGAACGGGTTTTCCCCGGTGTCGCCAAGCTGCTTGCAGAAACCGCCCCTCCCTAGGCTATAATGCGCGCCTTACGGGCCGATAGCTCAGCTGGGAGAGCGCCGCGTTCGCAATGCGGAGGTCGTGAGTTCGATCCTCATTCGGTCCACCAGGAATGCCCGTCAGAACAGCGCATCGCACGTCAAGTGCCATGCGCTGTTTTGCTTTTCTGGCGTAGAGGTGTTGCAGATTTGTGGCATCTGCGGCACTTTGCGTAATGTCCAGATGCATGATCGACATACCTGCGGCTTGGCTTCCAGCAAAGCTCTACTGGCATCCGCAATGCGATTCCGGTCGCGGATATTGCCGATGTGTCGCTGCCGATGTGTCGCCGGATCATTTTGCGCGACTTCAGTCTCTACTGTTGCTGAACTTGTTGCCCCAAATGCGCTGACGAAGTGTTTCGGCAATTAACCTGTTTCCTTCTCCGGAAATGTGTCCGCCGGTATCCAAAAAATACATTTTGTCCGATGGCAGTGAGTGCGATAGATCGATGAATTCCGGCAGTTCAAGCTTGGCTAGTTCTTCATGAAAGCGACTGTATACCCGCTGCATCGCAGCGATTTGCGCCTTTGCATTGGCCTCCTTTAGCAGATTGTCGATATTGACATTTGCGTCGTAAGGAGTCGGGAGGTTGACGATATGAAAAGGAATCCCCTGTTTTCGGCCGAACGCAACTGCATTCTCTATGGCGAGTATCGAATTGCGAATGGCAAGATCTAAACTTCCGTTTGAGGCGCAGGGAAATGTTGTTTTGGGTGAAAATCTATCCGCGATTTTCTCGGCCAGAAATAGAAAAATATTCGATTTCGTATTCACTGCTGGAACCGGTTGGCAATCAGCGAATATTTGATAGTTGGCACTGGCGAGGATGACAAAGTCCGGTTTCCCGTGCTTCTTCTGGTAATCGTACCAGCGCAGCGTGCTGTCTGTGATGGGCTGGGCCAAACCAGCATAATTGTCTAGCCGGACATCCTTGAGCGAGCGTTCCAGATGTGCTGCAAGTGTCTGGTTGTCGGCGACGCCATAGCCGAATGCGGCCGATGATCCGAGCAAGAGACCGACCGTAGCCGAATTCTCCGAAGGGGTTGGGCTGTTGTAGCGCAGACCGTCGATGGCGACATTGATGTTTGGCGAATGATATTCAGCCACGATTCCGCGTATCCCGGGTTCCTGACGGACGGAAAAGCCTGGGGTGGGCAAAATGATGTCCTGTACGGAGCCTGGTTTGACCGGTTTGGCTGGCGAGGTCTCGGAGACTTTGCGTATCAAATGGTTTTTGGTGAAGCTCGCCAGTGGATAGGTGATATCAAGAAATCCATCAATCAGGCAGAGCACGATAAAAATCTGAAAGAGTTTCAACAGGCTCCAGCGGAGTCTTGATTCGATCTGCGACCTTCTCGGGTGTTCGCTCATGTCAGTCCAGCGCAAAACGGGAACTATAGTCGAAGGCTAGCGCACTATCCTGCTCCACCTTGCGCAACACGGCGTTGCCAACGACCAAGCGATCCATGTCGGTGGCCATGAAGCAAGCGAATGCTTCGGCTGGTGTGCACACGATTGGTTCGTTCCGGACATTGAAGCTGGTGTTGATCAGTACCGGGCAGCCGGTAAGTTTTTCGAATGCCTTTAGGAGCATGTGATAACGGAGGTTTTCTTTAGCGCAAACGGTCTGCACCCGGGCCGAGAAGTCAGTATGGGTAACTGCCGGAATGACGGAGCGTACGAGATACTGATCCTTCAGCCCATGATGTGACGCTGCGTGCTGCGCGGATATTGTTCGGCGTTTTTCCGCCACTGTGGTGACTGTCTGCATATAAGGCGAGTGCGTTGCGCTCACGTCGAACCAGTCTGCCGCAGCTTCCGCCAGAACGGATGGGGCAAAGGGTCGAAAGCTCTCGCGGAATTTGATCTTGAGATTAAGCTTCTTTTGCATATCCGTTCGGCGTGGATCCCCGAGGATAGATCGATTACCCAATGCTCGAGGGCCAAACTCCATGCGTCCCTGAAACCAGCCGACTACCTCGCCAGCCGCTAGCGCAACAGCCGTTTCGTCGAATAGCGCTTCATTCGATACCACGGTAAAACGTGCTCCAGCGGTTGCTAGCGCGGCTTCGACTTCCTCAGGCGAGAATTCCGGACCCAAGGCGCAGGCATTCATCGCGTCAGGGTGGCATATTTGCCGCGCTGCCTTGGTATGTAGATGGTATGCGGCCAAGGCTGCGCCAATCGCTCCGCCAGCATCGCCTGCAGCAGGTTGTACCCAGACCTTCTCGAAGGCCCCGTCGGCGGCGATTTTGCCATTGGCCACGCAATTGAGTGCCACGCCTCCTGCCAAACAGAGATTCTTCTGGCCGGTTTCCTTTGCCAGTGCCCGTGTCATGCGCAGGACGATATCTTCTGTGACCTGCTGAATTGAAGCTGCGACATCGGCGTGAAAATCCTCGATCGGACTTTCCGGCGGGCGCGGAGGGCGGCCGAACAGGGCATGGAAGCGGGCATTGGTCATGCTTAGCCCGGTACAGTAGTTAAAGTAGCGCTGATTCAACCGGAAACTGCCATCATCCTTCACGTCAACAAGATGTTCGCGAATGACCCCTGAAAAGCGGGGTTCTCCGTAAGGAGCGAGGCCCATGAGCTTGTATTCGCCGGAATTTACTCGAAAACCGGCATAGCTGGTAAAAGCGGAATACAGAAGCCCGAGCGAGTGGGGGAAAAGCAACTCGCGGATGACCCGCAGCTTCGAGCCATTGCCGATCGCCACAGATGTTGTCGCCCATTCTCCTACACCATCCATGGTCAGTACTACAGCCTCGTCAAACGGCGAAGGGTAGAAGGCAGAAGCCGCATGGCTCAGATGGTGTTCGGAAAACAACAGCGAGTCCGACGGGAATCGGCCGGGCGCGAGTTCGTCCAGTTCCTTCATCAGCAACGAGCGCTGAAACAGTTTTTCCTTCGCCCAGACCGGGAGGCCGGCGCGGAAGGTTGCAAAGCCCTTCGGCGCAAAGCTGAGATAGGTTTCTAGAATGCGTTCGAATTTGAGGAACGGCTTGTCAAAAAACACGACATGATCTATCGGCGAGTGCATTGCCGCCTCTAGGCAGAAGCGGACTGCAGCACGGGGAAACCTGGAATCCTGTTTTTTCCGTGTAAAGCGCTCTTCCTGTGCGGCTGCTACAACGATGCCATCGCGGATCAAGGCGGCGGCACTGTCGTGATAGTAAGCGGAGATTCCGAGGATTTGCATGAAGCGTATTGTCAGTCAGTACGGGAGGGTGAAATTCGTGTCGTCCGAGGGGCGCTCGGTCCAGTAAGTGCGGGCTTTGGGATCGAAGCGGAGCTTGAGTTGGTTACGGCCGCACAGACGTAACAGCGCGGCCCCTGGGGTGAAGAGAAAAAAATAGATCAGGAAAAGCGACACATTGCTGGTCACGCCGCTGATGGTTTTGCCAAAGCAGGCCCACAGTCGGTTAGGCAGCGCCAGCAGGTTTGGCGCGGCGATGGTGATCAGGGCCAGCAGCAATGCGACAACCGCAAGCGGCGTGTGGAAGGTATCGCCATGCCGCAAAGGCAGGAGGGCGAAAAAGCCGACAATGAAACACCACACGAGACCAAAAATTCTGTTGCTCACCTTCATCTCTCTTTCTTCTGCTGGATCGTTCCGGGTTTCGGAGGGGCTCTTTGCTCTAACTGCAGACGTATTCGGCCTGAACAGAAAGTCGCAGATGATACCGATCCTCGGCCTCAGTGGGAGGTGTGCCCGATGGATTCATGGGGGCGTTGATGGTTGAATCGGGCAAGCCTTTCAAAGGGGACGGTTTTATGGGGCTCCACTGCTACCCGAGGTCCCGGGGGAAATCGGCTCGCCTTTGTAGAGAGCGCTGGCGTTTTCGATCCAGGCCTTGGCGCTGCTGTCCTCCTGCTGTCGACGGAAGATTTGATGCGTGCCGCCTTTGTCTGGTGCTCGATATGGCGGATGGCAAAGTGGTGCGATCCGAATGATGAATCCGAGTGGTGTCCCGCTCAGGTTGCCGAGGAAGTAACGCCTGTTACGGCGTACCTGGAATGACTAATTCATGCCATGTGGGTTCCCGTGCTCTGGGGAGAGTTTCGAAAAACAAGCCTCGATTCTTTCGGCAGCGGATTGAGATGGAGTCAGACAAAGTAGAATCAGGGGTTTTCAGTTGTCAGCGGAGTAGGTTATGAAGTTCCTAAGTGACCTTTTCGGGTTTCTTTTCAGCAAAAAAACCAGGTTGGTATTAATCCCGTTTTTTGCAGTGATCATGCTGTTCTCGGTTCTCTTCGTCGTTCTGGCTAATTCATCCTGGGCGCCCTTCGTTTACGCGGTGTTTTGAACTTGAGCAACCGAAAATCTCTCGTGAAGAGGCTCCTTTCGGGGGCAAGCCTCGTGCTTTTGGGGCTGCTGCTGGCTTGCGCAGCGCTTGAGGGGCTGGTGCGCGTGGCAACCTCTTCGCAGCAGAACTATCTGGTCGAGATGTGGCGCTACGCAACGCTACTCAAACAGAAGAGCGCTGATCCCGCCATCGGTCATGAGCACATCCCCGGCGCATCCGCTTCGTTGCAAGGGGTCGAGGTCTCCATCAATTCGCTCGGCATGCGCGGACCGGAGCCCGACCTGACAACGCCGGGCAAGCATAAGCTAGTTGTCATCGGCGATTCCGTGGCCATGGGCTGGGGCCTGCCGGAAGACGAGACCTTGCGCGCTCAGCTTGCCCGATGGCTCGGCCCGGAAAGCGAGGTGATGACTACCGGCGTTGGCAACATGAACATGACGCAAATCGTTGCCAACTGGCTGCGCTACGCAGACACGATACGCCCGGATACGGTCATCGTGCTGGCAACGGCGCGTGCGCCGCTCGTGCAGGATACCGGCCAGGCCGGATGGCTGGTGCGCCATAGTCAAGCCTACGCCTTGATCGTTTCCTTTGTCGAAATGGCGATGAGTAATGCTCCCGGCCAAGCCGGATTGGTGGCAGCCTATGAAAAAATGTGGGCCGATGGGCCCGGCCGTGCTGCCTTGAATATGGCTCTGGACCGGCTGAAGGTGGATCAGGCGAGGCATGGCTACCGAGTGCTGGTCATGATGGTTCCGGAGTCGCACAGTTTCCAGCCCTACCAGTTCGACTTCATAACCAACATCATGCGAGCGGAAAGCGAGAAGCGTGGCTGGG
The DNA here is from genome assembly GCF_048146105.1 of Azonexus caeni. NCBI lineage: Bacteria > Pseudomonadati > Pseudomonadota > Betaproteobacteria > Rhodocyclales > Azonexaceae > Azonexus > Azonexus caeni. Next base: position 68,140 of record NZ_JBKJAD010000017.1, read on the forward strand.
CTTTCCTTGATCCACTGCCGAGTCTGCGGCAAGAACCGGCCGAAAGCTATTGGGTGGCCAATAACGATGTTCACCCTAATGCAAAGGCGTTCAAGGTTATGACGGATGTGCTGAAGCCCTATTTCCCTCGCCCCAAGGAGTAGCTGTCGATGCTGTTTCAGCTACCGTCCTTTCTGCTGTTCTTCCTGATTTTCTGCGCACTTTTCGCCTTTTGTCCCCGGCGTTTGCAACTCAGCTTCGTTACCATCTCCAGCCTGATTTTCTACGCTTGGTGGTACCCGCCCGCTGTTTTGTTGCTGATCGCGATGATTGTCGGTTGCTGGCTGATGCTGCGGCTGGTTTGGCGTGATCGACGCAAGTTGGCGCCATGCGTGTTCGTGTCCCTGATTCCGCTCGGCCTATACAAGTACACGGACTTCCTGTTTGAAACCGTCGAGGGCCTTTCCGGTATCCAGACCCCGCGTCTCGGCTGGGCGCTGCCGCTCGGCGTATCCTTCGTCACCTTCACGATCATCAGCTACCTCGTCGATACGGCGCGCCAGCCGGGCAAGAAGCCGCCTGGCTTCTGGCCGACGGCGGTGTATCTGACCTTTTTCCCTCACCTGATTGCGGGGCCGATCCTCCGTGCGCGCCACATCCTGCCTCAACTGCCGCAGTTGGCGATTGCGCGCGCCAGCCTGATGCCCAACCTGGCCCTGTTTACGGTTGGCATGCTGAAAAAGGTGCTGGTGGCCGATCCGGTTGGTGCCTATGTCGACCAGGCCTATGCCGCCCATGCCACCCTGTCGGGCTGGGAAAGCGTGGCGGCGATATTCGGCTTTTCGATCCAGATCTATTGCGATTTCAGTGCCTACTCCGACATGGCGATCGCATTGGCAGGCATGCTTGGGATCGCCTTCCCGGAAAACTTTCGCTCGCCCTATGGCTCGGCCTCGATAGGCGAAATCTGGCGCCGCTGGCACATAACCCTGAGCTTCTGGTTGCGTGATTACGTGTTCAAGCCGCTCCATGTCTATCTGCACAAATATGCCCGCCATCTCTCCATCGTCGTCACCATGATGCTTTCCGGTCTGTGGCATGGTGCAGCCTGGACCTTTGTCCTTTGGGGCTTGGCTCACGGCCTGATCATGGTTGCCGAAACCGTCAGCGGCTATGCCCGTTTCTCTGCCACCGCGTCGGGCTGGAGGCGGTGGCTCTGCATACTCTGTACTTTCCTGACATGGAGTGTTTTAACGGTGATTTTCAGATCGCCCTCCCTCTCCGTTGCCCATGACGTCGCTACCGGCGTAATTTACCGCGGTAACTGGGGCTATTGGCCAGATGCGGCTACCGTGCCGGTCCTTCTCGGTATTGGTTTGCTTCTGCTGCACCCACTTGATCAGATAGCGAAGATTCGTTCCATGGCCGCGCTTGTGCCGACGGTCATCTTGGCTCCGGTGCTCCTCATGCTGTGTGTCGGATGTTCGGTGATTGCCTCGATGCAGCCGGCGAATTTCTATTATTTCGATTTTTAGCAAGCAGCCGGGATTTTCGTAGTGCAGCGTTTGAACGACGGTCTGGCGCCCACCGACAACAGAATGCACTTTTGCTTTGCTGCGGTTATTTCCTGGCGCGCCATTGCGACAATTTGCCGCAGTCCACCCGCCCTGCTCCGGCGCTAACATCTCCGCCATCGTTATCGGGGGATGAACATCATGCAGAACGCGCCAGTCCAGAAGCAGCCGGAAATGACCTCCTTGTTGCTGGGGGCGGGTTTTGCGCTGGCTTCGCTGATCATCCTGCCGGCGGTGGCGCAGCGGGTCGGGCTGGGTTCGAGCGTGACCATCGCCCTGCGCGGGGCCTTGATGCGGGCGGCCAACCGTTTCTGACGCGGCTGCGCCCGGGCGCGCCGGGTTGTCGTATGATGCCTGCCGATTCCCGGAGCGTTTAGCCTTGCGTCCTTCCCTCGTTGTCCTTGGCTTGTTGTCGGCGTTGGCCGTTGTCGTGGCCGGCCTCGTTGCCGTCGACGATGCCGGGGCGGCGGCGCGGCTCGGGCGCTTGCGGGCGATGACGGCACAGTACGGGCTGACCGACCTGGCCTTGTTCTGCGAAGCGCGTTACACCCGCCATCCCAGTCAGGCCGACCGGCATGCCGCCTTCCAGGACCACCCGGCGGCCTTCGACCATTTCCCGAGCGCGGCGTTGTTGCCGCCCCCCTCTGTCAAGCGTGACCCCGATGCGAGTCTGGCTGGAAAAACAACTGCACCTGATTGATTTCACGATCGCCGCGCTGGACCGCCGCAAGGCGCGCAGCCTCGGTCTGCTGGCGGTCTTCTCGACACTGGTGTTCGTGCTGGCGTCGCTGATGCTGTTCGGTCACGCCTTGCGCAGCGAGGCGCTGACGGTGCTGGCCGGGGCGCCGGAAATGGTCGTCCAGCGCCAGGTGGCGGGGCGCCACGACCTGCTGGCGCAGGCCGATGTCGACCGACTGGCCCGCCTGCCCGGGGTGGCCGAGGTGCAGGGGCGGCTGTGGGGCTATTACTACGACAGCGTGGTCAAGGCCAACTACACGCTGATGGCGCGCCCGGACGCCGAAGTCGCCGCGGGTACGCTGAGCATCGGCAACGCGGTGGCGCGCGAGCGTGGCCTGGTGCCGGGCAACACCATTTCCTTTCGCAGCTATTCCGGCAAGCTGTTCAGTTTCAAGGTGGCGGCGGTGCTGCCCGAGGACAGCGAACTCCTGAGCGGCGATCTGGTGCTGCTGGCGGCGGACGATTTCCGCCGCTTCTTCGAATATCCGGCCGGCCAATATACCGATGCCGTGCTGCGCAGCACCGGGGCGCAGTCCGGGGACGCGCTGGCGGCGGCGATCCGGGCGGCGCAGCCGGAGTTGCGGCCGATCCGGCGCGCCGAGATCCTCGCCATCTACGCCCAACTGTTCGGCTGGCGCGACGGCATCGGCCTCGCCGTGCTGGCCGGCGTGATCCTGGCCTTCGCCATCCTCGTCTGGGAAAAGGCGGCCGGCCTGCCCGCCGAGGAAAGGCGCGAGATCGGCATCCTCAAGGCGATCGGCTGGGAAGGCGGCGACGTCATCCGGATGAAGCTCTGGGAGGGGCTGCTGATTGCGCTGGCGGCCTTCCTGATCGGCTTCGTCGCCGCCTGGCTGCATGTCTTCCGCTACGATGCAGCCTTGTTCGCGCCGGCCCTGCGCGGCTGGTCGGTGCTTTACCCGAGCTTCCGCCTGTCGCCGGTGGTCGATCTCCGGCAACTGGCGATCCTCTTCCTGCTCACCGTCCTGCCCTATGCACTGACCGTGCTGTTGCCGGTGTGGCGGGCGGCGCGCGCCGAGCCGGATGCCGTGATGCGGGCTTGATCAGACAGGCCGGGCAAGGCTATTGTCCTGTCATTGCCCAGCGAAACGGATCGAACGTGCGTCCCCTCATCCTCTCCTTTCTCCTGCTGCTCGTCGCCTGCGGTGGCGGCGAACCGGCCAAGGTCAATGTCGGCCTGGCGGCGCCCGCCTTCAGCACCCAACGCGCCGACGGCACGCCGGTGAATTTTCCTGCCGATCTCGCCGGGCGGCCGGTGGTGCTGCGTTTCTGGGCAGACTGGTGCCGCTATTGCGAGGGCGAGATGAAGGCGATCGAAACCGTCTACGGCCGCCTGCAGCCGCGCGGCCTGGTCGTGCTGGCGATGAACGCCGGCCAGGACAAGGCGACCGTCGATGCCTTCATGGGCAAGATCGGCGTCAGCTACCCGGCGCTGCTCGACGGCGATTCGGCGATCGCCAGGCGTTACGGCGTGGTCGGCTTGCCCACCACCTTCTTCATCGACGGCCAGGGCACGGTGCGCGGCAAGATCGTCGGCGAGGCCGACGCCGCGACTTTCGAGCGCGAAGCGGCGGCGCTCCTGCAATGAGCCGGGACGAGACGCGCTGCACCTTGTGCGGCCTGGATGTCGGCGTCCGGCCTTTCACGCTCAAGGTCGGCGATCAGGCGTATCGTTTCTGCTGTGAAGGATGTCGCGGCATCTATGAAATGCTGCACGACATCCAGGCGCCGCCGGGCGGTGCCGATGAAATTTCAGCCAATCCGGGAAAGGACGAAAAATGATCAAGGAAAGCATGATGAAACAGGTGCCGCAGATGCTGTGCGACGCCGGCCAGGCGCTGGCCAAGCCGGCCGGCAGTGGCGCGCTGATGGCGGCGGGCGGGGTGGCGGCCGGGCGCAGCCTGCTCGGCCGGGCGGCGCTGCCCAACCCGCTGGCGCTGCTGGCGCTCGGCGCGGTCGGCGGCATCGCCGCCGGTTTCCTGCTTTTCAAGTACCAGAAGGAAATCACCGAGGGGCTGGGCAAACTGGGCGGCATGGGCAAGGACTTCGCGCTTAACCGCAAGGAAAATCTCAACGACCTGATGGCCGAGGCCGAGGATAAGCTGTCCGGCGTCCAGCCGCCCGCCGCCGCGACCGGCGACGCGGAACGGACCTGAGGAGGCGGCGATGGCAAACGCGCGGCAACTGGCGGAACGCATCGTCGTCCGCGAACGCGGCAGCGGTTACCTGTGCCTGGCGCTGCCCGGCGAACTCTGCGCGGCGCCGCTCGCCGCCGGCATCGAAACCGGCATGGCCGGGCTGGCCGGCGTCCGCCGTGCCCATGTCGATGCGGCCGGACAGTCGCTGACGCTGGGTTTCGACGCGGCGCTGCTATCGACGGCGAGCGTCGCCCGTCACCTGTTCTCCCTGCTCGAACGCCTGCCGGAAGAGGCGGCCGGCGCAGCGCCGGCGCTCGGCCTGCAGCCGGCGCTCGACCGCCTGAAGACGATCCTGATCCCGCCCGGCGAGGCGCCGCCCGGTTCGCTGCGCGCCCGCGTGCAGCCGGTGCTGGAAAGCGCGCTGACGGAAAAGGCGATGACCAATTTCTTCAACGACATCGTCGCCTTCTACCTGATCAAGACGCACTGGGACCTGATCACCAAGCGCTGGCTGCAGAACCCGCTGGCCCACAGCAATGCCTGGCTGACCGTCTTCTACCTGGTCTTCCTGCTGGTCCGCTACCGCAAGACATGAAGCAATTTCGCGTCGCCCACCGCCTGCGCCGTCGCCTGCGCATCGTTTCGCCGGTGCTGGTGAGGCACGCGGAGCGCTGCTACCTGCTGGAAATCCTGCTGCGCAAGCAGCCGGCGGTGCGCGAGGTCAGTGTCGTCGTCGATATCGGTTCGCTGACCGTCCGTTATGACCCCGACGCGCTGCCCGAGGCGCGCCTGCTGGCGACGCTCGACGCCATCCTCGGCCACCTGCAGGCGGCGCCGCCGCCCGCGCCGGTGGCACCGCCGCCGGCCGACGCGCCGCTCAGCGAGTGCTCGCTGTCGGTGGAGGGGATGACCTGCGCCTCGTGCGCGCTGCTGATCGAGATGAAGCTGCGGCGCGACCCGCGGGTGCGCGAGGCCAGCGTCAATTTCGCCGCCGCCAGCGTCAACGTGCGCGGCGCGATCGACCGCGCTGGCGTCGCCGAAGTGATCCATCGTCTCGGCTACGCGGCGCAGCCGATGGACACGCTGGCGCAGCGCCGCCAGGTGATCGCCCGCGAGCAGGCGCGCATCGCCGAGGCGCGCCGGCGCAGCATCCGCTCGGCGCTGCTCAGTGCGCCGGTGGTGCTATCCGGGATGTTGATGCACCGCTCGCCGGCGCTGCGCCTGGTCGAGTTCGCGCTGTCTTCGGCGGTGCTCTTCGGCAGTGGCGGCGAGATCTTCCGCAAGGCCTGGCAGCTCGCCCGCCAGGGCGAGGCCAACATGGATACGCTGATCGCCATCGGCGCCGGCGCCGCCTGGGGCTACAGCCTGCCTGGCCTGTTCGGGCGTCGTCATCACGTCTATTTCGAATCGGCGGCGGCGATCTGCGCCTTCGTGCTGTTCGGCCGCTACCTGGAAGAGCGTGCCAAGGGCAAGGCCGGCGAAGCGATCCGCCAGTTGATCGAACTGCAGCCGGAAACCGCGCTGCGCGTTGCGGCCGACGGTGCAGAAAGCGAAGTTCCGATCGACGACGTGCGCCTCGGCGACCGCCTGCGCGTGCGCGCCGGCGCCCGCGTGCCGAGCGACGGCATCGTCGTCGATGGCGCGAGCAGCGTCGACGAAGCGATGCTCAGCGGCGAATCCTTGCCGGTCGCCAAGGCGCCCGGCGACCGCGTCGTCGGCGGCTGCATCAACGGCAACGGCAGCTTCGTGCTGCGCGTCACGGCGGTCGGCGCCGACACCGTGCTGTCCGGCATCGTCCGCCTGGTCGATCAGGCGCAGGGCAGCAAGCTGCCGGTGCAGAAACTGGCCGACCGCATTTCGGCGCGTTTCGTGCCGGCGGTGGCCGGCGTCGCCGGGCTCACCTTCGGCGGCTGGGCGCTGGCCGGCGCGCCGGCGGCAACGGCGCTGTCGCATGCCGTCGCCGTGCTGCTGATCGCCTGTCCCTGCGCCCTCGGGCTGGCGACGCCGACGGCGATCATGGTCGGCACCGGCCAGGCGGCGCGCCGTGGCATCTACATTCGCCACGGTGAGGCGCTGGAAACGGCGGCGCAACTGACGACGCTGGTGTTCGACAAGACCGGCACCATCACCGCGGGGCGGCCGACGGTCAGCGATGCCGTCCTCGCTGCCGGCCACGACGAGGCCCGGCTGGCGGCGCTGGTCAGCGCCGCCGAAAGCGGTTCCGAGCACTTCCTGGCACGCGCGCTGGGCGACTGGTGCCATGGGCGCCAGACCGGCGCGCTGAACGCCGAAAGCTTCGCCGCGCTGCCCGGGCGCGGCATCGTCGCCTCGGTGGGCGGGCAGCAATTGGTGATCGGCAACGCCGACCTCCTGCGCGAGCAGGGCGTCGATCCGGCGCCCTGGCAGGAAACCGCCGAGCGCTTCGCCGCGCAAGGCAAGACGCCGGTGTATGTGGCGCTCGACGGCGTGCCGGCGGCGATCTTCGCGATCGCCGACCAGGCCCGTCCGGGCGCCCGCGAGGCGATCGCGCTGCTGCACCGGCTCGGCCTGCAAACCGTGATGGCGACCGGCGATCTCGACGCGGTCGCTCGCCACGTCGCCGCCGAAGTCGGCATCGAGCGCGTGCTCGCCCGCCTGACGCCGGCTGACAAGCTGGCGCTGGTGCGCGAACTGCAGGCCGCCGGCGGCAAGGTCGGCATGGTCGGCGACGGCATCAACGACGCCCCGGCGCTGACCGCCGCCGACGTCGGCTTCGCCATCGGCGGCGGCGCCGGCATCGCCGTCGAGGCGGCGGCGGTGACCCTGGTCGGCGGCGACATCGCGCGCGTCGCCGCCGGCATCGAGCTGTCGCGGCGGACGATGGCGATCATCCGCCAGAACCTGTTCTGGGCGCTCGGCTACAACGTCGTCGCCATTCCCTTCGCCGCCGCCGGCCGGCTGACGCCGATGATCGCCGCTGCGGCGATGGCGATGAGTTCGCTGTCGGTGGTCGGCAACTCGCTGCGCTTGCAACGCTGAACCTTGAAACCTCAGTTGACCGCTTGTCTCTCCTTGTGCCGCCGCATGCATGCTGACCTCCGCGCCTGCGCTACGACTGGCGCTACGTGGCCGCGGGCACGTCCGGACGGGCGCCCGGCTTGGTGGCTGTGCCGAAACTCGTTGCCCGCAGAAATTTTCGCCGGCGCGTTTTCGCGCCGCCTTGCCGGCATGAGCCTGCCGCGTCGTCGCTGCGCGCCGGCCATCCCGTCCAAACGCGCCAGCGGCCGCGTCCAACCTAGGTTGCAAGCTTGATGGATTTTTCCCCGGCTGCCGGCGAACTGCCGCTGTTCCTCGCCTTCATGACCGGGCTGCTCGGCGCCGGCCACTGCCTGGGCATGTGCGGCGGGCTGGTGTCCGCCTTCTTCATGAAACTCGGCGCGCGCGGCCCCGCTCCTTATCTCGCCTACCACGGCGCGCGCATCGGCATCTACGCCGTGGTCGGCGTGATCGCCGCCGGGCTCGGTCAGGTGCTCGTGTCCACCGGCTGGATCGGTCTCTGGCAGGGCGTGTTGCAGATCGTCGCCGGGATCGTCGTGATCCTGCTCGGCCTCGACCTGCTCGGCGTCTCGCCGTGGCGCAACAGCCTCGGCTTCGCGCCGCTCGCCTGGCTGCGCCGCCAGTTTGCCCAGGCGGTGAACCGGGGGCCGGTGCGCGGCGCGCTGATCGGCGGCGCGATCAACGGCCTGATGCCCTGTTCGATGACGATGGCGATGGCGGTCAAGGCCACCACCGTTCCCTCGCTCGGCGGCGGTGCGCTGCTCATGCTCGCCTTCGGCGCTGGCACCCTGCCGGCCATGCTCGCCGCCTCCGTCCTCTTCGGCCGCCTCGGCCCGCGCTTGCGCGGCTGGCTGCTCAAGGGCGCGGCGCTTTTCGTCATCGCGCTGGGCGCCTCGACGCTGTGGCAGGGGCTGCGCTACTACCTGGTGATGTACCGGCTGATCGTCTGAGCCCGGCCCGCCAGTCTTACGAGAGCTTGCCCTGGCGCTTGAGCTTTTCCCGGTCGCCGTCGTAGCGCCGGTTCAGGCTGCGCGCGTAGTCCTCCAGCGCCGCCGCCAGCGCCTCGGCAAAGGTGCCGAGACGGCCCCCGGCAACCGCCTGCACCGCCTCGGCGCGGGTGCGTTCGGAGAAGGCGTACTTGCTGACCGGGCTCATCACCCCGCGCAGGTCGGAGCCGATCAGGTAGGTCGCCGTCGCCACCTCGATCAACGGCTTCGGCTCGCCAGCAACGCCGTAATCCGGCGCGTAGATCGCCGTGAAGCCGCGCCGCCGCTCACGCAGCATGCACTCCGCCGCGCAATTGATCGAACAGGTCCCCTCGGCATGCCCATCGCCGTAATGCAGCAGGTGACGGGCATAGTGGTACTGGCGGCGGTCCATGTTGCAGACGACGCAGCGCGGGTGTTTTTCGAGTTCGTTGTCGAGCGGGGTGAGGTCGGTCGCCTGGTTGGCGTCGGCGGCCCGCAGCGGGCCAGCATGGGCCAGCAGCAGCGGGCTGGCGAGCAGGAAATCTCGGCGTTTCATCGTTCAGTACGCTCCGCGCAAGGTAAGCATGAAGCTACGTGGCTCACCGTAGAAATTGTAGGAATTTGGGGTGCCGACCGAAGCGTAATACTTGCGATCGAGGATGTTGTTGACTGCAAGCGTGAGCGAATAATGCCGGTCGATCTGGTAGGCAATACTTCCGTTGACCACCGCGTAGCCGCTATTGACGACTTCGTCGCGCCAGCCGCGCGAGCTTTGCGCCTTGTCCTGAGCGAGGACGCCGAGGCCGACGCTGAAGCCGGCGAGCGCGCTGTCCTGGTCGAAGCGGTAGTTGCTCCACAGCTTGAACTGGTGCTTCGGGGTCTGGATTGAATAGCTCTTGCCCTGATCCTTGCGGTCCTTCAGAAACTTGGTGGTCAGGTAGGTGTAGCCGGCGATCACGTCCAGGCCGCGTGCCGGTTTGCCGCTCAACTCGATTTCCCAGCCCTTGCTTTCGACTTCGCCGGCATTCAGGTAGAAGTTCGACGTGGGATAGGCCGGGTCGGCATAGGCGCGGTTCTTGTCGCGGATGTCGAACCAGGCAAGCGAGGCCGCCAGCTTGCCGTCGAGGAACTCGCCTTTGCCGCCGAGTTCGTATTGCTTGCCGACGCGCGGGTCGAGGGTGCTGCCGTCCGCCTTGAGCTGGGTCTGCGGGGTGAAGATGTCGGCGTAGCTGCCGTAGAGCGTAATCTCCTTGCTGACGTCGTAGAGGAGGCCGAGGTAAGGCGTGAATTCGTGTTTGGTTTTGGCGCCGTCCTTCCAGGCGGTGGGCGCCGAGGGGGCAATGTTGCGGGTCTTGGCGAGGAAATGGGTCGTCCGCCCACCCAGGATCAGGGTCAGCGGGTCGGCGAGGCTGAGGCGGAGCTGGGAGTAGAAACCATGCTGTTCGGTACTGGCATCGCTGCCAGAAGTGTAAGCGATGCTGGGCTCGGTCAGCGGGCGGAGATCGCCGAACAGCACATTGGTGTAGGTCGGTCCGCGGCCGAATTTGCCCGAGTTTTTATATCGCTCCCAATTGAATCCGAGCAGCAGATTGTGTTTGCGACCGAGCAGTTCGAAGGGGCCATTGGCGAATAGATCGACGCCGTCGCGGCTGTAGTCGTAATCGCCCTGCATGCTGGCGTAGTCGAGGCGTCCGGTGGTCGCATTGACCGATGAATAGGTGTAGGCGTACTTGTAATACTGGCGCCAGTCACGCTGGTTGGCGGTGAGCTTGGCGACCCATTCGTTGGCGAAGCGGTGTTCCGCCGAGAAGGACAGTTCCTCGGTGTGATACAGCAGTTTTCCCCAGTCGGGAGCATTGAAGGTCGAACGGGAAACATCGAGCAACTGGTAATGACCTTTGCCGTCGACGATGCTGGAAGCGGGAAGCCCGGACGACGGCGCTTTGACGTCGGCGTCCTGGGCGGTGAACGAGAGCCCCAGCGTGGTCGCTGGCGTCAGGTCGTATTCCAGCGCGCCCATCGCCAGCCATTTCTGGCCATGGGTGTGATCGTAGAAATAGCCCCGGTTTTCTTCCGCCAGCACCAGTCGGCCGCGCAGACTGCCGTCCTGGTTCAACGGCCCGGTGAGATCGCCTTCCAGGCGGTAGTTGTCCCACGAGCCGGCGCCTGCCGCCCAGGAGAAAGCGAAGTCCTTCCGGGGGCGTTTTTTGACCAGATTGACGACACCGCCGGGTTCGCCGACGCCGCGCAACAGACCGGCCGGGCCGCGCAGGACTTCGATGCGCTCGTAGAGCGGCAGGTCGAACTGATGCGACGGGGTCATGCCGTTGTATGAGGTGACGCCGTCGTACATCACGCCCAGGCCGTAGCCGCGTGCATAGTATTGCGCGCTGGAGGTGTCGTTGGCGATGACGTTGATGCCGGTAACCTGCTGCAAGGCATCCTGCATGGTGATCAGGTTCTGGTCTTCGATTTGCTGGCGCGTCAGCACGGAAACCGAGTTGGCGATTTGCCGGGGCGCCAGGGGAACTTTGCTCGCCACGCCGGCGAGCGGCGCCTTGTAGCCGGTGTCCGCCGTGGCCGAGATGCGGATTTCCGGGAAATTGGCGGTATGCCCGGGGAGGCGGCGGATGACGTAGCTGCCGTGGTGGAAATCGGCCTGCAGGCCGCTACCGGCGAGCAGCTTGCTGACTGCCGCTGCCGTTTCCAGATTGCCTTGCAGGGCGGGAGACTGCAGGCCTTGCAGGTCGGCCGGGTTGAACAGTATCTGGATGCCGCTCTGGCGGGCGAGCATGGTCAGCGCGCTGCCCAGCGGCTGGGCCGGGATGTCGAACTGGGTGGCGAAGGCGGCATGAGTGCTGGCGCAGAATGCGGCGGCGAGCAGCGTGTTAAGTAACGACTTATGCATGGAGAACCCCGTGAACTATGGTTTTGTCTTGGGCACGATCCGGGCGTGCTGGGGTGGTAGACGCTGGTCCTGCCGACAACCTGACATCGCGACGCAAAAAATCAGCGGGCGACGATCACGGTTTGGCCGTCGCGTTCGACCAGGCGCAGGGGATAGAGGCGGGTCAGCGCAGCCAGCAGGCCGGCGCGGTCGGTGGCCGAGAAGACGCCGCTGATCCGGTAGGCGGCCAGGCTTGGATCGGCAAGGCGCACCGGGCGCGCGTGCTGCCGGTTGATCTGGGCGACGACCTCGGCCAGGTCGGCGTCGTCGAATTGCCAGCGGCCGTTGGTCCAGGCCTCGGGACTGTCCGCTGCCAGCCGGCGGGCGGGCGAAAGTTGCCCGAAGCGGTACGAAAGCTGCTCGCCGCGGCCGATTTCCCGGGCGGCCTCGGTGCTCGCCAGTCGGACTTCGACCCGTCCTTCGGCGACGCTGACGGTGACGCGGTCGTCATCGCGGCGAACGTTGAAACGGGTGCCGATGTCGCGCGTTTCGCCGTCGCCGGCGACGACGACGAAGGGGCGCAGGTCGGGAGCGACCTCGACGAAGACCTGGCCCTGTTCGAGGATCAGTCGCCGTTGCAGCAGCGTATGTTCGATGCGGATGCGGGTGTTTCCATCAAGGTGGAGCGAACTGCCGTCGGCCAGGACGAGCTCCGCCCGTTCGCCGGTTTGGGTCAGTTGCACGGTTTCGCTGGCGAAGCGCTGCTGCAGTCCGGTCAGGGCCACCAGGCCGAGAATCAGCAGTGCCGCCGTGGTCTGCCGGCGCTTCTTGTGCCGTGGCTTGACCTGTTCGAGTGCGCCCCACAGGCGCTGGAACTGGGCATATTCCTCGCGATGCCTGGCCGAAAGTTCCATCCAGGCGGCAAATTCCTTCCGCTGCCGGGGATCGGCGCCAGCCTCGTTGAGGCGCAGGAACCAGCGGGCGGCCTCTTCGGCAACCGGGTCGTCGGCCTGCGCGCTCATTGGAGAGCGCTCCGCAACTGGAGCAGGGCGCGGATCAGCAGTTTTTCGATGGCGTTCAGCGTGACTCCGTATTCGGCGGCGAGGGTTTTCTGCGGCAAGCCGTCGAACTTGTGGCGGATGAAGACTTCCCGGCAGCGCGCAGGCAGGGTATCGATCGCCGCCTGCAGGCGGCGCAGTTCCTGGCGGGCGATGGCATGGCGCTCCGGCGCTGGGGCGGGGCACGGCAGGTCGGCGCAGTCGTCCAGGTTGAGCTGCTTTCCCGCCAGTGGGGCTTGTCGCCGGTAATGGTCGATCGTCAGATGTTCGGCGATGCGGAACAGATAGGCGCGGCTTTTGTCGGGGGCGGGCACCTGGTCGACGCTGAGCAGGCGGACAAAGGTTTCCTGGGCGAGGTCCGCGACGGTGTCCCGGCAAGCGATCCGGCGCCCGATGTAACGGCGGATTTCGCCGATGTGGTCGAGGTAGAGCGCCGTCACGAAGCGGTTCATGGAAACGTGGTCCTGCGTTTTCGATAGCCCGCGAATGATAGTGGCCGCTAGCGCAGGTCCCGTGTGGCATATTGCCGCAGCGGGCGGCGAGGCCTTGCCGGCGGCCGCTTGCCCGCTGCGACATTCGGTCACTTCTGTACCGCCTGGCGCCCGTCGAGAATCCGCCGGTCTGCTGTCCGCCATCACAGACAAGCCGGTCAGGCACGCGGGGCGGCAGGGCAGTTGGGGGTTCCAGTCAACAACCGGATTCAGGCCGGAGGGTGCATGCAAACGAGAGAAAGCGTGGCGTTTTTGGACGCGCCGTGGCGCCGCCTGGCCGAAGCGGGGATTGGCGAATCCAGCCATCTCATCAACCAGGGAGTATCGTCATGATCGACTCGACAGTCGTCGACCTGTCGCGGCTGCAGTTCGCGGCCACTGCTTTTTACCATTTCCTCTTCGTTCCCTTGACGCTGGGTCTGTCGATCCTGCTGGCCATCATGGAAACGGTCTATGTGATGAGCGGCAAGGAAATCTACCGCGACATGACCAAGTTCTGGGGCAAGCTGTTCGGCATCAACTTCGCGCTCGGCGTCACCACCGGCATCACCATGGAGTTCCAGTTCGGCACCAACTGGGCTTATTACTCGCACTACGTCGGCGACATCTTCGGCGCGCCGCTGGCGATCGAGGGGCTGATGGCCTTCTTCCTCGAATCGACCTTCATCGGCCTCTTCTTCTTCGGCTGGGACCGCCTGTCGAAGCGCGGCCACCTGGTGATCAACTACCTGACCGGCATCGCCTCGAACTTCTCGGCGCTGTGGATCCTGATCGCCAACGGCTGGATGCAGAACCCGGTCGGTTCCGAGTTCAGTTTCGTCACCATGCGCATGGAGATGACGTCCTTCACCGATCTGCTGCTCAACCCGGCGGCGCAGGCGAAGTTCGTCCATACCGTGTCGGCCGGCTACGTCACCGGTTCGATCTTCGTCCTCGGCATCAGTTCCTGGTACCTGCTCAAGGGCGTGCATGTCGAGTTCGCCCGCCGTTCCTTCCGCATCGCCGCCGCCTTCGGGCTGGCCGCGGCGTGTTCGGTGATCGTCCTCGGCGACGAGTCGGGCTACGCGGTGACCGAGCACCAGCAGACCAAGCTGGCGGCGCTCGAAGCGATGTGGAAGACCGAGCCGGCGCCGGCACCGTTCACCTTGTTCGCGCTGCCCGATGACCAGCAGCGCACCAACCATGCCGAAGTGCAGATTCCCTACGCGCTCGGCCTGATCGCCACGCGCTCGACCGATACCGTGCTGCCCGGCATCGACCAGCTCGAAGCGCGCGCCGCCGAACGCATCGTCACCGGCATCGAGGCGGTCAAGCTGCTCGAGAAACTGCGCGCCGGCAGCGCCAGCGAAACGGAGAAGACCCGCTTCGCGGCGATCAAGGACGATCTCGGCTACGGTCTGCTGCTCAAGAAATACACCGCCGATGTCGCCCAGGCGACGCCGGAGATGATCGCCCGCGCCGCGCGCGACACCATCCCCGACGTGGCGCCGATGTTCTGGACCTTCCGCATCATGGTCGTCCTCGGTTTCCTGATGCTGGCGCTGATGCTGATCGCCTTCTGGGAATCGGCGAAGAACCGGATCGGCGAGAAGCGCTGGCTGCTGCGCTGGGCGCTGTGGTCGATCCCGCTGCCCTGGCTGGCTTGTGAAATGGGCTGGTTCGTCGCCGAGTACGGTCGCCAGCCGTGGACCATCTACGGCATCCTGCCGACCAACCTGTCCACCTCGGCGCTGTCCAGCGCCAGCCTGTACGGCTCGCTCGCTGGCTTCGTCGGCTTCTACACCCTGCTGCTGGTCGCCGAGATGTACCTGATGGTCAAGTTCGCCCGCCTCGGTCCGGCCAGTCTCGGCACCGGCCGCTACGAAGGCGAAAGCGCCCTGCTCAATCCCGCCAAGTAAGGAAACCGTCATGCTCGATTACGAAACCCTGAAACTCGTCTGGTGGCTGCTGGTCGGCGTCCTGCTGCTCGGCTTCGCCGTCATGGACGGCCACGACATGGGGGTCGGCACGCTGCTGCCCTTCATCGGCAAGAACGACGTCGAACGCCGCATCATCATCAACACCGTCGGTCCGCACTGGGACGGCAACCAGGTCTGGTTCATCACCGGCGGCGGCGCCATCTTCGCCGCCTGGCCGCTGGTCTACGCGACCGCCTTCTCGGGCTTCTACTGGGCGATGCTGGCCGTGCTCTGGGCGCTGTTCTTCCGCCCGGTCGGCTTCGACTACCGGAGCAAGATCGACAACCCGACTTGGCGCAAGACCTGGGACTGGGGCTTGTTCGTCGGCGGTGCCGTGCCCTCGCTGATCTTCGGCGTCGCTTTCGGCAACCTGCTGCAGGGCGTTCCCTTCCACTTCGAGAGCAACCTGATGCCGGTCTATACCGGTAGCTTCTGGGGCCTGCTCAATCCCTTCGCGCTGTTGGCCGGCGTCGTCAGTTTCGCGATGCTGACCTTCCACGGCGCCAACTACCTGATGATCCGCACCGAGGGCGCCGTCTATCAGCGGGCCAAGCTCGCCTCGACGCTGTTCGGCAGCGTCATGCTGCTCGCCTTCGCCGGCGCCGGCGTCTGGGTGGCGATGGGGATCAGCGGCTACGTCATCACCTCGCCGGTCGATCCCGGCGCGCTGCCCGATCCGCTGGCCAAGACGGTGGCGCTGCAGGCCGGGGCGTGGCTCGCCAACTTCAAGGCGCAGCCGCTGCTGTGGGCGATTCCCGGCGCCGGTTTGGGCGGCGGCCTGCTCGGCATCGTCTGCGCCCGTGCCGACAAGCCGCTGCTCGCCTTCATCGCCAGCGCGGTCGCCGAACTCGGCGTGATCGGCACGGCCGGCGTCGCCATGTTCCCCTTCGTCATGCCGTCATCCACCGACCTGCGCTCCAGCCTGACGGTCTGGGACAGCGTATCGAGCCACCTGACGCTGTCGGTGATGTTCTGGGCGGCGCTGATCTTCACGCCGATCGTCATCGCCTACACCGGCTGGGCCTACCGCGTGATGTCCGGCAAGGTCACCGCCGATTACATCGAAGCCAACAACAAGTCCGCTTACTGAAAGGGGAAAACATCATGTGGTATTTCAGCTGGGTACTGGGCCTCGCCATGGCCATCCTGTTCGCCGTCGTCAATGCCTTGTGGTTCGAGTCGCAGGTCGATCGCGCCGAGCAGGACAAATAAGCTCTCGTTGACGGCGGCCGCCGCGGCCGCCGTCCTTGCCGGGACGTTCCGTCGGGACGTCCCGGTTTTTTATTCGACGGCGAAACCGAGGTCAGGCGGCCGCCGCTTGGCCAGCTTGCGCTGCAGGGTACGGCGGTGCATCTTGAGGGCGCGGGCGGTGGCCGAGATGTTGCCGTCATTTTCCGCCAGCTTGCGCTGGATGTATTCCCACTGCAGGTGCTGGACGCTGAGCTGCTCCTCGTCGATCCGGGTGTCCAGCGCGATGTTGTCGTCGAGCAGGGCGCGCACCAGATCGCCGGTATTGGCCGGCTTCGGCAGGTAGTGACAGGCGCCCAGGCGCATCGCGGCGACCGTCGTCTGGATGCTGGCGTAGCCGGTGAGAACGACGATGCGCGCGGTCGGCGCGTAGGCGAGCAGGGGACGGATCAGGTTGAGTCCGGATTCGCCGCGCAGGTTGAGGTCGAGCACGACGTAGGCCGGCGCCTGCTCGGCGCAGACGGCCAGGGCTTCGTCGGCGCTGCTCGCGGTGCGTACCGCGAAACCGCGCCGCTGCAGGGAGCGGGCCAGTAGTGAGCGGTAACTCTCGTCGTCTTCGACGACGAGCAGGGGGCGGTTGGGGGAAGTCATGGCAATGCGGTTCCTTGCAAAGGCAGATCGAGTTCGATGCGCTGGCCGCCGTTATGTTGGCGTTGCCAGCGCAGCCTGCCGCCGGCCCGTTGCAGCGTGGCCTGGGCGAGTGCCAGGTCGGGGCCGGCGGCGTCCGGCGGCGCCGCGCCGTCGACGCTGATCGTCAATTGCCCGCCGTCGTGCTCGGCGCGCAGCCGCAACGGCCCGGCGCCGCGTCCGGCGTGCTCGAGCAGGTGGCCGAGGCCGCTTTCGACGGCGATGTCGAAATGCGGGGCGTGCTGCGCCAGCGTCGGCGCCAGCGTGTATTGCAGGCTGCTTGCCGGGTGGGTGGCTTGCCAGGCTTGCAGGAAAGCGTCGAGCCAGTGGGCGATCGACGGCCGGCTGGCGCTGGCCGGCTGGCTGGCGCGCCCGGAGAGGTGGTTGAGGGTCTGGCGGCAGCTTTCGATCTGCCGTCGCATCAATGCCAGATCGTCCCGGTAGGCGGTGGGAAAGGCATTGTCCTCGGCCCATTCCTCGAGCAGCAGGTTGAGGGTGGACAGCGGTGTCGCCATTTCATGGGCGGCGCTCGCCGCCAGCGTGCCGATCGAGGTCAGCCATTCATCCTTGAGCGTTTTTTCGCGGGCTTCGGCGAGCGCCGTGTCGCGCTCGCGCAGGGCGGCGCTCATGCTCTGGATGAACCAGATCGAGACGACGGTGGACACGACGAAGACCAGCCACATGCCGAGCAGGTGGAGGTAGGTGGCGCGTTGCGCGTCGAGGATGGGCAGCGGCAGGTAGAAGCGCCAGAGAAAGGAGTAGAGGAGAACCGAGATCAGGCCGAGCAGCCAGGCCCGGCGCCGGTCGAGGACGATGGCGCCGAAGGCGACCAGCGGCAGCAGGACCGAGATCAGCGGGTTGGTGGCGCCGCCCGAGAAGTAGATGAAGATCGACCAGCTCAGGACGTCGAACTGCAGTTGCGTCCACGGCGAGATCAGCGGGATGTCGTCGCCGGTATGCAGGCGCGAGGCCAGCCACAGGCAGCCGTTGAGGCAGGCGACGACGAGAGTGAAGGCGAACAGCCGGGGCAGCAGGTCGGCGCTGCCGAGGACGCTGGTGCTGACCGTGGTGGCGAGCAGCATGCCGCCGATCGAGAACCAGCGCAGGTCGATCAGGCGTATCCGGGTGAACTGGGTGGGGGTCGTCGGCACGGGAAAAAAGAAGCCCCGGGGGTTCGGGGCTGAAGGGATCGAGAGGTGTTCGCTACAAACACTGGTCCGCACGATAGCGCCAGGTGGCTCTGCTGTGGAGTGACCGAATGTCGCACCCGCCTCGGGGGCGGCCGGCGGGGGTCAGCCGGGGCCGTGGATGCGGCCGCGCGCCCGCGTCTGGTAATCGCGCAGCTGGCGCCGCCGCCTGGCCTTGACCCGCCAGTACCAGACGGCGCTGATCACGACGTAGCTGAGCAGGCCGAACAGCGTGGCCATGACGGCGAGCCCGGTGAGCAGCGGCAGGCCAAGGCGGCGAATTCGTTGCAGGACGCCGGCTTCCTGGTTTCCGTCTAGTTGTGTCGCGGGCGGAGCGGCGGCGTGGTCACCGCCATGAATCCAGACGCCGAGCTTGTAGGCGGCGTAATAGACGGGGCCGAAGGTCACCGGGTTGGTGACCAGCGTGCTCGCCGCGGCGGCCGGGACGTTGGCGCGCAGCAGGATGGCGGCGGCGGCCGAGAAGGGAATCTGGGCGATCGGAATGAGCAGGCCGAAGAAGATGCCGATCGCCACGCCGAGCGCGACGCCGCGGCGCGACCAGTGCCAGAGCCGGGGATGGGCGAGGAAGGGATGGAGCCAGCGCAGCCAGCGGTTCGTCATGATCTGCTCCCGGGTTGGGATGAGGGCGCGCAGGCGGCTGACGAATTGCTTCATGGCGGAGTACGGCGTCTTTCGGCGAAGGATCGGGGGCGGCAAATCATACCGTTTCGGCAATCCGCCGGGGGCCGCCGATGGCGCTTTGAGAGGTGGCGGGACGCCGTTTTCGCGCTACTTGCAACGCGGCCGGCTTGGCTCAATACTGTGCGACAGAAGGTCGCGGCGGCAAGGCGAGCTTCCGGACAACAGCGGCGTCAGCCGCAAGACAATAATCCTGATGGAGGAAGACAACCATGAACCAACCCGTTCACCTGCGTGCCCACAAACTGTCGGCCAGCGCCAGCCTGTGCGCCGCCGGTTTCAACCAGCTCGCCGCCGATTCGCCGGCGATCGAGGCGATGACCGATTTCTCCCGGGTCGCCGCGGTCAGCATCGCGCCCGAGGCGCTGATCGACGACGCCAACGCCCGCATGATTTCGCGCGGCGTCCGTCTGTTGATGGTGCTCGGCAAGGACGACGAGGTGGTCGGCCTGATCACCGCCCGCGACATCCTCGGCGAGAAGCCGCTGCAGGTCGCCCTGGCGCGCGCCAGCAAGCGCGACGAACTGCGCGTCGGCGAACTGATGACGCCGATCGGCAGCATCGACACGCTGGCCCTGGCCGATGTGCTGCGCGCCAGCGTCGGCGAAATCCTCGATGCACTGAAGCAGCTCGGGCGTCAGCACATCCTGGTCGAGGACAACGACCCGCTGACCGGTCTGCCGCGCGTCCGTGGCCTCTTCTCGGCGACCCAGATCGGTCGCGCGCTCGGCGTGCCGGTGCTCGGCTTCGACTTGCCGCGCACCTTTGCCGAGATCGAGGCGGCGCTGGTCAACTGAGCCGGCACAACTCAGGGTAAACGAGCGTGGCGCGGCGCCACGCTCTGACCCAACATGAGCGTTTTCTGCGGGCGGAGGAAACGATGGCGGGTGGTATTTCCAGCAATCCGGCGGGCAAGGTGATGTCGGCGCGCACCGCCGTCGCCCGCATCCGCGACGGCGACACCGTCGCCACCGGCGGCTTCGTCGGCATCGGCTTCGCCGAGAACATCGCCGTCGCCCTCGAACAGCGCTTTCTGGAAGCGCGCGAGAGCGACGTGCACGGTCTCGGCAGCCCGCGCGGCCTGACCCTGGTCTACGCGGCCGGGCAGGGCGACGGCAAGGAACGCGGCCTCAACCATCTCGGCCACGACGGCCTGGTCGACCGCGTCATCGGCGGCCACTGGGGACTGGCGCCGCGCCTGCAGGAACTGGCCGTGGCCAACCGGGTCGAGGCCTACAACCTGCCGCAGGGCGTCATCACCCATTTGTTCCGCGACATCGCCGCCGGCAAGCCGGGGACGATCAGCCGCATCGGCCTCGGCACCTTCGTCGATCCGCGTTTCGGCGGCGGCAGGCTGAACCAGCGAACGACCACCGAGATCGTCCGCCTGATGGAAATCGACGGCGAGGAATACTTGTTCTACAAGGCCTTCCCGATCCACGTCGGGATCATCCGCGGCACCACCGCCGATCCCGACGGCAACGTCACCATGGAAAAGGAGGCGCTGACGCTGGAAGCGCTGGCGATCGCGATGGCGGCCAGGAATTCGGGCGGCATCGTCATCGTCCAGGTCGAACGGATCGCCGAGCGCGGCTCGCTCAATCCACGGCAGGTGAAGATTCCCGGCATCCTGGTCGACTGCGTGGTGGTCGCCGAAAAGCCCGAATACCACATGCAGACCTTTGCCGAACCGTACAGTCCGGCCTTCGCCGGCGAGATTCGGGTGCCGATGTCGGCCCTGGCGCCGATGCCGATGAGCGAACGCAAGATCATTGCCCGCCGGGCGGCGATGGAGCTGACGCCGGGGGCGGTGGTCAATCTCGGCATCGGCATGCCGGAAGGCGTCGCCGCTGTCGCCGCCGAGGAAGGCATCGTCGACCTGATGACGCTTACCGCCGAACCCGGCGTCATCGGCGGCGTGCCGGCCGGCGGCCTCAACTTCGGCGCCGCCACCAACACCCAGGCGGTGATCGACCAGCCCAGCCAGTTCGACTTCTACGACGGCGGCGGTCTCGACATCGCCTTCCTCGGCCTGGCCCAGGCCGACCAGTACGGCAATCTCAACGTCTCGCGCTTCGGCCCGCGGCTGGCCGGCGCCGGCGGCTTCATCAACATCTCGCAGGCAGCGCGCAAGGTCGTCTTCGTCGGCACCTTCAGCGCCGGCCAACTGGAAGTCGCGGTCGACGGCGGTCGCCTGCGCATTCTGCAGGACGGTTCGGCGGTCAAGTTCGTCGATGAAGTCGAGCACCGTACCTTCTCCGGTCCGCAGGCGGTCCGCCGCGGCACGCCGGTGCTCTACGTCACCGAACGCTGCGTCTTCGAACTGAGCGCCGCCGGCCTGGTACTGACCGAAATCGCCCCCGGCGTCGACCTGCAACACGACATCCTCGACCGGATGGACTTCGCGCCGCTCTTGCCGACCACGCCGCGCCTGATGGACGCGCGCATCTTCCACGAGGCGATCATGCACCTGCGGGGCGATATGCTGGCGGCCGGCGCGGGCTAGTTGCCGGCTAGCAGTGCTCGGCTCCTAGTCGGCGGCGTCGATGCGCTCCGGCGTGCCATGCGGCAATGACAGTTCGTAGGCGCCGCAGAAGTCGCGCAAGCCTTCGTCGTCGTTTGGCGGGCCGTAGTTGCCGGTCGCCAGGTGGTAGTTGACCGTGTATTCGCGGCGGAAGAAGCTGCCGGAACTCGGATCGTGGCAGACCCGGCTCACCCGCAGCGTGGCAGGCGTGTTCCCGGAGGGCTGTTCGGCCGCTTCCACGGTTGAGAACGCAGAAAACAGAACCCGCTGATAACGACCATCAGCGCAAGCCATGAAAACTGCGTAGTAGCTGAGCGAGTGAGCTATTCCCACCAGACCGCTTTGTATCTCGACGATCAAGTCAGGGCGCCGGTCGCCATCGAGGTCGCCGCTGAAATGCTCGTAAGCCTTCAGGTAGCGGTCGGTATGGCACTCCGGCGGGGCGTCGTCCGGACAGATCGTCAAGGCCCGCTGCTCGTGGCGTTGGATGGTGTAAAAATTTTTTTGTCCCTGGCACGCACCCACTCTCGGCTCCGCCACGGCGTCCGGGACGGAACCGGAAAAGCACATGATGGATGCGAGCAGCAGGGCGGGAAGGAGGGAGCCGATTGCCGGTGCGCGGGAAAGATCCGTAGGGCTTGGTTGTTTCCCGGCCACCTCTTCCCTGAGGGCTTCGACAGCTTCTGTTACGCCAGCGAAGAAGTCCCAGCTGCCCAGCGTCCGTTCGGCGAATGGTGTGATGTCGTTCCGGTAAAGTGCGCGAAACAGTTCGCCCTTGTATTCAATATGGCTGATCGGGTGGGCGTCGATACTCAGGTCGAAAGCAAAAAATCCTGGCCGGATGCAGCCGTTGGGGGCGATTGCGGGCGCCAGGCTGGCCCGGACATCCCCATAGGCCATTGTATTGCCGTCGGCCGCGCGATGAAACAATCGGAAAATCCGGTCCGCATTGTCCCGGAAGCAGAAATCCCCGGCGGCGGACCAGTAGGCATAGTAGCGTGCCGTTTCGTCCTGATGGTATGAGCCCCTGACCGCCATCGTGTCGCGCAGGAACAGGGGGACTTCGCCATCGCTCGGCCATTCTTCCTCCGCCAACGCGTGCCAGTGCTCACTGACCTCGCTGAGCGCGATGAGTTCGTCACGGGTGTGATGTCTGGCGAGAATTACGAGCGCGTAGTTCATTGGCATCCGCTACACCGTTGCTGGCTTTTCCCGACGACATGGGCCGCGCGGGGTAAGTGGTCTTGTCGTCGTGCAGCGCGCCCGTGGTTTGCCAAGGCGATTACGAGTTCTGCTTGCACAAATTGCGGGTTCATCGCTGTTCGATGGTCGTTGCGATGCCGTGGCGTGTATTTGAACACTCGGGAGGTGTGCGGACGAACGGCGGCAGCTTGATCATCGCGATGGAATTTGGTCGGGAGAGTAGGGATTGCATCATGACGACGTCACGGCGGTCAGGGCAGTCTTGGCAGGCTGGCGTATGCCGTGCGCGCCGCAAACGTGGCGGGGAAACCGAGCTTGCTGCAAGGCGGCATCAACCGCAGCTTTCACAGCCCGGGCAGGTTCGGGATGATCGACAGGTAGACTCAGTTTGTATCCCGTTTGGCAGGTTACCGGCGCCCCAGGCTATACTGCCTACAGAGTCGGCGCCGATTGATCCGGCGACCACTGCCAGAAGGTTTCGCCGTAATCGCCACCGACGGAGGGCATGATCTCGCCCTGCTTGAAGTAGCGGCGCGAGTTGGCCTGCGCCGGGGTGAACCACCAGCCGGCTTCCGGGCAGGGCTGGTTGGCGGGAACGTTGTTTCTTTTTGATTCGCTTGACGCGCTTGCGCTGAGGGTCGCGACAAGAGCCTGGATATCGGAACCGCCAACGGGCGGCAGCTTCGCCGATGCGGCGTCAAATCGGGTGAAGTACGGCATGGCGCCTTGGCGTTGGGCCAACTGTCCAGGATTGTCTCCGAAGCAATAGACCATTTTTGGCGCGCGGACTGGCAACAAAACCCTGTTTAGCCAGACGTATGCAGGAGGCAAACCGTCATCTTTGTGCCCAGGTTCTGGGTAGGGGCCCGCCTGAATGAATACACCCTCGCCGCATGGCTCCACCACGAAGACGTCCTCCGGCAACTTAGCCTTCAGGGCATCAAAGCCGCCCAGCTTTTCCACCCAACGGGCACCGAGGACGTTGAGCCAATGGGGACTGTCGATGCCGAGGTGGCCCTGCTCATTCCAAAAGAGATTGGACATCTGCATGTAAGGCACGTTTACATCCACTCCGCTAAAAACTTGGCTCAGTTGGTACTCGGTGCTGCGGGTCGTCGTCTCTTCGTTGTAGGTGCGAAGAAGCCCCAGGCCTCCGTGGGCCTGGTCGACCTTGAGGCGGACGGCGCAGCGTTTCACCAGCTCGACGAAAGCGGAAAGCTTGCCATTGGTGATGTATTCGAGCGGCGCCTGCAGTTCCAGATAAGCAATGTCCTTGGGATACTCGGGGGCGCCATAGACTGGAAAACCCGCTGTGGAAAACAAGTAGTCACTCGCATCGTCCTCGTGCTTTCCGCCATGAACATAATATTGATAGTCGCCATGCTTCTCGGGGTCGCTCAAATAGGCGTCGAGTGGCGGCACCTTATCTGTAGGAAGCTTGTACCCTCGTATCGAACTCCCGAAACGATATATCCATTTCTGATGTTGCGTACCGACCAGGTCCCAGTAGTCTTTCCAGCATTCGATCAGGGCTTTTCTGGCCGCCTCGTTTGAATCCACCATCGGATGAAAATGGTCGAAGTAGAAGGTGGCATACAAACCGATGCGGTGTTCGACGAACTTGTGGTCGTCACGCCAGAGTTCGGCATAGGGTTTGACGCGCGCAAGGCGCTTGAGATAGGAGTCGGGCAACATTCGTCTTTCCTCAGGTGATCATCTTGCGGCGGCGGTTCCAACGCCTAACATCATCGCGATGAACGCGGCCACGCCGGCCGGAACCTCAACCGGGAGTGCAGCCACTGCAACGACACCGAGTGCAATCGCCGCGAGCAGCGCCAATCCGGTATTCACTTGCGCAGGCGCCAGATCGGGGGGCGGATGCCCATTATCCGAATTCCCGAGGGCAGCCGTCAAAGCCGCCGTCATCGCTGCCGCCCAGGCCATGAGTTCCTCGCGCGTGACTTCGCGAACGCGCTCGTTGCGCTTCTCGCATCGGCAGTCCTTGACCTCAATGAGGTCCACTCGCAATTCGTCGCCATTGACGATTCTTTTGTACGCCTGGAGCTGCTTGCGGTCTGGTTTTTCATCAAACTTCAACTCATAGATCATCGCGATGTTGCTTTCCTCCGGTGGCCTGGCAGGATTGCGAACGATGACGATGTCAGGCCGGCGGAGCGACACGCCGCCCTTGGTAAACGTCGGCTGTGATAGCAGGGGATTCTTGCGGCGGCCAACGTGACTGATGACGCCCCAATGCCAGTGCAGTGGCTTGGTGGGCGTGTTCCTCGACATGAGCGGCTGCGGGCGATTCGGCACCTTGTCACCAATGTTCTTGAAGCCGGCCCGGTAGCCGTCCATGTCAAACCAGACTTCAGCTTTCAGCGGGCTACGGTAGTTGGCTGCTTTGTCGAGTGACTGAAACAAGGTGGAGACACAATTTTGCTGGAGCTTTGGCGGCTTTGTGCTGGTGCTTTCTTCCGTTTCCGGTGCCGCTGCTGCTGCATCCAAACCGGGGGTCTCGCCATCGGTTTGCAGTTCCGGCGCTTTCTGATTGTCTGCAAAGAGCTTTTTGCATGCGCACATGACAACGCAGAGAAACTCCTTGACCGGATTCTTGAACGCGGGCAAACCCGTTGGCGCATCGGTGGTCATGCCTTGCGCGACCATTTGGCGCGTGCCACGGACGTCGATGATCGTGTAGCGTTCCTGGCTGCTCATGCTTTCAGTTCCAATCCATCTTGTTCGATTTCCAGCGTGATGGATTGGGGACTATCGGTATAGACAGTCTCAGTCCACCCCTGGTCGTCAGTGATGCCCTCGACGGTTTGGCCGTTGGCGGTGATCCAGTAACGCTCGTTCGCCTTGATCATGCCGGTGGCCCGATCTTTTACCTGAAAACGCTCCCGGTAGATGGTGCTTTCAGGCAATCCCTCCATCACCGCCTCTCCACTCCCCGGCCCCGTAAACGCATTACTACTCCCCTTCACCGAGAACGTCCCCGGGCAAGCGAAGGTGATGTTCGATCCTTCGAGGGTGACCGAGGATTGCCCGCCGACCAAGCGGATTTGCTTGTTGGCAAGGATGTGGATTTCGTCGTTGGAGC
>NZ_JBKJAD010000018.1:0-91824 GCF_048146105.1 Azonexus caeni
AGCTGTCAGTTCCGTTGTAGTCCGGGCCCGGGACATAGGTCCAGGTGCCGTCGCCATTGACCGTCACCGTGCCGTGCTGCGGGTCGTTGGCCTTGCTGTAGGTCAGCGTGTCGCCGTCCTTGTCCGAACCGACCACCTGGCCGGAAACCGGGGTGTCTTCCGGCGTCGTCACGTTGTAGTTGCCGGTCGTCGGATCGAAGGTCGGATCGGTCGGGTCGTCCGGAATCGGCGGGTCGTTGACCGGCGTCACGCCGATCGTCACCGTCGACGTCGCCGTTCCGCCGTTGCCGTCATCGATCGTCACCGTGAAGCTGTCGCTGCCGTTGTAGTCCGGGCCTGGCACGTAGGTCCAGGTGCCGTCGCCATTGACCGTCACCGTGCCGTGCTGCGGGTCGTTGCCCTTGGCGTAGGTGAGCGGATCGCCGTCCTGGTCGACGGCCACGACGCGCCCGGAAACCGGCGTATCTTCATCCGTGGTCACCGAGTAATCGCTTGCGGCGGGCGCCCGGTTTTCCTGGTTGAGGTCACCGGCATTGAAACTGTCTTCCGCCGCCACCCGCTCGGTGGAGTACTGATAGGACTGCCCGCCAACGGTTTCGACGATGCGGGCGAATTCGACGAAGCCGTGCCCTTCGTTGCCGGCACTGGCTTCACCGGCGGCGGTGGCTTCTTCTTCGAGCAGCGCATCGAGGTCGCTGCCCTGGGCGATGACCGCGGCAATCGGAGCGAGCGCCTTGCCATCATGGGCAAGCGCGCTGTCGCTGGCATCGGGCTTTTCAAGCGCTGCCACTTCGGCATCGAGCGTCACGCTCTGCTGGGCGCCAACGGTGACGCTGCGCCCATCGTTCATGGCCAGCACGACCTGCGCGCCGTTGCCGGAAACTACCGTTTCCCCTTCATGGAGAACGTCGCCGACCTTGAGTGGGCGCAGCTTACCGGATGCATCGCGGGCGAAGGCTTCACCGTTGATCGACAATACTTTTGCAATAACAGCAGCCATTTTTGTTCTCCAGACACGGTAGGGGAAGCTTCAGTGTAGGGAGTGAAACGGGGCTTGACTATTGAACAAAAGTACAGTTGTCAATGGCATGTCGCAAATCCCCGTCAGGCCGCTCCTGACGGGGATTTGCAGCTTACAGCTTGACGCCGTTGATGCGCAGCGACAACTGTAGCCGGTCGCGGGCACCGGTTTTTTCGAAGATCGCGGTGAGATGTGCCTTGACGGTGCGCTCGGCGATCTTCAGACGGTCGGCGATTTCCTTGTTGCTGGCGCCGGCGGCGACCAGCCTGGCCACCTGCTGCTCGCGTTCAGACAGCCCGGGCAGCGGATCGTCGACAGCCGGCTTGGCGCGCTGCGCCAGCGCCCGACTGGTATTGCCGATCACCTGCTGCAGCAGCGACTGGCCGACCCACAGGCCGCCGTTGGCGACCACCAGCGCCACCTGTTTCAGCACTTCGGGCGCTGCATGCGTATTGCAGCAGCCGGAAGCGCCGACGGACAGGCTCTCGAGGGTCAGCGCATCGCTCGGTTCGTCGGCCAGAATCACCGTCCGATAGCCGGACAAGATGGCGGGCAGATGCGGCAGGACATCGGCCAGCTTTTCGCCGGTACGCAAGCGGCACCAGCGTATGCCGACCCCGCTGCCATCGCCGCCGACGGTCTCGCGCCGCGAGACGACTGCCGCTGCCGGCAGCGCGTCGCGCCAGTTGGGCAACATCCGGGGTTCACGATCGACGATCAGATGGTTCATCAACGCTCCGTCATGGCAACGCTCTTGGCCCGCAGCACGGGTTTGAGCAGGTAGGTCAGGACGCTCTTCTTGCCGGTCAGGATATCGACTTCGGCAACCATCCCGGGAATGATCGGCAGGTTGGCGTCGCCAAAACCGGGCTTGTTGGTTCGCACGCGGACCAGGTAAAAGGCATTGCCCTTTTCGTCGGTCACGGTGTCGGCGCCGATGTGCTCCAGTGTTCCCTCGAGGCCACCATAGACGGCGAAATCGTAGGCGGAGAACTTCACCATGGCCGGTTGCCCCGGCCGCAGGAAGGCGATGTCGCGCGGCAGGACACGGGCTTCCAGGAGCAGCGCGTCCTCGAGCGGAACGATCTCGATCATGTCCTTGCCCGGCTGGACGACGCCGCCGACGGTATTGACCAGCAGGCGCTTGACCACGCCGCGCACCGGCGAACGGATCGACGACTGCTTGACCCGATCGGAGAGGGCGACACTGCCCTCGGCCAGGCCGCTCAGCTTGGTCATCGTTTCCGACAGTTCGCGCCCGGCTTCGTTGCGGAAGCTGAGTTCCACTTCCTCGATCTTGCGGTGCGCTTCGGAGATTGCCGCCTGAATCCGCGTGATCTGCGCCGAAGCCATGTCGCGTTCGCCGCGATAGCGCGAAACGTCGCGCTCCAGGCGCAGCAGGTCGACTTCGGAAACGGCGCCGGAATTGATCAGCGGCCGCGTCTGCGCCAGTTCCTGCGAGGTCAGGTCATAGCCTTGCGAAGCCTGCGCCCGACGGGCGGTCGCCTCGTTCAGTTCCTGCTGGCGCTGCGCCAGTTGCTGGCGGGCGATCGATACGGCGGCGTCGAGTTCGCTGCGCCGGGCGAGAAAAAGCTGGCTCTCCTGGGTGACGATTTCCGGCGCTTCCTTGACCACCTCCTCCGGCGGCACGAACTCCTTGCCCTCGGAAATCGCCCGCAGCCGCGCCGCCTTGGCGAGCAGGCCGAGGTACTGGGCGCGGTTTTCCTTGACCGAGGAAACGAAGCGCGTCTCGTCGATCTTGATCAGCAACTGGTTCTCTTCGACGATGTCGCCTTCGTGCACCTGGATGTCGGAAACCAGGCCGCCGTCGATCGACTGCAGCACCTGCACCTGGCGCGACGGGATGACCCGGCCTTCGCCGCGCGTCACCTCGTCGAGCCGGGCGAAGGCCGCCCAGACGAAAAAGAGCACGAAGACGATGATGATGGAACGCAGCAGGACGCGCGCCCGCAGCGGCTCCTGACGCAGCATGGCAAGGTCGGCGTCGGTGGCGAAATCGACAACCTCGATTTCCTCACGGTTGGGCAGGCGCCCGAGCAGGCGCTCGACGCGCGGCCGGGCGCGCTGCGCCACCCGCTCAAGCCAGGCGTGGACTGCGCTCAGGATAGTTTTCAGGCGACTCATGACGCCCTCCCGATGCGGCCGCTCTGCAGCGCCTGAACGACCTGGTCACGCGGGCCATCGGCAACCACCTTGCCGTCGTCGATGACGATGATGCGGGTGGCCAGATCGAGCAGACTGTTGCGGTGGGTGACGATGATCACCGTCTTGTGCGCGGCGATCGTCTTCAGGCGTTGCTTGAACTGCTGTTCCGACGAGAAGTCCATCGCGCTGGTCGGTTCGTCGAGCAGCAGGATCGGCGGGTCCATCAGGAAGGCGCGGGCGATCGCCACGCCTTGGCGCTGGCCGCCGGACAAGGAGTCACCGCGCTCGCCGATCATCATCTCGAAACCGTCCGGATGGCGATTGACGAATTCCGTCAGGCCACCCGCTTCGGCCGCCGCCAGGATCGCCGCGTCGTCGGCGAAGGGCGCGCCGATCGAGATGTTGTCGCGCATGGTGCCGTAAAACAGCGTCACGTCCTGCGGCACGTAACCGATGTTGCGGCGCAGGTCGGCCGGATCGAGCTGGCGGACATCGACGCCGTCGATGCTGACCGCGCCGCCGGTCGTCTGGTAAAGCCCCATCAGGAGTTTCTGCAAGGTCGTCTTGCCGGAACCGACGCGGCCGATGACGACGACCTTCTCGCCCTCGCGGATCGAGAAATTGACGCTCTTCAGCGCTGCAACCTGGGTATTCGGGTAGTTGAAGGCGACGTCGCGGAACTCGATGTTGCCGCGCAGCTCCGGGCGATGGACGAAATTGGCATCGTTCGGGCGCTCGACCGGGTTGGCCATGACCTGTTCGAGCGAGGTCAGCGCCACCTTGGCGTTGTGATACTGCATCAGCAGGCCAACCACCTGGCCGAGCGGCGCCACCGCCCGCGACGACAGCATGGTGCAGGCGATCAGGCCACCCATGCTGAGCATGCCTTCGCTGATCAGATAGACGCCGGCGATGACGACCATCACGTTGACCAGTTGCTGCACTTCCATCGCGCCGTTGGTCGCCGCCGCCGAGAGGAAACGCATCTGGTTGTTGACGCGGGCGACGAAGGCCACCGATTTTTCCCACTTGCTCTGCATGACGCCTTCGGCGCCTTGCGTCTTGATCGTTTCCAGCGCCGTCAGGCTTTCGATCAGCGTCGCGTTGCGCAAGGCGCCGGCGCGGTAGGTGGTTTCCGAAAGCTCGTGCATCTTGTGCTGCAGCACGTAGGCGTAGACCGTCACCAGGATCATCGCCACCAGCACCGGGAAGATCAGCGGCCAGGCAATGATGCCGATGACGAGCAGGAAAAGCAGTGCAAACGGCAGATCGATGAAGGTGGTCACCGTCGCCGAGGTGATGAAGTCGCGCACCGATTCGAAGGAACGCAAGTTGGAAGCGAAGGAGCCGACCGCCGCCGGCCGCGCTTCCATGCGCACGCCGAGGACGCGTTCCATGATCTTGGCCGACAACTGCATGTCGATGCGGGCGCTGGCGAGATCGATGAAATAACCGCGCAGGGTACGCAGCACCAGGTCGAAGACGATCACCAGCGCCACGCCGAGCGCCAGCACCCAGAGTGTCTCGATCGCCCGGTTGGGCACCACCCGGTCATAGACGTTCATCGTGAACAGCGGCATGGTCAGCGCCATCACGTTGATCAGCAAGGCGGCGGCCAGCACGTCGCGATAGACCGGCCACTGATCGGCCATGGCGCCCCAGAACCAGTGGCGCAGCTTGATCTCGCCGACCTGCGGCGTGCGCTTGTCGAAACGGAAATGCGGCCGGGCGAAGATGGCGATCCCGGTGTAGCGCGCGGCCAGTTCGGCCCGCCCGAGGACAACCGTGCCCTGCCCGGTTTCCGGGAACAGCAGGCGGGCGTTCTCGCCGCTTTCGTCCCAACCGAGCAGGACACAGGCTTCTTCGCCGTGCAGCATGAGGACCGCCGGTAACAGCACCGTATCGATCCGCTCCAGCGGCCGCCGCGACAGTTTGGCGGAGAGGCCGGCACGAGCCGCGGCACGCGGGAACAACGACGGCGTGAGGACGCCTTTTTCCAGCGGTAGCCCGGCGACCAATGCCGCCCGGGTGCCAGGACGCCCATGAATACGGGTCAGTTCAACCAGGCAGTCAAGCAGCGGATCGTGGTGCAACAGATCCGCCCGAACTCCGGTTTTGACCGCCTCAACGGAAATGCTCATCCCTGTTGGTGCCCTTCATGTTATTTGTATGGTTGCCGGATTCTACCTTTCAGCGCAGCGGCAAATGCAAAACATTGCAAATTGCGTCACTCCACGAGCATGCCTCAGGGCAGGAAAGCCTGCAAGCGCCGGGGAACCCGGTGATTGCCGAGATGCATGTAGTCCGGCAAGCCATCGCGGAAAGGCGGCGGATCCTCGCCCTCGATCAGCGGCTGCAGATACGCCCGGCAAATGTCGGTGATATGAAAGCCGTCGGCGGCAATGAATTCGGCCGGCATCCGCCGCTCGCGGTTGGCCACCGCGGTCAGCGGCACTTCGCCGATTTCCCAGCGGTAGGGCCGGTCGGCGAGGCGATGCAGGGTCAGCATGATGTCGCGCCCGCCGGCCACCGCCCGGTCGACCGCGGCGACGCCCAGGGCATGCGCCTGTTCGACGTCGGTGCCGGAGGCGAGATGGCGCGCCGCCCGCTGCAGGTAATCGGCGAGCGCCAGATGGTACTTGTAGCCGAGCCGGGCATGGATCAGCTCGGCGATGTAGCGGCCGACGCCGCCGGCCTGGGTATGGCTGGGCAGCTCGCTCTGCGGCAGGGCGCCGATCGCGCAACCGCCCTCGTCGCACAGGCCTTCGGCGGCGGCGATCGTGCAGTAGCCGAAACGCTGGACGCAGGCTTCGACGCGGGCGAGGAAGCGCTCGGCGTCGAAGCGGACTTCCGGAAACAGCAGCAGGTGCGGCGGCTCGCCTTCGTGCCCGCTGGCCAGCCCGGCGGCAGCGGCAATCCAGCCGGCGTGGCGACCCATCGCCTCGAGGATGAAAATGCGGGTCGAGGTGCGCGCCATCGAGGCGACGTCGAAGCCGGCCTCGCGCATCGAGGTCGCAACGTACTTGGCGACCGAACCGAAACCGGGGCAGGTATCGGTCAGCACCAGGTCGTTGTCGACGGTTTTCGGCAGGCCGATCACCTGCAGCGGATAGCCGAGCTCGGCGAGCGTCTGCGACAGGTGCCAGGCGGCGCCCATGCTGCCATCGCCACCGTTGATGAAGACGTAGCCGATGTCGTAGGCGCGGAAGACCTCGATCAGCCGTTCGAAATGGCGCCGGTGCGTGGCCAGCGGCCCGAGGTGGTAGCGGCTGGAGCCGAAGGCGCCGCCGGGCGTGTAGCGCAGGCGGGCAATGTCGGCATCGCTTTCGAGATCGGTATCGATCAGTTCCTCGGTCAGCGCACCGAGGATGCCGTCGTGACCGGCGTAGACCTTGCCGATCGATCCGGGCTGCTGCAAACGCAAACGGCGTGCTTCCTGAATCAGGCCGCACGCCGTCGCGTTGATGACGGCGGTAACGCCTCCCGACTGCGCGTAGAAGGCGTTCCTCCCGGTCATCGGCTTACTTCAGGGCGTCGAAAACCGCCGCGGTGATGCTGTCCACGCTGCCGACCCCGGCGATCTTGCGCACCTGCGGCGCTGCGGCGTCGCCCTCGGCTGCCCACTTGCCGTAGAACTCGACCAGCGGCTTGGTCTGCGAGTGATAGACGTCGAGCCGCTTCTTGACCGTTTCTTCCTTGTCATCGTCGCGCTGCACCAGGTCTTCGCCGGTGACGTCGTCCTTGCCCTCGACCTTGGGCGGGTTGAACTTGACGTGGTAGGTACGGCCCGACGCCAGGTGGGCGCGGCGGCCGGCCATGCGCTCGATGATGTCGCTGTCGGGAACATCGATTTCGAGCACGAACTCGATCGGCAC
Organism: Azonexus caeni; assembly: GCF_048146105.1. NCBI lineage: Bacteria > Pseudomonadati > Pseudomonadota > Betaproteobacteria > Rhodocyclales > Azonexaceae > Azonexus > Azonexus caeni. The sequence continues at coordinate 7,063 of NZ_JBKJAD010000018.1, forward strand.
GCCGGCGTCCTTCATCGCCTGCGCCTGCGGGATGGTGCGCGGGAAGCCGTCGAACAGGTAACCGTTCTTGCAGTCGTCCTGCTGCAGGCGGTCCTTGACCATGCCGATGATCACGGCGTCCGGGACCAGGCCGCCGGCGTCCATGTGCTTCTTGGCCTCCAGGCCGAGCGGCGTGCCGGCCTTGACCTGGGCACGCAGCATGTCGCCGGTCGAGATCTGCGGAATCCCGAACTTTTCGCAGATGTACTTGGCTTGCGTACCCTTGCCGGCGCCGGGTGCGCCCAAAAGAATCAATTTCATTGAGAAGTCCCTCTGGTTACGTATGAAAATTCTTGTTGTCGGCTGTTGTGGCGCCGTTCTCTAAGCGTCCGAAATTACCTGCTTATTCAGGCTCGGTCAAACAGTTTGCGCATCCGCTCGGCGTCTTCGGGCGTATCGACACCGGGCGCCGGCGCCGCATCCACCAGGGCGACGCTAATCCGGTAGCCGTGCCAGAGGGCGCGTAGCTGCTCGAGCGCCTCGAACTGCTCGGTCGGCGCGACGGCGAGGCCGGCGTAAGCTTTCAGGAAGCTGGCGCGGTAGGCGTAGAGGCCGACGTGGCGCAGCGCCGGCAGGCCGTCGGGCAGGCTGGTACCACCGCCCTCGCGGGCAAAATGGTCACGCGCATAGGGCACCGGGGCGCGCGAGAAATAGGCGGCGTCGCCGTCGGCGCGGCAGACCACCTTGACCACGTTGGGATTGAAGAAATCGGCCGGCTCGGCGATCGGATGGGCGACGGTGGCGATATCGGCGCCGCTGACGGCGAGCTGGCGCGCGGTGTGGACGATGACTTCCGGCTCGATCAGCGGCTCGTCGCCCTGCACGTTGACAACGATGGTTTCGTTGCTCCAGCCGCGCTGGGCCACCACTTCTGCCAGGCGGTCGGTGCCGGTGGCGTGGTCGGCGCGCGTCATCAACGCGGCGACTTCATGCGCCTCGCAGGCGGCCCGGACTTCCGGATGATCGGTCGCCACCCAGACTTCTTCGGCACCGGCCAGGCGCGCCCGTTCGGCAACGCGGACGACCATCGGCTTGCCGCCGAGATCGAGCAACGGTTTGGCCGGCAGGCGGCTCGACGCGTAACGCGCCGGAATGACGATCTTGAACGCCGGCGTCATCACGCTTCGTCGGCGCCCAGCGGCCGCGCCTCGTCCTCGAGCATGACCGGAATGTCGTCGCGGATCGGGTAGGCCAGCTTGCACGGCTTGCACACCAGTTCCTGCGCCGCCTTGCGGTAGTCGAGGGGGCCCTTGCAGATCGGGCAGACGAGTATTTCAAGCAATCGGGCGTCCACGGAGTTTCTCCACTATCAAATCGGTCAATGCCGGCGGCAGATCGGCGTCGACGGGCAGAACCCAGGTCTCCGCCGCCGTCAGTCCGGCGCATTTTACTGCATCCTTCTCGGTCATCAGCAGCACCGCGTCGTCGCCGAAGGCGAGGTCGCCGGCCGCGTAGGCGTGATGATCGGGGAAGGGATGGGGCACGCAGTCCAGGCCGAGGCCGGCCAGCGTGCGGAAAAAGCGTCCGGGATCGCCGATCCCGGCCACCGCGTGCAGCGGCCGGCCGCGCAACTGGGCGGCGGCGCAGCGGACGGCCGGATCGTCGAGACGGTAGAAGTCGCCGGCGCGCAGCGTCATCGCGAACGCCGGCCGGCCGCCGGCCAGCTCGGTCGCGGCAAAATCGTTGCCGACCACGGCATCGACTTCGGCCAACCGCGCCAGCGGCTCGCGCAGCGGCCCCAGCGGCAGGCGCCAGCCGTTGCCGGCGCCGCGCCGGTCGAAGACGGCGATCTCGACATCGCGCGCCAGCCGGTAATGCTGCAGGCCGTCGTCGCAGAGCAGCAGATCGACCTCAGGATGCGCCGCCAGCAGCGCCCGGCCGGCCGCCGCGCGGTCGCGCCCGACCCACAGCGGTACGCCGCCGCGGCGGGCGAGCAGCAAGGGTTCGTCGCCGACTTCGGCCGGCGTCGACGCTGCCAGCACCGGACGCGGCTGGGCCGCCGCAGCGCCGTAGCCCCGGCTGACGATGCCGGGGCGAAAACCGCGCGCCGCCAGTTGGCCGGCCAGCCACAGGGTCAGCGGCGTCTTGCCGGCGCCGCCGACGGTCAGGTTGCCGACGACGACGACCGGCACCGGCAGCCGCTGCGGCCGCGCCTGCCGGCGCCGCCAGCCGGCAACGCCGACGAACAGCAGGTTGAGCGGCAGGAGCAGCGGCAGCAGAAGCCAGAACGCCGGCGTCAGCCGGCGTTCGTACCAGTGTCGCTGCAACCAGCCGGCGAGCATCACTCGGGCGACTGGGTGGCGAAGGAGATGTGCGGGTAGCCCGCCGACTGCGCGGCCTGCATGACGTCGATGACACGCTGGTGGGTGGCTTTGGCGTCGGCGTTGATGACGATCACCGGTTCCTTGCGCCCGGCTGCCGCCTGCTGCAGCGCCGCCGAAATCGCCTCGATCTCGCCGCTGGCGAGCGGCGCCTTGTTGACCAGGATCTGACCGGCGGCGGTGACCGCGACGTCGATCTCGTTCGGCTGCTGGTTTTCCTGGCTGACGTCGGCCGTCGGCAGGTTGATCTCGAGGCCGGAGAACTTCGAGTAAGTCGTCGTCAGCATCAGGAAGATGATGATCACCAGCAACACGTCGATCATCGGGATCAGGTTGATTTCCGGCTCTTCGCGGCCGCGTCCGCGCTGGAAATTCATCGCTTACTTCCGGTCGCCGTGCATCACTTCGACCAGGCGCACCGCCTGCTGCTCCATCTCGACGACGAAGCCATCGACCAGCGCGCGGAAATGGCGCCAGAAGATCAGGCTGGGAATCGCGATGAAGATGCCGAAGCCGGTGTTGTACAGGGCGATCGAAATGCCGTGCGCCAGTTGCTGCGGGTTGCCGGTGCCCGGCGCCTGCGAGCCGAAGATCTCGATCATCCCGACGACGGTACCAAACAGCCCCATCAGCGGGCTGATCGAGGCGATCGTGCCGAGCGTCGTCAGGTAGCGGTTGAGTTCGTGAGCGACCGCCGAACCGGCCTCCTCGATCGATTCCTTCATCACTTCCCGGGAATTGTTCACGTTGCGCAGGCCGGCAGCCAGCACGCGGCCGAGCGGCGAGTGGCGGTCCAGTTCATCGAGCAGCTTGCCATTGTCGGCGCCACGCCGGAACTCGCCGACCGCCCGCTGCAACAGGCCCGCCGGCACGATCTTCCCGCGACGCAGGCTGATCAGGCGCTCGATGATCAGCGCCATGGAGATGAGCGAGGCCAGCAACAGAGGCCAGATGGGCCAGCCGGCCGCTTTGACGATTTCAAACACTTGACGATGTCCTTGGCGAAAGTTTAGTCCGCAATTCTGCCTCCCCGGCGGCGCAGGGGCAAGCGCGACGATTTTCCGGGGCCGCCGCGGCTTATCCCCAAAAGCTGTGGATAAGTCTGTGGAAGAGCTGTCATCAGTTGCCGCAAACCCGCAAGAAACAAGGCTTTCGCCTACCCTGCCACAAAACGAGGCATAGAATAAAAACAGCACAAAATCAATAACTTGAAAATCACCAGAAATGTCAAGCGCCTACCATGAAAAGTCTGACCACGGTAGAATGACGCCATGCCTTCTCCTCTGCCGCCTGTCAATAACTCCGTGCTCAGCGTCAGCGCGCTCAACCGTCTAGTGCGCGATTGTCTGGAGTCCGCCTTTCCGCTGCTCTGGGTGGGCGGCGAAATTTCCAACCTGACCCGCGCCGCCTCCGGCCACGTCTATTTCTCGCTCAAGGACGGCAATGCCCAGGTGCGTTGCGTGATCTGGCGCAACCGGGCGCAACTCCTGGGCTGGCGCCCGGAGAACGGGCAGAAGGTGGAGGCCAGCGCGCTGGTCTCCTTCTACGAGGCGCGCGGCGAGTTCCAGCTCACTGTCGAATCGCTGCGTCGCGCCGGCCAGGGCGATCTCTACGAACGCTTCCTGCGGCTCAAGACACAACTTGAAAATGAAGGCCTCTTCGCCGCCGAACGCAAACGCCCGCTGCCGCCCTACCCGCGCCGCCTGGCCATCGTCACCAGCCTGCAGGCGGCGGCGCTGCGCGACGTGCTGAGCACGCTGCACCGGCGCGCCCCCTACCTCGGCGTCGAGATCCACCCGGCGCCGGTTCAGGGCGATGGCGCCGCCGCCCGCCTCGCCAGCGCCCTGGCCGCCGCTGGCCGCAGCACGGCCGACGCCGTCATCCTCTGCCGCGGCGGCGGCAGCATCGAAGACCTCTGGGCCTTCAACGAGGAAGCCGTCGCCCGCGCCATCGTCGCCTGCCCATTGCCGGTCATTACCGGCGTCGGCCACGAAACCGACTTCACCATCGCCGACTTCGCCGCCGACCGCCGCGCCCCGACGCCGACCGCCGCCGCCGAACTGCTCTCCCCGGAACGCAGCGCACTGCTGGCCCGCGTCGACGAACTGCAACGACGACTGCAGCGCGTCAGCCAGCGCCGCCTCGCTGAACACCAGCAAGGCCTCGACTGGCTGCGCTCGCGCCTCGTCCACCCGGCGCAGGCCCTGCTCCGCCAACGCCAGCAACTAGACCGCCTGGGCGATCGCCTGCAACGCGCCCAGGCCGCCAGCCTGCTGCGCCAGCGCCTGGCGCTCAGCACGCTGGCCCGCCGCGCCGCCGGTTGCCGACCGCAAGCCGATACGCACGAAAAAGCCCTGGCGCACCTCGCCCACCGGCTGCAACAGGCCAGCCGCGGGCAATTCGCCGAACGACGGATGAAACTAAATGGCCTCGCCGGCAGTCTGAGACAACTGGACCCGCAGGCGGTACTGGCCCGCGGCTACGCGCTGGTCAGCAATGCCGACGGCAAGCCGCTGCGCGACAGCCTGGCGGTCAGTCCCGGCGACCGGCTGCAGATCCGGCTGGCGCGCGGCGGACTGGCGGCAACGGTCGACCAGGTTGTCGCCCCGCCGGAAGCTGACTAGAATTTTCGAATCACCCCTGACAAACAACGGAGAATATCAATGGAACACCAACTGCCCGCTCTGCCCTACGCCAAGGATGCCCTCGCCCCGCACATGTCGGCCGAGACCTTCGACTACCACTACAGCAAGCACCACCAGGCCTACGTCACCAACCTGAACAACCTGATCAAGGGCACCGAGTACGAAGCCCTCGACCTCGAAGCGATCGTCAAGAAGGCCCCGGCCGGCGGCATCTACAACAACGCCGCCCAGGTCTGGAACCACAGCTTCTTCTGGAACTGCATGACCCCGAACGGCGGCGGCGCCCCGAGCGGCGCCCTGGCCGCCGCGATCGACGCCAAGTGGGGCTCGCTGGATGCCTTCAAGAACGCCTTCCAGACCTCCGCCGTCGGCAACTTCGGTTCCGGCTGGACCTGGCTGGTCAAGAAGGCCGACGGTTCGCTCGAGATCGTCAACATGGGCGCCGCCGGCACCCCGCTGACCACCGGCGACAAGGCCCTGCTCTGCGTCGACGTCTGGGAACACGCCTACTACATCGACTACCGCAACCTGCGTCCGAAGTTCGTCGAAACCTTCCTCAACAACCTGGTCAACTGGGCCTTCGTCGAAGCCAACTTCGCCGGCTGATCGCGGTATTTCCGGATAAAACCCGCAAAACGGGTTTCATAAAAGAGGGAGCGTTCAGCTCCCTTTTTTCATTGCAAAATCGCTTGGCGCTTTCCGCACATCGGCCATGCCGGACGTTGGAAGTTGCGTGCGCGAACGGCCGAAGTTGGTCGGTTTGCTGACACCATCGGGCTCTAAGTACCGGAATGCTAGCTTTCCAGTCCCTAGAATGCTCACTCCCGACTCTAGCTGCCATCGCTTTCTCTGGCACCTTCGCTGAGCAGCTTTATCGCGCAACATCATGCATGGCCCGCCGGGGTTGCATTAATTCTCAAAGCTTGAGTAAATGCAGGCGTCGAGAATGCATGGATAGATACCAAGTTCGGCTGCGACCTGCTGAAGGCCACTCTCAATAAATCTGTAAACCGTTTCGTCGCTTAACGCATTAGCTTTGGGAACGAAGGTGCAGCCCAGTTCCTTTAGTCTCTTGAGAACGCGACTGTCCAACGGAATTTCGTAGCGGGACAGGCCGCTCCATTGAATGAAGTTCCTCGATTGCTTGGGCCCAAGACCGGGATATTTGTGTGATTGCAAGTACGTTGCAACCTTTTGCTCTTTTCGTCGCGTGGTATTGCTGTTCAGTGTGCTCAAGTGTTCATGGAGAATTTTCCACTCACCATTTTCCAGTTCACCAAGAATGTGAGCGAGGTTGCCTGCAATCGTTTGTGTTCTGCGAAGCCTAGCTGATGTCAGTTCACGTTCCAGCATACGTATAACGGAGGGGGTTTGACAGCAGATCTGATAGTCTAAGGCTGGGCTGTCCGAGTTCATGAAGCGACCTACCGCTGTATTTGGCCCGGATCTTTGTTGCGTTGTAACTTGGCATCCTACGAAAACCCGCCATAGGTTGAGTTTGGATAGGTCGATTCCCATTCGTTGGACATTGCGTCTTTTTCGATCCCGTACTACGTCGTTATCGGCGTTGGAGTTTACGAACTCCCGCCACCGCTGAAGCACAACATTGTCAATTTCCCAAATCGGCTTCATTGACACCCCCTTGATGCATCAACCTTGAAATTAGCGGCCTGCGCGGTTTTTAAGTAGATCGGCGCCGGTTTGGGTGCCATTCGATGGGTCCTTATTAAAGACTCTCAGCAGCTATTAGTCGCTTGGCTGCGACCTCAGCGCTATGTACTGTAGCTACCGTAATCCCCTCGCGTTTTGCTTCTGCTTGTAATTCCTCTACGTGCTCATTCGCAGCGGCGATATCTTCTTCGCTAAACATTGGCAGTTCCGGGTCGGGCACCCAGAGGACAGCTTCTGTAATGTTCGGAGGTATTAGTTGTGCATCCCTAGCGCGGGCTAACCGCCAGAGACTGTCATTGGCATATAGCCTAGCATTATTCGATTTTGGGTTTAGGACCGCATAGCAGGCAGCGTAGCGTGAGGACAAGTAATCTACTGTGGGTTTAACCCGGTCACGAAGATCAGCCAAACCATAATGCATTTCGAACAGTTGGATTAGGTCTTTGTTAACTGATTCGACCCGTATTTTGATAGTTTGGATGAAGCGCTTAAGTTCCTTGTTGCGTGGCACTACCAAGGGCTGTGGCGATTCGGGTTCGGTATCAGGGTTTGATTTCCACAAGGCTGAGAACGCCTCAAAATAGGCTGAAGTGCTCACTGCTAAATTTTCTCCGTGGGCAATTCGCCATTCGCCGATATTCATACCCCCCAAACGGGGTTTCCAAGTATCTGGGATACCACCTTTTCCAATGTGTTGTTTGAAGTCGTCGACCAATAGCGCACCAAAGTAAGCAAAGCTGTCCCCCATTTCGCCTAAGCAGCGAAGACGTGGCAGGGCATTGCCTAAGGCATGGCCGGCATCATCATAGGAAATTATGGCTATACAAATTCGCTCACCTGAACCAGGAATCGGCGTCCAATAAATTGGTGCGATTTTCCCTACGGACGTTGGGACGATGGCTGGCGGTGGCGGGACAATAAACCAGTCGTTCATCGCTGAATCTCAGGGCGAGTTGGTAGGTAAAGCGGCTGTTGTTGTCCGTCTTCTAGACGAACAGACAATAAATCTCGCAGAAGAACAAGGCGGGTTTGTACAAAATTCATCATTTCCGTGCGCCAAGGGCAGTTGACCAATGCTTCATTCAGACTTGGCATGGCATCCTTAATTTCATTTACAGCTTCCGAGAGCTCACCACCCAACACGCCTCGTTGGCGCAGATTCATGCCCCTAATGAGTTCGGAGAGCATCACATTGTCGAATCGGGGAACAACATCCTCCCATGGATTGCCAGGGCCTCCGAACGCATGGCCGAAGTCAATGAAAGTGGGGTTGCCGCGACTGTCGATCATGACATTGTCGGTATGTCGATCACCATTGGCAAATAACTCATCAATGACGCAGATTTTCACTAGAGCAGGATGTTTCCTGAGTGCCCTAATAACTTGCTCGGATTCCATGCTGCACAATTCCATACCGCGAACTACTCGTGTGGCAATGACCATCCGATGCTTTTCTTCTGGTTCCCATGCTTTGCTTGCTGAAAGGTTGCTGCGGGTAATGTGACCCCAATAGCATTCACCAACCGGTAGTCCTGCCGCTGTGGCAAAGCGCAAGCATGCCGTTTCCACCCAGAATTCTCTCAGCGGAAGCATTTTGAAATAAACGGGGATCGGCGTGTTGCTACTATGGAGAAGCAGTGTGCCGCGCCACACTTCACTGTAAGAACCTTCGTGGCGCTCGGCGCCTATTTCCAGGTTGCCAATTGGGAAAGGGAGCATGCTATGCCTTTCTACGACACTCTAACCGCCAGTTTTGGTGCCGATTCTGCGCTGCGAATAGATTGAGGGCAATAAGCCAATACAAAAAAACACCCCGGCTTTGCCGGGGTGCCGAGACCGGCATTAAGCCGGTACGACGAGGCGGAAAGCTTTCTTTCCGCACTGCCAAGCCCACAGACGCTGGCCATTTTTCAGGGTGATGAAGGGACGGAATATCTCCTTCGTACCCGGCGGTAGCGGGAGCTTCAGGGTCAGTTGCTTCGCCATAGATAATGCACCTCCTTTCCAGACGAGGGATTGCCCGGCTGGAAAAGTCAGCGTAAACTTCGCGGCTCCTACACACGCAGTGTTCGCGCTGCATTTCCCAGCACGCAGTGCGTCGTCTGTCGCGCTGCTTGACGGGATTCAGAGGGCTACTTCGCGTCATGCGACGTGGCCCTTTGTCTTAGTAACTGTCGCAGTTGCATCTTTTCCTCGTTCGACAAATCAGCGAAGCGCCGCGCCAGTTCGGTTACCAATTCGGCATCCTCTGTCGATGCGTCATCTAATGAGACCTTGGCTTCGCCATTTGCCAAATTGGCCAGCGATTCCAGGGAGGCACGTTGCCCCGTCAGCTTCGGGTAAACCATCGTCAGGCGATTGATGAAGCCAGCCGGAACTTTCTTCTTGCCGGTCTCAATCGCGCTCAACATTGTGGCGGACATATCTAGTTGTTCTGCCATCTGCACGAGTGTCTCTCCTAAATCGATGCGCAGTTTGCGTAGCACCTTTCCCAGTTCAGTCAACATCACTCTCCCCCCCATTGGCGACCCATAACCATTCCGGAATTCAATATACACCAACAGTGTTGTATACGTCAACCAAATTGGTTGAATTATTCTATGAATTGGCGTGCTGAAAAGGGGGCGTTTGCTAACAGTGCCTCTGGAAGCGTCCAAATAGAAACGAAGGGAGCAGCTTGCTGAAGCGATCTCATACCCGCGCGCTAGTGGTTAAATTTCAGCGCGCGCGGTTGGAAGTACGCATTTGCTGGATGGAAAAGCTGCAGTTCGACGCCATCAGTAACCGAAAGGCAGGTTAGCGCTTGGTTGCAGCCCGTATCAGCTCACCTGCCCAACGGCCGCTTCGGCCGAGAAGTTGTCGTTGGCCCCCCCCCACTCTACATAAGCACTCAGAAGTTGTATCGGCCAATCGAACAGCTTCGGTTTCGGGAGGACGTGCTTCCAACAAGAGCGCGCTGATCCTCTGGCGGCTTGATAGAATCCTCGCGCCTGGATCGTCAGTTTCGATCCTCATATCGCTGACCATTTGCCTTTGACAACACCGACCGATGCCTCGCGCCGCCATCTGCGTCGCGGCGACCGCCGGGGAGGTTTTCCGATGAGTGATTGCCCTTGAGAATCCTGCTCGCCGAAGATGACGCGCTGATCGCTTCGGCCATTCTGGCCAGCCTGCGCAAGCACGATTTTTCCGTGGACTGGGTCAGCGACGGCCAGGATGTCGTCGGCGCGATCCAGTCCCACGATTACGGGATGCTGATCCTCGACCTCGGCCTGCCGCACGTCGACGGGATCGACATCCTGGCCCGCCTGGAAAGCCGCAGCAAGCGCCTGCCGGTGCTCGTCATCACTGCCCGCGGCGGCCTTGATGACCGGGTCAGCGGCCTCAACGCCGGCGCCGACGATTACCTGGTCAAGCCTTTCGAACTCGAGGAACTGGTCGCCCGGGTCTTCGCCCTGCGCCGCAGGACACTGGGCTGGCCGCAGAGCGAACTGTGCCTCGGCGCGCTGCGTGTCGACCCGCGCAAACGCCAGGTCAAGCTGGCCAACCAGGAAATCCATCTCTCGGACCGCGAATTCCGTCTGCTGATGGCGCTGATCGAGGTTCCCGGCGTCGTCCTCAGCATCACCCAGCTCGAGGAACGCCTCTACGGCTGGGGCGAGGAAATCGCCAGCAATTCGATCGAGGTGCAGTTGCACCGCCTGCGCAAGAAGCTGGGCAAGGAATGGATCCGCAACATCCGCGGCATCGGCTTCAAGCTGGTTGAGCCGGCGTGAATTCCGTCCTCGCCCGCCTGCTCGCCTGGCAGATCGGGACGCTGATCATCACTGCCGCCTTCGTCACCGCGCTGACCTACCGGATGACCTGGACCGAATTCAGCCGCAGCCGTGACCTTTCGCTGGAACAGGTGGCCTGGGCGGTGATGCGCCACCATGGCATGCACCCGGAAATCTACGATCTTTCCAACCGGCAACAGAGCGTCATCAGCCAGGTGTGGGACAAGGACGGCAAGCTGCTGTTCGCTTCCCGCCCTGACCAGCCGCTGCCACGCCAGAACGCCGGCTTCAGCACTTTCACCTGGCAGGAACAGGAGTGGCACGCCGTCGTCATCGAGGATCGCGGCACCTTTGTCCAGGTGGCCAATCCGAGCGATTCGCACGCCTTGTGGTTCCGCGAATTCGGCAGTTCGCTGATTGTCCCGTTCTCGGTGCTCGTCATCATCATGGGCAGTTTCATCGCCATCGCCGCCGCCCAGGCTTTTCAGCCGCTGCGCCAGTTGCGCCAGGAAATCCGCGAACGCGCCCCCGGTTTCCTGTCGCCGATCCCGCGCGAACAGTACCCCGACGAGATGCTGGTCATCGTCGATGCGCTGAACGACATGTTCCAGCGCCTCGATCAGGCCTTTCTCGCCCGCCAGCGCTTCATCGCCGATGCCGCGCACGAGCTGCGCACGCCGCTCACCGCGCTGCAGCTCAATGCCCAGGTGGTCAGCGGCGAAGGCGACCCGCTGGTGCGCCAGGAAGCCTTGAAGAACCTGCGCAGCGGCGTCGACCGGGCGGCGCATCTGGTCAGCCAGTTGCTCAACCTGGCGCGCTTCGATCCGCAATTCGCCGGCAAGCGGACGATCGCCACGGTCGACCTGCTCGAACTGGCGAAGACCGTGATCATCGAATGCGACATCCTGGCCGCCGCCAAGGACATCGACCTCGGCCTCGCCGAGCAGATGCCGACCGCGCTGACCGGGGAACCGGAAGCCCTGCGCGTCCTGCTCTCCAACCTGATCGACAACGCCATCCGCTACACCCCGGCCGCTGGCCGGATCGACATCAGCGTCACCCACGATCAGGAATCCGCGCGCCTGATCGTCGCCGACAACGGGCCGGGCATCCCGCTCGGCGAACGCGAGCGCGTCTTCGAAGCTTTCTGCCGGCTCGCCACGACGATCCCCGGCAGCGGGCTGGGGCTGGCGATCGCGCGCGAAATCGTCCGCCAGCACGATGGCCAGATCGCCCTCGACGACACGCCGGGCGGCGGCCTGACGGTGCGTGTCGAACTACCGCTGAGATAGCGTCCGAGGCGTCCCGACTGCGGTTTTTTCAGAAGTTGACTTCATTAAGTCTTCTGTAAGGTGATGGGCCGATCATTTAAATCGTTACATATCCCGTAACCGCCACAACAAAACGAGGAGGTCGATCATGTCGCAAGACGTGTATGCCCGGATCCGGGCAAATCCCAAATACGAGCAACTGAAGTCGGTTCGCAACACCTACGGCTGGGTCATGACCCTGCTCATGCTGGTCGTTTATTACGGCTATATCGCGCTGATCGCGTTCGACAAGGAATTCCTGGCCAAGCCGCTGGGCACCGGCGTGTCGACGATCGGCATCCCCATCGGCGTCGGCGTCATCCTGTTCACCATCGTCATCACCGGCATCTACGTGCGTCGCGCCAACGGCGAGTTTGACCAGCTGAAGGCTGAAATCGTCAAGGAGGCCAACAATGGTTAAGCTGCACAAACAACTCCTCGGCGCGCTCGCCCTGGCCGCCGTCGCCGGCACTGCCTTCGCGGCCGGCGCCGACCTCGGCCAGGCCGAGAAGCAGGCGACCAACTGGACCGCCATCGCGATGTTCGCCATCTTCGTCGCCTTCACCTTGTGGATCACCAAGTGGGCAGCGGCCAAGACCAAGTCGGCGGCCGACTTCTACACCGCCGGCGGTGGCATCACCGGCTTCCAGAACGGCCTGGCGATCGCCGGCGACTACATGTCGGCAGCCTCCTTCCTCGGTATTTCCGCCGCGGTCATGGCCAACGGCTACGACGGCCTGATCTTCTCGATCGGCTTCCTCGTCGGCTGGCCGATCATCACCTTCCTGATGGCGGAACGCCTACGCAACCTCGGCAAGTTCACCTTCGCCGACGTCGCCGCCTACCGCTTCCAGCAGACCCCGATCCGCGCCTTCGCCGCCACCGGCACGCTGGTCGTCGTCGCCTTCTACCTGATCGCCCAGATGGTCGGTGCCGGCCAGCTGATCAAGCTGCTGTTCGGCCTGGAATACTGGATGGCAGTGGTCATCGTCGGCGCGCTGATGATGGTGTACGTGCTGTTCGGCGGCATGACCGCCACCACCTGGGTGCAGATCATCAAGGCGATCCTGCTGCTCTGCGGCGCCTCGTTCATGGCCTTCATGGTGCTGCTGCACTTCGGTTTCAGCCCGGAAGCGATGTTCGCCGAAGCGGTGAAGATCAAGACCGAACTGGCCGCCAAGGGCCTGCTGGCCGAAGCCCTGAAGACCGATCCCGCCGCCACCGCGGAAGGCGTCGCCGCCGCTGCCGCGGCCAAGGGTCTGTCGATCATGGGCCCGGGCAACTTCGTCAAGGACCCGATCTCGGCGATCTCCTTCGGCATGGCACTGATGTTCGGTACCGCCGGCCTGCCGCACATCCTGATGCGCTTCTTCACCGTGCCGGATGCCAAGGAAGCCCGCAAGTCCGTCTTCTGGGCGACCACCTGGATCGGCTACTTCTACATCCTGACCTTCATCATCGGCTTCGGCGCCATCACCTTCGTGCTGACCAACCCGGAGTTCCTGGACGCCAAGGGCGCCCTGCTCGGCGGCGGCAACATGGCGGCCATCCACCTGGCCAACGCGGTCGGCGGCAACATCTTCCTCGGCTTCATCTCCGCGGTTGCCTTCGCCACCATCCTCGCCGTCGTTGCCGGTCTGACGCTGTCCGGCGCCTCGGCCGTGTCGCACGACCTGTACGCCACCGTGTTCAAGGAAGGCAAGGCTGATTCGGCCGCCGAACTGCGCGTTTCCCGGATCACCACGATCGTCCTCGGCATCATCGCCGTCGTGCTGGGTATCGCCTTCGAGAAGCAGAACATCGCCTTCATGGTTTCGCTGGCCTTCGCCATCGCTGCCTCGGCCAACTTCCCGGTGCTGTTCATGTCGGTGCTGTGGAAGAACTGCACGACCAAGGGTGCGGTGATCGGCGGCTTCCTCGGCCTGATCTCGTCGGTTGCGCTGACCGTGGTCTCGCCGTCGATCTGGGAAGCCACGCTGGGCAATCCGAAGGGTTCTGCCTGGTTCCCCTACACCTCGCCGGCCCTGTTCTCGATGACCATCGGTTTCGTCGGCATCTGGCTGTTCTCGATCCTCGACAACAGCGCCCAGGCCGCGAAGGAACGCGAAGCCTACCTGGACCAGGAAGTCCGCTCGGAAACCGGCATCGGTGCCGCCGGCGCCAGCGGTCACTAAACAAAACAAGAACAACACCCCTGGCCGGCGCTCTGCCGGCCACCTGCAAGGCCCCCGCCCCGGCGGGGGCCTTTTCTTTGCTCGATCGCAAAACCCATAACGGTTTCACCTAATCGAAAAAAACTGTCAGGGAACTGTAAGTTTACAAACCCAGACTGTGTCTCGTGGCGATGTTGCATTTCAGTGCAGCCCGCCCATCACATTTTATGGAGGAGACAAATAATGGACGATCAAGGCAAGGCCTACTGGTCAGCCACACTCGGACTGCTGGGGAAAATCCTGGCGATCTGGTTCGTGTGTTCATTCGGTGCGGGCATCCTTTTTGCCGACGCGCTGAACGGCATCAAACTCGGGGGTTACCCGCTGGGCTTCTTCTTTGCCCACCAGGGTTCGATCTACATCTTCATTGCCCTGATCTTTTATTACGCCAAGGCAATGGGCAACCTCGACCGCAAGTTCGACGTGCACGAAGATTAAGGAGCCAGCATGGATCTGCAAACTATGACTTACCTGGTGGTCGGCGCGTCGTTTGCGCTGTACATCGGGATCGCGATCTGGGCACGTGCCGGTAGCACGTCCGAGTTCTACGCTGCCGGCGGCAGCGTCCACCCGATCACCAACGGCATGGCAACCGCCGCCGACTGGATGTCCGCAGCCTCGTTCATCTCGATGGCCGGCCTGATCGCCAACATGGGTTACGGCGGCGGCCTGTTCCTGATGGGCTGGACCGGCGGCTACGTTCTGCTGGCGATGCTGCTCGCCCCGTACCTCCGGAAGTTCGGCAAGTTCACCGTGCCGCAGTTCATCGGTGACCGCTTCTACTCGCAGACCGCCTCGACGGTGGCCGTGATCTGTCTGCTCACCGCGTCGATCACCTACATCATCGGTCAGATGACCGGCGTTGGCGTCGCCTTCTCGCGCTTCCTTGGCGTTTCCAGCGACACCGGCATCTACATCGGTATGGGCATCGTCTTCGCCTACGCCGTGTTCGGCGGCATGAAGGGCATCACCTACACCCAGGTCGCCCAGTACATCGTGCTGATCCTGGCCTACACCGTCCCCGCCATGTTCATCTCGCTGCAGCTGACCGGCAACCCGATCCCGCAACTGGGCCTGGGCTCCAACATCTCCGGCACCGACATCTCGCTGCTGCAGAAGCTCGACCAGGTCGTTACCGACCTCGGCTTCGGTCAATACACGACCTCGGTTCCGGGCAGCACGCTGAACATGTTCGTGTACACGATGTCGCTGATGATCGGTACCGCCGGTCTGCCGCACGTCATCATGCGCTTCTTCACCGTGGCCAAGGTTTCCGACGCCCGTTCGTCGGCCGGCTGGGCGCTGGTCTTCATCGCGATCCTGTACACCACCGCCCCGGCGGTCGGCGCGATGGCCAAGCTCAACCTGCACGGCACCGTCAACACCGCGGTCGGCCTGCAGACCGCTGCCGATGGCTCGATGGTCGTCAATGCCGACGCGGTCAAGGCCAACGCTGACGTGTTCGCCACCGAAGCCTCGCTGGTCTACGAACAGCGTCCGGAATGGATGAAGCGCTGGGAAAAGACCGGCCTGCTGAAGTTCGAAGACAAGAACGGCGACGGTCGCATCCAGTACTACAACGACAAGACGAAGAGCGCCGATGCCAAGGCCAAGGCCGAAGCTGCTGGCTGGAAGGGCAACGAGCTGACGGTCAACGCCGACATCATCGTGCTGGCCAATCCGGAAATCGCGCTGCTGCCGAACTGGGTTATCGCCCTGGTTGCTGCCGGTGGTCTGGCTGCCGCTCTGTCGACCGCTGCCGGTCTGCTGATGGCGATCTCCGCCGCCGTGTCGCATGACCTGGTGAAGGGCGTGTTCATGCCGAACATTTCCGAACAGGCTGAACTGCGCGCCGGCAAGATCTCGATGGCGGTCGCCATCGTCATCGCCGGTTACCTCGGCCTCAACCCGCCGGGCTTCGCTGCCGGCACGGTTGCCCTGGCCTTCGGTATCGCCGCCTCGTCGCTGTTCCCGGCGATCATGATGGGTATCTTCTCGAAGAAGATGAACAAGGAAGGCGCCATCGCCGGCATGCTGGCTGGCCTCTTCGTCACCCTGTTCTACGTGTTCGCGCACAAGGGTATCTTCTTCATCAAGGGTACCGACTTCGTCGATATGATCGGCGGCGCCAACAGCTTCTTCGGCATCACGCCGGAAGCCTTCGGTGCGATCGGTGCGCTGGTCAACTTCGTCGTCGCCTTCCTGGTCGACAAGGTAACCAAGGAACCGCCGGAGCACATCCAGCACATGGTCGAAAACGTCCGCATCCCGCGTGGCGCCAAGGCTGTGGATGGCGCGCACTAAGCGCGATTGAGGTAAGCTCCCGTCCGGTGCCCCCGGACGGGATTCCGAACCCCGTCGGTCGTTTCCACGGGGTTTTTTATTGCGCGGCCGCCCCGGCGTCCGCGGCTGTACCGAGGTGCAACATGGCTTTCAACGTCCATATCGCAATGACCTGGATCCTGTTCCTGGCGCTCTTCCCGATGGCCTTCATCTGGCTGCGGCGCGCCTGGCGCATCGCCATCAACAAGGATTTTTCCGAAGTCGCCCTGAAGCACGGCGAATCACCGGCCAACCCCGAGAAATATGCGCCCTACGAAGCGGTGATCAACCTGGTCGCCGGCAGCGTCGCGCTCGCCGTGATCGGCGGCGTGCTGGCCGGCGAACTGGCCTACGACAGCTGGATCGCCATCGCCGGCTCGACCATCTGGTGCAAGATATTCCTCAGCTTCGCGCTGAGCCGACAGGCGCACCCGATGAACCTGCCCGGCTTCATGCAGCGCCGCATCAGCCTGCGCCCGCAACCGCCGGCCGCCGAGCGCGACGACAAGTAATCGGCAATTTCAGGCGAGGTCGAGGATCGTCGGCAGGAAGACCTCGCTCACCAGCACGCTGCCGCCATCGAGATGATGGCGCGAACGACGCGCCCAGAGCGGCGGCAGCGGCCGGCCAAGCACCTGACAGACCCGGCGATGCAAGGCATCGCGCTGGCGCAGGCGGACGAATTCGATATCGCCGCGCCCGAAGCCGGGATGGGTAAACAGCAGCGAGCCGAGCGAACGGCTGCCCAGGCGGGCAAACCAGCGCCCGAGACGACCGCAACGCCCGGTCGACAGCACACTTTCGGCGAAAATCACCGGCACGCCGTCGCATTCCAGCAGCACCTCGCGCACCGGCCGGCGCGCGTTCGCGGTTTCGTCGGCCAGCGCCAGCCGCCAGCCCTGGGCGACGACCCGGACGCGGAATTCGCTGCAATGGCGCCGACAGCGCGCAGTCAGCGAATGCGCCTCGACCAGCCAGCCGCGCAGCGATTGCGCCGCCGGCAGACGGCTGCCCCAATCGAGCCGGGGCGGCATCAGCGTGGCGTCGGCGCGCGTTCGAGACCGCGCAGGCGGGCGCCGCGGGCGATGCCGCGTTTGGCGAACCAGCCCTGGTTCATTTCCAGCGCGTAACGCGCCGGCAGCTTGGCGCAGTGGTTATCCTCGGTCTTCGGCGCCATCTCCTCGATGTTGATGATGTAGCCTTCACGGTCGATGAAGGCGACCGAGAGCGGGATCAGCGTATTGCGCATCCACATGCAGTGGGTGTTTTCCTGCGGGAAGACGAAAAGCATGCCGCGTTGCGCCGGCATCGCCTCGCGCAGCATCAGCCCAGTCTGGCGGTGGCGGTCCTCGGCCGCCACTTCGGCCTCGATGCGGTGCATGCCGGCGCTCAATTCGATCACCGGCATCGCCTCGCCGGCCGCCGCCAATCCGGCCACGCCCGCCAGCCACCAGCCGCAGAGCGCGGCCCATCCGAATTTCTTCATGCTTCAACCTCGCAAATCATCTATCGTCGCCTCGCGCTGGCGCCATTCGCCGAGGCCGAGGCCATCCACCGTCAACCGGCCGATCGCCGCCCGCACCAGGCGCAGCACAGGATAACCGATCGCCGCGCCCATCCGCCGCACCTGCCGGTTCTTGCCCTCGGCGATGCGAATTTCCAGCCAGCTGGTCGGAATCGCCGCCCGGTAGCGGATCGGCGGATCGCGCGGCCAGAGGCCGGGCGGTTCGTCGATGCGGCGCACCTGCGCCGGCTGCGCGGTGAAGTCGGAGAGCCGGATGCCGGCGCGCAGGCGGTCGAGATCGGCCTCGCCCGGCTCGCCCTCGACCTGCGCCCAGTAGGTCTTGACCAGCTTGTGGCGCGGGTCGGCGATGCGCGCCTGCAGGCGGCCGTCGTCGGTGAGCAGCAACAGGCCCTCGCTATCGGCATCGAGGCGACCGGCAACATACACACCTTTCAACGGAATGTAGTCGACCAGCCCCCGCCAGCGGCCTTCCGGCGTAAACTGGCTGAGTACGCCGTAAGGCTTGTTGAAGATGACGATTTTCGACACGTCGCCCGAATCCGCAGAAAAACCGGGATTTTACGGCAGCGGCGGTCAACCGTCCGCTCCTGACCACGTTATAGCAGCACTCCGACCTCACGAGACCTTGATGCAGCAATCCCAAGCGTCGGCAGCCGACCATCCGGCAAGCCTTCCCGCCCGCTGGAGCGGCCCCGCCGCGTTCCGTCTTGCCGCTGGCGAAACCCTGGCCGCCTGGCTGGAAACCGACCTCGACGCCCGCCTGCACTTTGCCGCCGGCCTGATCGCCGTCACCGAGCACCGCCTGATCGCCATCGATGACACTGGCCAGTACCGCGAATGGCCGCTCGGCGCCGGCCTGCGCCTCGACCATCACGACCACGCCGGCGTCGGCACGCTCGAACTGCTCGATGCCAGCGGCCGCCTCGCCTGCTGGCGCTACACGCTGGCCAACAACCTGGCGGCGCTGCGCCTGATCGACGAATTCGACCTGCTGCGCGACAGCCTGGTCAGCGGCCAGCCGCCGCAGCGGCCGGAAGCCGAAAGCTGCCCGAAGTGCAAGACGCCGCTGCCGCCGGGCGCCGAGGAATGCCCGATCTGCAACCGCGAAACCACGGTCGCCCCGTCGACCTGGACCTTGTTCCGCCTCTGGCGCTTCGCCCGCCCCTACCGCTGGCAGCTCTTCCTCGGCTTCGCGCTGACCCTGGCCTCGACCGCGGCGCAACTGGTGCCGCCCTACCTGACGATGCCGCTGATGGACAAGGTGCTGATCCCGTTCCAGAACGGCCAGCCGATCGACTGGAACCTGGTCGCCATGTACCTCGGCGGCCTGCTCGGCGCCGCCGTGCTGGCCTGGGGCCTGGGCTGGATTCGCACCTACATCCTGTCGCTGGTCTCCGAACGCATGGGCCGCGACCTGCGCACCCAGACCTACGACCACCTGCTGGGACTGTCGCTCGAATATTTCGGCGGCAAGCGCACCGGCGACCTGATGGCGCGCATCGGCAACGAGACCGACCGCATCAACATCTTCCTCTCGCTCGACCTGCTCAATTTCGCCACCGACGTGCTGATGATCACGATGACTTCCGTCATCCTGTTCTCGATCAATCCCTGGCTGGCGCTGGTCACGCTGCTCCCCTTGCCGGTCATCGGCTGGCTGATCCACTTCGTGCGCGAGAAGCTGCGCACCGGTTTCGAGAAGATCGACCGCGTCTGGGCCGAAGTCACCAACGTGCTCGCCGATACCATCCCCGGCATCCGCGTGGTCAAGGCCTTCGCCCAGGAAAAGCGTGAGGGCGAACGCTTCCGTGCCGCCAACGAGCACAATCTGCAGATGAACGACAAGCTCAACCGCACCTGGTCGCTGTTCACCCCGACGGTGACGCTGCTCACCGAGGTCGGCCTGCTCGTCGTCTGGGTCTTCGGCATCTGGCAGATCGCCCACGGCGATTCGACGGTCGGCACGCTGACCGCCTTCCTCGCCTACATCGGCCGCTTCTACACCCGCCTCGACTCGATGAGCCGCATCGTCTCGGCAACGCAGCGCGCCGCCTCGAGCACCAAGCGCATCTTCGACATCCTCGACCACGTCTCGAGCGTGCCGGAACCGACCAACCCGGTACATCTGCAAAACGTCACCGGCCGCATCGAACTCAAGCAGGCCTGCTTCCGCTACGGCACCCGCGCCGTCACCAAGGATGTCGACCTGGTCATCGAACCGGGCGAGATGATCGGACTGGTCGGTCATTCCGGTTCCGGCAAGTCGACGCTGGTCAACCTGATCTGCCGCTTCTACGACGTCACCGAGGGCCAGATGCTGATCGACGGCGTCGATGTGCGCTCGGTGCCGGTCGCCGAATTCCGCAGCCACATCGGCCTGGTCTTGCAGGAGCCCTTCCTGTTCTTCGGCACGATCGCCGACAACATCGCCTACGGCAAGCCCGACGCGACGCGCGCCGAAATCGTCGCCGCCGCCCGCGCCGCCCACGCCCACGAATTCATCCTGCGCCTGCCGCACGGCTACGACTCGCTGGTCGGCGAGCGCGGCCAGGGCCTGTCCGGCGGCGAGCGGCAGCGCATCTCGATCGCCCGCGCCCTGCTCATCGACCCGAAGATCCTGATCCTCGACGAGGCAACTTCCGCGGTCGATACCGAGACCGAGAAGGAAATCCAGAAGGCGCTCGACAATCTGGTCAAGGGCCGCACCACGATCGCCATCGCCCACCGCCTGAGCACGCTCAGGAAGGCCGACCGCCTGGTTGTCATGGATCGCGGCCGCATCGTCGAGGTCGGCAACCACGACGCGCTGATGGACGCCGAAGGCCACTACCACAAGCTGTATATGGCGCAGGCGCGCAACGTCGACACCGAGGCGCCCGAACCGGCCGCCCCGGCACTGCCGAAAACCGCCACCGTCTGAGGAAAACGCGATGAACCAGGCAAATTTCACGCTGACCCGCGACGCCTACGGTCGTCTGGTCTTCCACGCCGCCAGCGGCGAGCGCCACGACGGCGTCACCCCGGTGCGCGCCTTTCCGATCGGCGCCCCCGACGACGGCATTTCCATCCTCAGCGCCGAAGGCCACGAAATCGGCTGGGCCGACCGCCTCGCCGACCTGCCGGCAACGACCCGCGAGCTGGTCGAGGAAGAACTCGCCAGCCGCGAATTCGTGCCCGAGATCGCCCAGTTGCTGTCGGTTTCCAGCTTCGCCTGCCCGAGCACCTGGCAGGTCCGCACCGACCGTGGCGACACCGCGCTGGTGCTCAAGGGCGAAGAGGACATCCGGCGCCTGTCGGCAACCCGGCTGCTGATCGCCGACAGCAACGGCATCCAGTACCTGGTGCGCGACCTCGGCCGGCTCGACCGGCACAGCCGCAAGCTGCTCGACCGCTTCCTCTAGTGGCGGCGATGTAACGCCGCGTGCCCGGCAGTGACAGTTTTTGCCGACAGTCAGCCGCTGCCGGAAAAAAACGTTAATAATCCCGTCAGAGACAAATCGTGACTTTCCCCCGCCGGCGACCAACCCAGCCCAAAGCATGAAAAAACAAGACATCATTTTCCGGGAGAGCTTCTCCCTGCGCGGCCCCAGCATCTGGACCTATCCTCCCTGCCGGGAAACCTGGATCGATATCGGCGAGCTGGAAGACCTCCCCTCGAACAAGATCCCCGGTCTCTACGAGCGGCTTGCCGCCTGGCTGCCCAACCTCGTCGAGCACCGCTGCAACTACGACGAGCGCGGCGGCTTCCTGCGCCGCCTGCAGGAAGGCACCTGGGCCGGCCACATCCTCGAGCACGTCACGCTCGAACTGATGAGCCTGGCCGGCCTGCCCGACGGTTTCGGGCGCACCCGCGAAACCACCACGCGCGGCGTGTACAAGCTGGTGGTCAGCGACTTCCACGGCGAATGCACCCGCCTGGCGCTGGAAACCGGCCGCGAACTACTGCTCGCCGCGATCAACGACGAAGCCTTCGACCTCGAAGCGGCGATCAAGGCGCTGCGCCGCAAGGTCGACCGCAAGTACCTCGGCCCGTCGACCGCCGCCATCGTCAATGCCGCCGAAGCGCGCAAGATCCCGCACATCCGCCTGCTCGACGACGGCAACCTGGTGCAGCTCGGCTACGGCGCCGCGATGCGCCGCATCTGGACCGCCGAAACCGACGCCACCAGCGCCATCGCCGAGACCATCTCGCGCGACAAGGACCTGACCAAGGAGCTGATCTCCTCGGTCGGCGTGCCCGTCCCCGAAGGCCGCGAGGTCGACAGCGCCGACGATGCCGTCGACGCGGCCGAAGACATCGGCTACCCGGTCGTCGTCAAGCCGACCGACGGCAACCACGGGCGCGGCGTGTTCATCGACCTGGTCAACGCCGAAGCCGTGCGCAAGGCCTACCCGATCGCGGCCGAGGAAGGCTCCGGCGTCCTCGTCGAGCGCTCGATCCAGGGCATCGAACACCGCCTGCTGATCGTCGGTGGCAAGCTGGTCGCCGCCAACCGCAGCGACCTGATCACGGTCAGCGGCGACGGCCAGTCGACCGTCCAGCAACTGATCGACACCCAGATCAACACCGACCCGCGGCGCGGCGACAGCGAACTGCATCCGCTGTCGATCATCAAGATCGATACCGCGGCGAAAATCGAACTCGAACGCCAGGGCCTCTCCGGCGACAGCGTGCCGGCTGCCGGCCGCGAGGTACTGATCCAGCGCAACGCCAACCACGCCTTCGACTGTACCGACGACGTCCATCCCGACACCGCCGCCGTCGCCGCGCTGGCCGCCCGCGTCGTCGGCCTCGACATCGCCGGCATCGACCTGGTCTGCCAGGACGTCTCGAAGCCGCTCGCCGCGCAAGGCGGCGCCATCGTCGAGGTTAATGCCGGCCCCAGCCTGCTGATGCACATCAAGCCGGGCATCGGCAAGCCGCGCCCGGTCGGCCAGGCGATCGTCGACAACCTGTTCGCCGCTGGCGCAAGCGGCCGCATCCCGGTGGTCGGCGTTTCCGGCTCGCGCGGCAAGACGCCGGTCGCCCGCCTGATCGCCCACATGCTCCACCTCTCCGGCAAGCAGGTCGGTCTGGCCTGCAGCGACGGCCTCTACCTCGGCCGCCGTCAGGTGCAGAAAAGCGACGCCGCCAACTGGACCGGCGGCCGCCGCCTGCTGCTCAACCGCGCCGTCGAGGCAGCGGTGATCGAAAACGGCGGCAGGGTGATCCTCGGCGAAGGCCTGGCCTACGACCGCTGTTCGGTCGGCGTCGTCACCAACGTCCAGCCCGACGCCGAAGACCTCTCGCGCTGGGACATCCAGCCGACCGGCGGCGAGTACTACACGACCTGGCGCTCGACCTACCGCACGCAGGTCGACGTCGTCCTCAAGTCCGGCTACGCCGTGCTCAACGCCTGCGACCCGCAGGCCGCCGATTTCGCCGAACTGTGCGACGGCGAGGTCATCCTGTTCGCCGCCGATCCCGACAGCCCGGTGCTCGACGCCCACCTGCAGGCCGGCAAGCGCGGCGTCTATGTCAGCGAAAGCCGGATCTACCTCGGCACCGGCCAGGACGAGATCCGCCTCTGCCGCCTCGGCGACGTGCCGGCGATCGGCAAGGTCAAGCGCCCGGAAACCATCGCCAACGTGCTCGCCGCCGTCGCCGCCGGCTGGGCGCTGGGGCTGACCCAGGACGTCATCGTCACCGGCATCCGCACCTACGGCCTCGAACTGGCCGACCCCTTCGCCCTGCTGCCCCGCCGCGCCCGCAAGTCGGCCACCGGCGCCAGCCGTAACTAACGCCAAGACAAAGACCACCATGGACGTTTCCCGCATCCGTGCCCTGCGCGGCCCCAACCTGTGGAGCCGCCACACCGCCATCCAGGCGATCGTCACCTGCGACGGCGCCGAGCGCGCCATCGCCGACCTGCCCGGCTTCGAAACCCGCCTGCGCGCCCGCTTCCCGGAACTCGGCGAACTGATCCCGACCGATCACCTCGACACCGTCTCGATCGCCCACGCCCTCGAATTCGCCGCCCTCGGCCTGCAGGCGCAGGCCGGTTGCCCGGTCACTTTCAGCCGCACCGCGAAGACCATCGACGACGGGGTTTACCAGGTCGTTGTCGAATATACCGAGGAAGACGTCGGCCGGCTCGCCTTCGAACGCGCCGAGCAGCTCTGCCGCGCCGCGCTCGACGACACGCCCTTCGATCTCGACGCGACACTCAAGGAATTGCGCGACCTCGACGAGGACATCCGCCTCGGCCCATCGACCGGCGCCATCGTCGCCGCCGCCGTCGCCCGCGGCATTCCCTGCCGCCGCCTGACCCAGGGTAGCCTGGTCCAGTTCGGCTGGGGCAGCAAGCAGAAGCGCATCCAGGCCGCGGAAACCATCCACACCAGCGCCATCGCCGAAGCCATCGCACAGGACAAGGAACTGACCAAGCAGTTGCTGCACGCCGCCGGCGTCGCCGTGCCGACCGGCCGTCCGGTCGACGACGAGGACGACGCCTGGCAGGCCGCGCTGGAGATCGGCCTGCCGGTCGTCGTCAAGCCGCAGGACGGCAATCAGGGCAAGGGCATCTCGGTCAACCTGACGAGCGAGGACCAGGTACGCCACGCCTACCGGGTCGCCGTCGGTTTCTTCGACGACATCATGGTCGAGAAGTACCTGCCCGGCCACGACTGGCGCCTGCTGGTCATCGGCGACAAGCTGATCGCCGCCGCCCGGCGCGACCCGCCGCTGGTCGTCGGCGACGGCACGCACACGGTGCGCGAGCTGGTCGACATCGTCAATAGCGACCCGCGCCGCTCCGACGGCCACGCCACCTCGCTGACCAAGATCCGCTTCGACGAAATCGCGCTGGCCCGCCTCGCCGAGCAGGGCTATACCGCCGATTCGATCCCCGAGCGCGGCGTCCGCGTCGTCCTGCGCAACAACGCCAACCTGTCCACCGGCGGCAGCGCTACCGACGTCACCGACGACGTGCATCCGGAACTCGCCGCCGCCGCCGTTGCCGCCGCGCAGACGGTCGGCCTCGACATCGCCGGCATCGACGTTGTCTGCGACACCATGCTGAAGCCGCTCGAAGAGCAGGGCGGCGGCATCGTCGAAGTCAATGCCGCGCCCGGCCTGCGCATGCACCTCGATCCGTCGTTCGGCAAGGGCCGGCCGGTCGGCGAGGCAATCGTCGGCATGATGTATCCCGACAGCCCCGACGGTAAGCCCGACAACGGCCGCATCCCGGTCGTCGCGGTCACCGGCACCAACGGCAAGACGACGACCAGCCGCCTGATCGGCCGCATCTTCGAAGCCAACGGCCTGCGCGTCGGCATGACCAGCACTGACGGCATCTACGTCGAGAACCGGCGCATCGACGACGGCGACTGCTCCGGCCCGCGCAGCGCGCGCAACGTCCTCGCCCACCCGGACGTCGACGCGGCAGTGCTGGAAACGGCGCGCGGCGGCCTGCTGCGCGAGGGGCTCGGCTTCGACATGTGCGACGTCGCCGTGGTCACCAACCTCGGCCTCGGCGACCACCTCGGTCTGAACTACATCACCACCGTGCATGACCTGGCGGTGATCAAGCGCGTCATCGTCCAGAACGTCGCGCCCACCGGCACCGCCGTGCTCAACGCCGCCGACCCGGTGGTGGCGGCGATGGCGCCACACTGCCCGGGCCAGGTCAGCTTCTTCGCCGTCGATCCGACCAACCCGGTGCTCGCCGCGCATCGCGCCCAGGGCAAGCGCGTGCTCTATGTCGAGAAAGAAGAGATCGTCTGCGGCGAGGGCCGGCGCAAGTACCGCATCCCGCTGTCGCGCGTACCGCTGACGCGCAACGGCACGATCGGCTTCCAGATCGAGAACGTGATGGCCGCTGTCGCCACCGCCTGGGCGCTCGGCTACGACTGGAACACCATCGAACAGGCGTTGGCCGGTTTCGTCAGCGACGCGGCGACCGCCCCCGGCCGCTTCAACGTTTTCGACTACCGGGGCGCCACCCTGATCGCCGACTACGGCCACAACCCGGACGCCATGCTGGCGCTGGTCGGCGCCGTCGAGGCGATGCCGGCCAACAAGCGTCTGGTCGTCATCAGCGGCGCCGGTGACCGGCGCGACGAAGACATCCGCCAGCAGACCGAAATCCTTGGCGAAGCCTTCGACGAAGTCGTCCTCTATCAGGATGCCTGCCAGCGCGGCCGCGCCGACGGCGAGGTGATCGGATTGTTGCGCGAAGGTCTGGCCAAGTCGCAACGGGTCCGCCATGTCGAAGCGATCACCGGCGAATTCCTCGCCATCGACACCGCGCTCGCCAGGCTGCAGGCCGGCGACCTCTGCCTGATCCTGATCGACCAGGTCGAGGAAGCGCTTGCTCACATCGAGCGGCGCATCGCCGAGTGCCGCCAGTGACCGGCAAGGTCTGGCTGGTCGGCGCCGGCCCCGGCGATCCCGACCTGCTGACGCTCAAGGCGGCGCGCCTGATCGGCAGCGCCGACGCCATCGTCTACGACCACCTGGTCGGCGAGGGCGTGCGCGCGCTGTTCCCGGCCACCGCCCGTCAGGTCTATGTTGGCAAGAAGGCGGCGAAACACACGCTGAAGCAGGAGGAAATCAACCGCCTGCTGGTCGATCTGGCCCGTGAAGGTCTGGCGGTGGTCCGCCTGAAAGGCGGCGACCCCTTCATCTTCGGCCGCGGCGGCGAAGAACTGGAAATCCTGCACGCCGCCGGCATTCCCTTCGAGGTCGTCCCCGGCGTCACCGCCGCCGCCGGCTGCGCCGCCTACGCCGGCTTCCCGCTGACCCACCGCGAACACGCCCAGTCGGTGACCTTCGTCACCGGCCACCTGAAGGACCACACGATAGACCTCGACTGGCCGGCGCTCGCCCGCCCCGGCCAGACCGTCGTCTTCTACATGGGCGTCGGCGGCGCCCCGGAAATCTGCCGCCAGATGATCGCCCACGGCCTGCCCGCCGACACCCCGGCCGCCATCGTCCGCCGCGGCACGCTGCCCGACCAGCGCACGCTACTCTCTACGCTCGGGCAACTGCCGCAATGCATCGTAGAATCCGGCATCAAGCCGCCGGCGCTGATCGTCGTCGGCAGCGTCGTCGGCCTGCACGACAAACTTTCCTGGTTCGAGACCCCATGACCCGCCTCCTCCTGCTCCTTGCCCTTCTCGGCGCCGGCCACGCCCACGCCTACAACGCCCGCGAGCTGCTCGAAGACTGCCGGACAGCGGAACGCCTCTACGCCGGCGACAAGAGCAGCGACCCCTACGTCGCGCTGCGTAGCGGCCGCTGCATTTCCTACGTCGCCGGTTTCGCCGACGGCTATTCGGTCGGCGACCACCTCGCCGACAAGGTCGGCCTGCGCATCAACGCCTTCTGCCTGCCCAAGGACGACCCCGACCTGTCGCTGCGCCTGGTGCGGGCCGTCGTCATCCATGTCGAACGCGTGCCGCCCGACACCACGATGGGCACCGCCACCCTGGTCGCCGGCGCGCTGGCCCGAGCCTTCCCCTGCCCGGAAGTGCTTGAACCGAAGAAGTGATTCAGGGATAATCCGCGCTCCATTCGCCCCGATGGCGGAATCGGTAGACGCAGCGGATTCAAAATCCGCCGCCGAAAGGTGTGCCAGTTCGAGTCTGGCTCGGGGCACCAAGATTCAGAATCAAGCGCTTAGGCCAATTCTCCGGAATTGGCC
This sequence comes from Azonexus caeni, assembly GCF_048146105.1. NCBI lineage: Bacteria > Pseudomonadati > Pseudomonadota > Betaproteobacteria > Rhodocyclales > Azonexaceae > Azonexus > Azonexus caeni. Next base: position 34,571 of record NZ_JBKJAD010000018.1, read on the forward strand.
TTTTTGCTTTTCTGGCTTCAGATTTTTCCCTGTAGCCCCGGCGGGTAAAGAAATCCCGTTTTGAAATCCCGTTTTTCGGTTCGCGGGCCCGGGGGACAGCTTGCTCGGTCAGGCACTGCGTTGAATGATTGCCTTGATAACGGTCGGCGCCCCAGCTTGGCGCGCTTGCCAAAGGTCGTATGCGGTTTGCTGCGCGAGCCAGGCATCGGCGCTGCCGCCGTTTTCGATGCCCAGCCAGCCTTCGATGCGCAACGCCATGGTCGGGGAAATTGCTGTGCGGCCATTCAGCACCCGGGAAAGGACGGCACGGCTGACGCCCAGTTGTGCAGCCGCATCGGTAACCGTAAGCCCCAGAGCAGGTAAAACATCATCGCGCAGGGTTTCGCCGGGGTGCGGGGGATTGAACATTTTGTGTGATGCGTCCCATCAGGCAGCGGCGTGATCGCGTGCAACAGACAGCTTGAGGCCGGCGGCGCCGAGCACGGCGAGGAGGGTTTTCAAAGTGGGGTTTCCTTTGGGACTGAGTGCCTTGTACAGGCTTTCCCGCTGGATGCCGGCACGTTCCGCCACCTGCGCCATGCCTTGCGCTTCGGCAACCTGGCGCAGCGCCATCAACAAGGCTTCACGACCTCCCGGCTGGTCGATATCTTCCAGGCTGGCGGCAAGGTATTCATCGGCAAATGCGGGATCATCCCTGAGCAGTTGCACCATGCTTTCGTCGTGCGGGCGGCTTGCTTGCTTCATTTTTTGTTCCTCTGTTGCCAGTCTTTCCAGTAATCCACTGCGGTTGTTATGTCTGCCTGCTGGCGGCGCTTGTCGCCCCCGACCAGCAGCAATACAAGCTGCTTGCCGGACAACGCGTAATAAACGCGATAGCCCGGCCCTTGATCGATGCGCAACTCCCAGACGCCATCCGTCAGCGGCTTGTGGTCACCGAAGTTGCCGGCGGCCACACGCTGCACCCGAGCGGCGATCCTGGCCTTCGCAATGCGATCTGCCAATCCGGCAAGCCAGTCCTTGAAGGGAACGCTGCCGTCTGGCGCCTGATAGTCATGCAGTTCAAACATGTTTGTAGATTATAGATTACAACCGGTCAAGCGCCGGCAAAATTCCTCGCCGGGACAGCCTCTGCTATAGTACCGCGTGATCCAGAAACGCCCCGCCTGTGCACGATGCCGGAACGGGGTAGTGATGAAAGTTCGGCTTTCCATTGGGAAAGCCGTTTTTGTTTGCCTGCCGTGTTGGTGTCATGTCCCTGACTGTCGACGACTTCGACTTCCCCCTCCCCCCCGAACTGATCGCCCAGCACCCGGCGCCCGAGCGCACCGGCAGCCGCCTGCTGCACGTCGCCGGGGCAGCTCACGTCGACCGCCGCTTCGCCGACCTGCCTGGCCTGCTCGCTGCCGGCGACCTGCTGGTGTTCAACGACACCAAGGTGATCAAGGCGCGCTTCTTCGGCCTCAAGGACACCGGCGGCCAGGTCGAGATCATGCTCGAACGCATCGTCGATGCGACGCACGCGCTGTGCCAGATCCGCGCCAGCAAGGCACCCAAACCGGGCTGCCGGCTGCGCCTGGCCGACGCCTTCAGCGTGCGCATGACCGGCCGGGCCGGCAAGGACGGCGACCTGTTCGCCATCGAACTGGTCGACCGCGACGATTTCTGGGCCGTCGCCGAACAGTACGGCGCGCTGCCGCTGCCGCCTTACATCGAGCATCCCGCCGAGGGCGCCGACGAAACCCGCTACCAGACGGTCTATGCCCGCGAACCCGGCGCCGTCGCGGCACCGACCGCCGGCCTGCATTTCGACGAGGCGATGCTGGAAACGCTGCGCGCTCAGGGCGTCAATACCGCCTTCGTCACCCTGCACGTCGGTGCCGGTACCTACCGGCCGGTGCGCGTCGACAAGATCGCCGACCACCGCATGCACAGCGAACGCTACGAGGTGCCGGCGGCCACCGCCGCCGCCATCGCCGCCACCCGCACCGCCGGCGGCCGGGTCATCGCCGTCGGCACGACCAGCCTGCGCACGCTCGAATCGGCCGCCACCGACGACGGCGTCGTCAACGCCGGCAGCGGCGAAACCGACATCTTCATCACCCCCGGCTACCGCTTCAAGGCGGTCGACCGCCTGATCACCAATTTCCACCTGCCGAAATCGACGCTGATGATGCTCGTCTCGGCCTTCGCCGGCTACGAGGCGATCCGCGCCGCCTACGCCCACGCCGTCGCCGAACGCTACCGCTTCTTCAGCTACGGCGACGCCATGCTGCTCGAACGCGCCCAGCCATGACCGCGGCCGAGGACATCCGCGCCGCCAGCTTTCCGGAGGACAGTGAGGCGGTGCTGGCAATCTTTCGCGAGTACGTCGCCAGTCCCAGCGTCAGCCTCGACTACCAGGGCCACGCCGCCGAATTCGCCAGCCTGCCAGGCAAGTATGCGGCCCCCGACGGCGGCCTGCTGCTCGCCTGGCAGGCCGGTGCGGTGGTCGGTTGCGCCGCCTGGCGCCGGGTTGACACCGAGCGTTGCGAACTCAAGCGCGTCTATGTCCGACCGGCCGCCCGCGGCACCGGCCTCGGCCGCCGCCTGGTCGAACGGGCGCTGACGCTGGCCGGCGCCGCCGGCTATCGGCGCGTCTGCCTCGACGTCCTGCCCGAATTCACCGCCGCCCGCCAGCTCTACGCCGAACTCGGCTTCACTGACGACTCTCCGGTCAGCTTCAACCCGATCCCGGGCACGGCCTTCCTTGGCCGCGACCTGCCCTACGCCCCCGACGAGACCATCCGCGCATGCAATTCGAACTCCTGAAAACCGACGGCGGCGCCCGCCGCGGCACCCTGACGCTGGCCCACGGCGTCGTCCAGACGCCCGTCTTCATGCCGGTCGGCACCTACGGCACGGTCAAGGCGATGACGCCGCTGGCGCTCGACGAGATCGGCGCGCAGATCTGCCTGGGCAACACCTTCCACCTCTGGCTGCGTCCCGGCCTGGAGGTGATCGGCGCGCACCACGGCCTGCACGATTTCATGAACTGGCAGAAGCCGATCCTGACCGACTCCGGCGGCTTCCAGGTGTTCTCGCTCGGGGCGCTGCGCAAGATCAGCGAGGAAGGCGTCAAGTTCAGCTCGCCGCACGACGGCGCAAAGCTCTTCCTGTCGCCGGAAATCTCGATGCAGATCCAGAAGGTGTTGAATTCCGACATCGTCATGATCTTCGACGAATGCACGCCCTACCCGGCCAGCCACGACGAAGCAGCCAAATCGATGCGCATGTCGATGCGCTGGGCCAAGCGCTCGCGCGACGAACACGACAGACTGGAAAACAGCAACGCCCTGTTCGGCATCGTCCAGGGCGGCATGTACGAAGACCTGCGCGACGAATCGATCGCCGGCCTGTGCGAGATCGGCTTCGACGGCATGGCCATCGGCGGCCTCTCGGTCGGCGAGCCCAAGGACGACATGGCGCGCGTCCTCGCCCACACTGCGCCGCGCCTGCCGGTGCACAAGCCACGCTACCTGATGGGCGTCGGCACGCCGGAAGACCTGGTCAACGGGGTGAAGAACGGCATCGACATGTTCGACTGCGTGATGCCGACGCGCAACGCGCGCAACGGCCACCTGTTTACCCGCTTCGGCGACGTCAAGATCAAGAACGCCCGCTACCGCGCCGACACCGGCCCGCTCGACCCGTCGTGCACCTGCTATACCTGCAGCAACTTCACGCGCAGCTACCTGCACCACCTCTTCCGCAACGGCGAAATCCTCGGCGGCATGCTGAACACCATCCACAACCTGCATTTCTACCAGACCATCATGGCCGAGATGCGCGCCGCCATCGAAGCGGAAAAACTGGACGAATGGTCAAGCGGCTTCGCCCGCGACCGATCGTCCGGCCAGTGTTAGAATCCCCCGTTCCGATTTTCACGATTCCCGGAGTAAACCCATGATTAGCCTTGCCCACGCCCAGACTGCCGGCGCCGCCGCCGACCCGACCGGGGGCTTCATGCAACTGTTGCCGATGATCCTGATGTTCGTCGTGCTGTGGTTCCTGATGATCCGCCCGCAGATGAAGAAGTCCAAGGAGCACAAGGCGCTGCTCGCCGCGCTGCAGAAGGGCGACGAAGTGGTCACCGGCGGCGGCATCGTCGGCCGCGTCACCAAGGTCGACGACAACTACGTCACCGTCGAGATCGCCAAGGACACCGAAGTCGTCGTCCAGAAGCCGGCCATCGGCATCGTCCTGCCCAAGGGCACGCTGAAGTCGCTGTAATCCATCCCGAAGGGCGGCCGCGGCCGCCCTTCTCGCTGCAAAGCCGCCATGAACCGCTACCCCCTCTGGAAGTACGTCACCGTCGCCATCGCGCTGGTCTTCGGCTTCATCTACACCCTGCCCAATTTCTTCGGTGAATCGCCGGCCGTCCAGGTCTCCAGCGCCAAGGTCACGCTCAAGATCGACGCCGCCACCCAGACCCGCGTCGAAGACGCCCTGCGTACCGCCGGCATTGCCAACGACGGCATCCAGCTCGATTCGGTCGGCGTCAAGGTCCGCTTCAAGGACACCGACACCCAGTTGAAGGCCAAGGACGCCATCGAGCGCGCTTTCAACCCGGACGCCACCGATCCACAATACGTCGTCGCGCTCAACCTGCTGAGCGCCTCGCCGCAATGGCTGACCTCGCTGCACGCGCTGCCGATGTACCTCGGCCTCGACCTGCGCGGCGGTGTGCACTTCCTGCTCCAGGTCGACATGCCGGGCGCCGTCACCAAGCGCCTCGATTCGACCGCCGCCGATCTGCGCAGCCTGCTGCGCGACAAGAACATCCGCCACGCCGGCATCAACCGCGACGGCGAGCGCATCGTCATCAAGTTCCGCGACGCCGAAACCCGCGCCGCCGCCGGCAAGGTGCTGACCAGCAACGCCGACGACCTGGCGCTGGCCGAAGCCGGCCAGGGCGACGACCTGCGCCTGCTGGCAACGCTGAAGCCGGAAGCGCAGAAGAAGATCGCCGAATTCGCGATCAAGCAGAACATCAACACGCTGCACAACCGGATCAACGAACTCGGCGTCGCCGAACCGGTGATCCAGCAGCAGGGCGCCGACCGCATCGTCGTCCAGTTGCCGGGCGTGCAGGACACGGCCAAGGCCAAGGACATCCTCGGTCGCACGGCGACCCTGGAAATCCGCATGGTCGACGACAGCACGGGCGCGCTGGAAGCCGGTCTCGCCGGCAACCCGCCGTTCGGCACCGAGCTCTATACCGAGCGCGGCGGCTCGCCGCTGCTGGTCAAGAAACAGGTCGTCCTCACCGGCGACCGCCTGACCGACGCCCAGCCCGGCTTCGACGGCCAGACCCAGGAACCGGCCGTACACCTGACGCTCGACGCCGCCGGCGCCCGCATCTTCAAGGACGTGACGCGCGACAACGTCGGCAAGCGCATGGCCATCCTGCTCATCGAGAAGGGCAAGGGCGAAGTGGTCACCGCGCCGGTCATCCGTACCGAAATCGGCGGTGGCCGGGTGCAGATTTCCGGTCGCATGACCACCAGCGAAGCCAACGACGTCGCCCTGCTGCTGCGCGCCGGCTCGCTGGCGGCGCCGATGGATATCGTCGAGGAACGCACCATCGGCCCGTCGCTCGGCGCCGAGAACATCAAGCGCGGCTTCCAGTCGACGATGTGGGGCTTCCTGGCGATCGCCGTCTTCATGATCCTCTACTACCAGGTCGTCGGCCTGGTCTCGGTGATCGCGCTGGCCGCCAACCTGCTGCTGCTGGTCGCCCTGCTCTCGCTGCTGCAGGCGACGCTGACCCTGCCCGGCATCGCCGCCATCGCGCTGACGCTGGGCATGGCGATCGACGCCAACGTGCTGATCAACGAACGCATCCGCGAGGAACTGCGCAACGGCATGCCGCCGCAGGCGGCGCTCTCGGAAGGTTACGAACGCGCCTTCGGCACCATTCTCGACTCCAACATCACCACGCTGATCGCCGGCCTGGCGCTGCTAATCTTCGGCTCCGGCCCGGTGCGCGGCTTCGCCGTGGTGCACTGCCTGGGCATCCTGACCTCGATCTTCTCCGCCGTCGTCGTCTCGCGCGCCATGATCAACCTGATCTACGGCCGTCAGAAGAAACTCACCCGGATCGCCATCGGCGCCATCTGGAAACCGGGCAGCCAAGCCCCGGCCAACGGCAAGCAATAAGGAAACACGGCGATGGAATTCTTCCGTATCAAAAAAGACATCCCCTTCATGCGCCATGCGCTGGTGTTCAACGTCATCTCGCTGATCACCTTCCTGGCCGCCGTCTTCTTCCTTGCCACCAAAGGCCTGCACCTGTCGGTGGAGTTCACCGGCGGCACGCTGATCGAGGTCAATTACCAGCAAAGCGCCGACCTCGAGAAGATTCGCGGCGCGCTCAGCCGGACCGGCTTCACCGATTACTCGGTGCAGAACTTCGGCTCCTCGCAGGACGTCATGATCCGCCTGCCGCTACGCGGTGCCGAAAACAGCGCGCAGCAGGGCGAACGCGTCATGCAGGCGCTCTCCGCCGATGCCCCGGGCGCCGAACTGCGCCGTGTCGAATTCGTCGGCCCGCAAGTCGGCCGCGAACTCGCCGAGAACGGCGCCATGGCGCTGCTCGTGGTGATCACCGGCATCATGCTCTACCTGGCCTTCCGCTTCGAATGGCGCTTCTCGGTCTCGGCCATCATCGCCAACCTGCACGACGTGGTGATCATCCTCGGCTTCTTCGCCGCCTTCCAGTGGGAGTTCTCGCTGTCGGTGCTGGCGGCGGTACTGGCCGTGCTCGGCTACTCGGTCAACGAATCGGTGGTCGTCTTCGACCGCGTCCGCGAAACCTTCAAGAAGGTCCGCGGCATGAGCACGCCGCAGGTACTCGACCACGCCATCACCAGCACGATTTCCCGGACGATCATCACGCACGGCTCGACGCAGGTCATGGTGCTGTCGATGCTGATCTTCGGCGGCGAAACGCTGTACTACTTCTCGCTGGCGCTGACCATCGGCATCTGCTTCGGCATCTACTCGTCGGTGCTGGTCGCCAGCCCGCTGGTCATGTGGCTGGGCGTCTCGCGCGAACAGTTCGTCAAGCCGAAGAAGACGGCGGCCGAGGGCGTCACCGACGACGGGGCCTGCGTTTGAGTTGACGGCCTTGCGGCCTGGAATTCTGGACCCGGTCTGCTGATGGCAGGCCGGGTTTTGTTTTTTTGGGGCATTGGATTTTCTTGGGGGGGGTACTGGTGGGTGTCTTTGGTTTTTGAGGCGCCGGTTTCCGCGCCTGACGCGCGGGCGTACTTTCTTTTTTGTGGAAAAAAGAAAGTAGCCAAAGAAAAAGCCACCCCCAGGTCGGCGCCGGGCTGCGCCCGGTCCCTTGCGCTACTCGACGGTCCGGGCGGCTGGCTAAACTCGCCGCTGCGCGGCTCAGACAACGCCAGCCGACCCCCCCCGGACCGCCTGCGTTGCTCAGCGCCTCTCAGGGGGACCCCGAACACCGATCGGGCACAACCGCTTGCGGTCGAAAGGACTTTTCGGGGGAAAAGCAGTCGCTTGCGGTCGACCTGTCGTTTGAGCAAAAAACCAAACTTGTGGCGGAGTACCCCCCGGAAATCATCGCCTGTTCGTGGATGAATCATATTCTGACCAGCAGGCGCTGACAGCATTCGGCCAGAAGGAGGCCTTCGCTTCCACGACAAATAGCAGTCATATCAGCCCAGATTACGAGGGCACCGTATGATGCACCCATACCCTAACCAGCAACTGTTTAGACACTCCGATGACGCCATCACATATTCGTTCAGTCGTAGAAAGCTTTTACAGCGACATCTGGAACCGACACGACAAGTCAAAAATTCCTGTTTTGCTTTGTGATGGCTTCACTTTTCGTGGTTCGCTCGGTCAAACGAAGGTCGGCCACGAGGGGTTTGGGTCATATGTCGATTTTGTCCACTCCGCCTTGGCGAGTTATCGCTGCGACATACTTGACCTCGTGATCGAGGGTTCGAAGGCATTCGCACGTATGCGCTTTTCTGGCATCCATCGGGGCGAGTTCTTTGGTTATCAACCTACTGGAAAACCTGTTGAGTGGCAGGGAACTGCACTCTTTTCGTTCGATGGTGAGAAGGTCGCTGACTTGTGGGTGCTTGGCGATGTCCACGGCTTGCTCCAATTGCTTGAGAAGAATGCAAATGGCTAACAAATTGCCACCTGAGGCGGCTCTGCGTGGCTTCGTTAGGTGGAAGCAGAGGTTGAATGTCTGCTTTGGCAGATAATGAATGCGCCCTATGGGTCGGGAGCACGTATTCACCTGATGAAGAAGCTGCCGTTCGACGTCATCAGACGCTGAACGGCAGATCAGCGCGAGATTGCTGCCTGTCACCGACCGATAGGCCAACGGCCGTTTTGGCCGAGAACCGGGAATCGACTATCCAGCAGGTTTCGAAGTGGACCGGCCATTGGGTATGCCATTGCCAGCAGACAGCAATCAGTCTCTTCGAGACCTATGGCGGTTTTCGTTGCTGGAATCGCTGGCTCGAAGCTAGCACCTATAGGAGCGCAACAAGTTGCTGACAAAGGTGCTTTGGAGAAGCGAACTGGACTTGCTGAGGCAATCTAGCGCCGTGGCGCAGCAGGGCGATTAGCAAGCAAGCGGTGTAAGACCAGCACGTCGCGTTGTCCGCAACATCAGCCTTCAAGACGAGACGCACAAAGCGCTCTCGAGTCGGCGGATGTGTGTCCTGAACAGCACTTGCTATACATTGAGACTCGGCTTGAGCGATGCTCAGGGCTGCGGAAGCTAGGCCGATGACACGCTTGCTGGCTACTCGGTCGGTGACCTCCCCCGCTGAAGAAGCATAGGCGTCTACCATCTCAAGGAGCATCGTTCGACTGAAGTCGTCGCAGGCTTGCTCCTCGTCAGCCGGTACTGTTGGAGCATTCCCCTCGGCCGCGAACTGCACGTGCCGAAATTCATGCAGGAAGGTGGCTGCAGCAGCCAAGCAGGCTATGTCAAAGCAGACCTTGTCTTCAATGGTGGCTAGCGCTTCGCGACTCGTGCCAGGCCGAGGAACCTCGGGTGGCCAATCCAGCGATGCGAGGTCGCTGACCAACTGAATCTGCTTCGCGAAGTAGAGCAGTGCATCGAGTTCCGTCTCGGCTGCGCCCAAACCCTCGTCATCACCTAGCGCCTGTGCCGAAATCTCGCCGCTGCACGCTTCCCCGAACAAGACGTGAGGGCCATATGCAACCAACGCCTTGAAGCCTGCAAAGGTAACGACCCAGTCATGGGCGAAGGTCTTGTGCATCCAGGAGACCTTGTTTCCACGTGCACTGATGGCTAGGCCGGCGTCGTCCTGCTTCAAAGCAAATCGAGGTTCGAACCGCTCCCAGAAGACTTCGAACTCCGGCGCTCTTTCGGGGCAGGCCCCGAGGAGGAGATTTGAGACCACGCTTGGAGGTACGTCAATTAGTTCTGCCATTTGTTGCCTCGGGCGGTGGAGTCAAGTTCAGCGAGCAGGAGTCAGGATAGGAGTTTCGGAGCAAATCACGAGACCCTTTGCGCCGCGAGTTAGCGCAACGTAGAGGTGGCGGGCATCCATTGCCGACGGATTGAGAACAACAACAACGTCAGATTCCAGCCCTTTGAGCAGCAGGGTGCTGCCAACCGCTCGCCTGGTGGTTGGCCTGCCAAGGTGGCGATTTCGCTCACGCGCCTGGACCACGGCCTCGTAGAATGCGCACTCTCCAGTCGCAGCGGCTCGCATGGCAGCCTTGCAGACGTGAAGAACCTCCGGGCGGTACACACGCACGTCTGGTGCGTCTTCGAAGGCTTCGAGCGCTTCCAGGGCAGTCCCAAACGACGGTGCCGCGAGAAAAGCGAGGGCGGCAGACTCTGCAGCTGTCGCATTCTTTCGGGCAGTACCCTTCGTCAGTGACTCCACGCGGCGGAGCAACTCCGCGGCGCCAAGGTTCGCCATCAACTCTGCGGAAAAGTTGACCAAAGCAACGAGCGAACCGGACCTTCCTGGGTCGAAGGACCTGCCGAATGCGGTCAGGTCACGAAGGTCCACGGCTTCGACCGTCGTAGCCCCAGGAGTCTGGGAGGCAATCTGCTGTTGCCCCCTTGGGTTAGTGCTATCTCCGATGACAAGCACTGTCCCGTGGGCTCCGGGAGCCTTGGTCTGCGCAGCCCTCATGCGTTGCACGTGAGCCACCGTGGGGTCTGCGGCGACTTGAATCCACGTGACCTCCGGCGGAGCGCCTCGAAGGTCAATGGGCTCGCCTGCAAGCAAAGGTGCTCGTGCATTAATAAGCCATTGACCCAGCCCCTCTGCACCTGCGTTTCGCCACCGCCAGGGAGTTTCTAGAGCACCAATCCGGGGGAACAGCCTGTGAACATCCGAATCCCAATTCACTGTGGGCTCGCGAAATCCGAAGATGGCTTGAAGGGGGTCCCCGAGGACGCAGGTCGGGAGGACATCAGCCGCCCAACCAATGATATTGTGTTGGGGCACGGTGCAGTCTTGGTACTCGTCGACGACAAGGCGGCTATAGGTCGCGCGCAGCGCGTCACTGACATCACCTTGGCCCAGCAGCCTCCAGGCCGCATCTCGAATGGCCGCATAGTCTGTGCCGGGATTCTCCAGCCGAAGGATGACCGGGTTGTGACCGCTCCGGGCGGGGAACTTTGAAATCATCCGAATGGCCCAACTGTCGATTGTTGAGACTCGGTAAGCACTCTTTGGCACTGCCGCTCGCGCCAGTCGAGCTTCGAGGGCGCCTTTCCCGGCATTGGTGTGCGTGAGCACCAATACCGGCTTGACGTCTGTATGAAGCTTCAGCGTGTCGGCAATGAGTTGCGTCTTGCCGCAACCTGCAGGTGCGGTCACAGTGCCCCGTTGGACCGAGAACAGGTCGAGTTCAGGCATGGGCCCAACCGAACAGATTCCGTACTACTTCCCTGAAGCCAGCATCGCTTGCGTCGAGGTTGGCGCCGATAACATCGCGAGCGACACCTTCCATCTTGCCGATGGACTTGAACCAGCCTGCCTTCCGAATGCGAGAAGATTCGCCCAAGAGCATTCGCGCTGCTGCGGAGAAGCCCGCATCCTTCCCGTCCTGCAATACGGTCGCGAGGCTCGCCCTGCCTGAGGACTTGGTCTTGATGTGCTGATCTACTAAACCGTCCTCAGTGAGTTGGAGGGCTCGTTCAATCAGTGCCGACACTGCCGCCGCGGGCATGCTCATGAAGAGCTCGTCTTCAAGTGCACGTCCATCCCGCCAGGCGACCAAATAGCCTCCTGCATTGACGAACTTGGCAACAATCGCCGGGGTGGGCGTCTTGTCGTTATCCTGCACGGCGGCGACGCGATAACCCAACCTCTGAAACGCTTCCGCACGGTAGAAGCAGCGGTCAGCATCGCCACCTCCGGTGTCGACGTACGCCACACCCGCCGCTTGAAGAGAGGCATACCCCTGCGCGGTCCAGAAATCATCCAAGCCTCGAATAAGGCCGACTTCGCTAGCTCCCTCGCAAACAATAACCGTACGCGCAAGGAACGCTTCGGGGTAGGAGCGAATGGTGCTCTGCACGTCATCTCCGCAGCCCACTTGCAGGGCGCTATGGGTTCCGGCTGCGACGCGCATGACGAAGAGTTGAGCTCCTGAAAGCTCACGCAGGACAACCGGGGAGTGCGTCGTCATGAACACCTGCAGGGGCGGCACCTTCTCTTTGGAGCCCAGCGAATTGAGCAGTCTGGTCAGCCGGTGTGGCTCAAGGCCGAACTCGATTTCGTCGACCAGTACTATGCTGGCGGCTTCTGCGGCCGCACGGTGCAGACCAGCAATCAACAATCGAGAAGAGCCCGTTCCGAGACTTCGCAGTGGAATCCCACTCTCGTTGTGCAAGGAGATTGCGCCGTCGCCAAACGACACCGAGTGCGCGTCTAGCAATGCTGTTGCCGAGGTGCCGACGGGAACGCCAAGGTTATGGGCTGTGTCCGTGACCGTTTTGAGCGTGCCGGCGAGTTGTGACGCGGCCTTCGTGCCGAATCCTGCACGGGCCTCCCGTGCCGCACGTGCGAGTTCTGATCCAATGTCAGCACGCTCGTCGGACAGTCGGTTCAGCACTGACCCTCTGGACCATGAGAGGTTGGAGTTCGGCTGATTCCCCAAGCGAGCAGGGGTCAAAGTCATCCTGTCCTTCCAGACAAGGCCGCGGGGTGGCTCCACCGTTGCCATCCGGTCCGAGTGGAGCGCCCAGGCGGGCTCAAGGTCGGCTTTGATGGTCAACCTTAGGGTCAAGACGGTCTCCAGTCCCTTGCGTGGCTCGTCCTCAACAGTGCCCGTCGTCCTATCAAATCCCCGGAGGAACTCACCATAGGTATCGATGTTCTTGAGGGAATCGGACAGGGCTCCCAATGTCAATGAGATGCAAATATCCTGAGTGACGTCCAGCCCGAAGAAATCTGTATCAGTGACCACGAGGTTGCGACGAGCCCCCAAGCAGAGGTCGAGAGCATCCAGGATAGTGGACTTCCCACTGTCACCTGGTCCTATTAGGCAATTGACGCCTTCGGTGGGGCACCAGTCCAATGAACGAATCGAGCGGAAATTGCGGATTTCAACCTTGCGAATTCTTGCCATCGTGCTCCCTATGTGCCTGATTTCCGGTCAGAGTAATTATCTGCGCACGATTGGGCTCGACCGCTCTCCCGGCGCAATCGGTCGATGCATCACTGTCCAGTTGATCACCTGCCACCCCAATAGTCTCCCGTGCTAGACCTCGGCCGTCGTCAGCGCCAAAGGGTAGGCGAGGCAGCCATTGGTGAGCGGCTGAATTTGGCCGATTGTACCCACTGGGCATTTCATCCGAAAGCTGAGCGTCAACTTTTGGTCGGGCTATAGGGTGAAGTGCGAAGCGATCATCCAAGACCTTTGCCTTACGTTCGGCTGTTGACCTATGTATTGCAGACGTTGATAGCCTTGGTTGCAAATGACTGCTCAGGCCGAACTCCAGTCATGGTGCTCATAAGTTACTCACGATAATCGACTTTATCGGGAATGAGTTTGAACGTAACTACCGGAAGTCGCCCTTTTTAGTCGTCCAAACCAATCTGATTGGAAGGCCGAAATCTGATAGATTGCAGACGGTGCAGCGATTGCCGTGCAGTTATTACAAAGACCATTTCTGAAATTGACTCGCCAAGGTGTGAGTGAATCATTAGCGCAAATTGTGCACAATTGGTAGACGTGTTGCGCGGTGTTGAATCCATTCGTTGTTAGTTCTCTCTAGCCTTCCGCCTCCACTCACAAGACGGGGCGTTGCGCTTCGGGGGATGAAACTGCCAGCTGAATTGAGGGAGCAGTAATGCGCATGACTTCCATGCTTGTATTGTGTCTGGCTTCGCATATGACACCACAGGTCTGCGCACAGGCTGTAGAAACGGAAGCAAACATCGATCAGGCTTTTGTCGAAGCCGGCAATCTCATCGGGCAACGCAATTTCGTTGATGCGAAGAGGGTGCTAGATAAAGCCCTGGTCGACGCGCGCGCGGCCAACGTCGGGCATACAGCGCAGATGGCGCGCCTGCTTCAGTGGCTGTCCGGTTTCCACAACGTTGACTCTTCAAACAGCCGCAGAGATGCTCAACTAGCAATCGCACAATCCGACGAGGCTATCTCAATCCGTCGCGAACTTTTCGGCCCGAACGACCTTGCTATGGCTGGCGCCTTACGCGACAAGGCGTTGATTGAGGGCTGGTCGCTTGGCGATTTTGAGGCCAGTGTTACTACGTTCCGGCAGGCCGTTGAGATATACAGGTTACATGGCGATGCCCAACGCTCGCAGTTGTACTCCACTCTGATATCGCTGGGTGCTGCGCAAAGCAATCTTGGTGACTTGGCAGGCGAACAGCGATCTAGCCGCGAGGCTTTGGCTCTTTTGCCGCAGCTGGGGCATATGACTGATGCTTCCAGCTTACGCACCATTGCGCGTCTGCACCAGGTTATCGGTGAGATTGACCAGTGCGTTGCCTATTCGGTCAAGGCGCTCGACGCTGCGCGTTCAGCCAAGCCACCGGATCACCGCGCCACGGCAGCCATCCTGGACGATCTGGGCAGCCTGTATGCCAGCCTAAGTCTGGACGCCAGGGCCGCGGACTATTTCCGTCAGGCGCTACAGCTACGTGAACGTCATTTCAGTACAGAGCCGCTGGATGTGTATCGCATACGCCTAGCCGACATATTGGTGAGCAATCTGCATCAATATGACGAAGCTATTGCCCTTTACGAGAAGGTGCGAGTGGCACGGATAACGGTTGAAGGTGCCAAGTCGTTGCCGGTCGCTGAAGTACTCCAAGCGGAAGGCTTCGTACAGCTCAGGTTACGGAACTACCCCTTGGCAGAAAGTAAATATCTTGAGGCACTGGCGATCCGAGACGCAATTCCGCAGCCTAGTGTGGCGCTGGATCGCGCTAGGCTGCGTTCACATCTTGCCTTGGCTCAGCTCTACCAAGAGCAACCTACGCAGATGTCAAAGGCCGCAGCTCAATACGCAATAGCCGAGGGGCTGGTGCAGGGTATAGCCCGCAACTTGCAGGAGCTAACAGATTGGGATGACAGCCGCATCGGCTTCTATGCTAATTTGGGTGAACAAGGCCAAATACTGCTGCATCGGTTCAAGTTCTTCGCGGCGCGACCTGACCTATCATTCGCCGCTACCAACCTAGCCAGCACACTTGCTTATTGGCAAGAGAACGATAAGCCATCACCGCGAACCGCAATCGCACGCTTGTTTTACAAACTGGGACTCCAACGCCTGGAGTTGCAGCGAAGCCAAGTATCGGATCCAAACGCCCCGATCCTGCGCGAATACGACGAGCACCTAAAGTCCACCTACAGTGGTATGGCCGACCTTCTAATTGCAAGCGGTCGCATCGTGGAAGCGGAACGCATAATGATGCTCCTACACAACGTGAGCGTTACCCCAAAGCCACGCGCTCAGGTCAACGCACTTGCGCTAACGGACGATGAAGAGGAAATTCACCAGCAGGTACTTGAACTTGCTGCGTATTATCGTAACGAGGTGGCGAAAATCCAGCGTGACCTCCCGGTTGGCGAGAGTTTACGCAGCGACGTTTTGCGTTCGGTGCAGAAACGATACGCCTTAATTGACCGTCAACTGCTAACTCGCCTGCTGGCCTTGGTTACTCGCTGGCACGATGACGATTACCAATTGTACGCAAGCCCGTTCCAGGCCGCGGGAGCAATGGCGCAGCAAGTAACTGCTGCCGACATCGCTGATTCTGGGGCTATTAGCATGATTCCACAGCCAGCGGATATACGCAGGGCGTTAGATTTACTGGCGCAGACCAGATTAACTAAGTCCTGGGGAGATCCACTCAATGGAGACGAGCTTGCCGCCGCAAGGTTCGTGCTCGGAGCATATGACCAACGCTGGCAAAACATCGGCCGCTACTGGGCCAACAGGCAGATTCTCCCGATCCTACGAAGCGGCATGTCTGAGGAGCAGAAGCATCGGGTTAAGAATTTGAGGATACGAGTACAAGTCAACGATGCACTATTGGCAAAGGCAAATATTGCAGACGGCGAGATCGAAATCACCACCGCCCTTATCCGGGCGCTCTATGACTTGGTCTCAGCCGTGAATTGGGTTCGCGAATACGACGATTTGTCCAAATACATCTTTAGTTGGTCAATGGTCGCCGCTGAACGATCCCGCAACCGCTCGTCGCTCACCGACACTAGCCTGTACTTTGATTTCCTCGACTATGCTAAGGCAGCGAAGCGGCCTGATAGGGCAAAGTATATCAACGTAGCAAACGACATCAGCGAGGTTTACCAGGCTTTCGCGTTCATGATCGGCCACGAAATCTGTCACTTCATCCTCGGACACCGGCCCTTTGGCGAGAATACGGCGGACGTTGCTCGTACGAATGAAGCTGATGCCGACAAGTGCGCAAGCGAGAGACTGGAGGCGGCAGGGTATGATAGGGACTATGCCACGATTGCTTTGCAGGTGCTCATGGTCAACGGCTTTACGAAGCAGGGCCAATTTGTATGGCACGCAACCCACCCGCATACCATGTGTAGGGTTGCGCCTTACTTGAAGAAAATGCTTATGGAGGAGTTCGACGGAACTTCAGCCTACGAAAGGGGAGCGTACCTGAGTTTTGGTTTTTCGAGCTCGAACGAGCTGGCCGACGCGCTCAAAGATATGATTGCCTTCTTCGAGGCCGCTGGAAGGGAAAGTTGCGAGAATCGTGAGCCGAGTATCGAACCGAATGCGCGCGTAGGTAAATTACTTAAGGCGATCGGCAACTTTTGACCGCCAATTAGTTCCCAACAATTGCCTGAGGGCACAATATGCGGATATTCAAACAACTGGCATTGTGGTTTGTGGGCTTGTTTATGCACGTCAGCCTGCATGCGGAGGTGCAGGTCAACGGTTGCGGCTCAGGCTGGAACAGCTATCTTGTACCCGATAGAATCAGGCCGCTGGCCTGCGAATTTAAGGCTGCATGTGACCGGCACGACAGGTGCTACGGCGCATGCGAAAATGTTTCGCAGGTAGAGAAGCCTCAGTGTGAATATCTGCGATGCCAGAAAGGCGGCGATCTGCACGGACAAGATGAGTGCGACGGTACGCGGTTCAACGCTTTACGTTCTGCAGCAATGGCACGCAAAGACATCTGCGACAGCAATTTTTATGCAGACCTTGTCACACTCAATCCGAACAGGCCGCAGTGCCGGGTGTTTTCTTGGCTCTATCCATTTGCGGTTAAGGTTCTTGGGGCCTCTGCGTTTATTGGTATTGACGGAACAGTCACCGCAGCTTTTTCGGAAGAGCAAAAGCAGGCATATGCAGACGCCATTAATGCAATGTTGTCTCAGTGGACACCGGAACAATTGCTCCGCTTTGAAGAAGAACTCAAGAGCGGTGAGATCAAAGTAGACTTTACTAAACAGCTGAAATTTGACTCGGCGAGAGGCCTTTTCAACCCCTGAAGGGAAACCAGAACGACAACCGTATTGCCCGTATCAAACGTCCGCAAGCTGCCATTCCGATCTCTACGCGTGAACGGCAGCAAGGACCGAGTTGCCCGAATCGCCCTATCGGCAGGTTTGAGCGTTGTTCTGACCTTTGAGCGGCAGCTTTCGCGATCAGGTGACCATCGGGTAATACTCCCGCGTTGATTCCAAAAAAACAGCCCGAGGAAACGCTGCTTCGCCGTACCAGTCTTTGGTCAGATACAAACATGCGGACTGAATCGCCACAGGTTTCGTAGAGGCTCCGCTGTTTAAGTACAGGCGTATTTGGCCTGAACGGTAAGGCCGCTAAGTGTCAAGTAGCCGACTGTTTCTTGTATTTTGGCAAAAGGCTGCTTCGGCCGACGACATGCCGGTGAGCGGTCGCCATGAACGACCGGTCTACTCTGTCACCAGCCACAGAAGCTGGGGGCACGTAGGACCGTTGAGGGTCGATAGGAGCCAGTCACGATCCAATGCAACGCCAAAACCCTTCGCCACGAAACCCTCACGGTCGACTGCCCCGAAATCCGAAAAACTGCATTCGGTGTACCGGGCCCCTTGGGAGGCGCCGAGCAACGCAGGCGTTGGCGGATAAAGGGCGAGCACTGTCTGAGGGGCAAAGCCCCGAGTTGCGCAGCCCCCGCCAAGGCCGAGTAGCGCAGGGCACCCGCGCAGCGGGCGCCGACCTAGGGTCGCCTTCTTCTTTGGCTACTTTCTTCTTGGCGAAACAAGAAGAAAGTACGCCCGCGCGTCAGGCGCGGAACACAGCGTTCCAGAAACCAAAGCCGCCCGCCGGGCAACAGCAGAACCCAGCGCTTAGTCGACCAAACACGCCCGCCCGCCAGGCGCAGAACACAGCAGTTCAAATAACCCCAACCCGCACCAAAAAAAGGCCCCGGAATCGCTTCCGGGGCCTGAAGTTACCACTGAGAGAGACTCGGTAAACGCTTACGCGTAAGTCGGTGCAAAAGACGCTTCCGGGTTGGCGGAAGGGCCCTTTTCGCCCCAGTACGGCGACAGCTTGCGCAACTGGGCGATGATTGGCGGAACCGCTTCGATCACCCGGTCCACTTCGGCTTCGGTGTTGTAACGCGACAGCGAGAAGCGGATGGTGCCGTGAGCGGCGGTGTAGGGAATGCCCATCGCCCGCATCACGTGCGACGGTTCGAGCGAGCCCGAGGTGCAGGCGGAGCCGGAGCTGGCGGCGATGCCCAGCTTGTTGAGCAGGAGCAGGATCGCTTCGCCTTCGATGTATTCGAAGGCGATGTTGCTAGTGTTGGGCAGGCGGTTGCTGACGTCGCCGGTCGGGAAGCAGTGCGTGATCTGGCTCAGGATGCCCTGCTCCAGCTTGTCGCGCAGGCGGCGGACTTCGGTGTTCTCGGTGGACATGTGCTGCATCGCCTGTTCGCAGGCCATGCCGAGGGCGACGATGGATGCCGAGTTCTCGGTGCCGGCACGGCGGCCGCGTTCCTGGTGGCCGCCGCGCAGCAAGGGCCGGAAACGGCAGCCGCGCCGCAGGTAGAGAACGCCGATGCCTTTCGGCCCATGCAGCTTGTGGCCGGACAGCGAGAGCATGTCGATCTTGCTGTTCTTCAGGTCGATGGGAATCTTGCCTACGGCCTGCACCGCGTCGGTATGGAACATGATGCCCTTGGCGGCGGCGAGTTCGGCCATTTCCTCGACCGGGAAGAGGGTGCCGGTCTCGTTGTTGGCCCACATCGCCGAGACGACGGCGACGCGGTCGTGGAGCAGCGACTTGTACTCGTCGATGTCGATGCGGCCCTTCTTGTCCACCTTCAGCTTGTGGACAATGTAGCCTTCCTTCTCCAGCCATTCGCACAGCGTCAGGATCGCCGGGTGCTCGACGACGGTGGTGATCACCGTGTTGCGTTCCGGTTGGGCCTTGAGCGCCGACAGGATGGCGGTCGAGTCGGACTCGGTGCCGCAGGAGGTGAAGATGATTTCCGAGTCGTGCTCGGCGCCGAGCAGCGCCTGCACCTGGCCGCGCGCCTTCTTCAGCGCCTTGCCGACTTCGCTGCCGAAGGCATGGATCGACGAGGCGTTGCCGAAATGCTCGGTGAAGAAAGGCAGCATGGCCTCGACGACGGCGGGGTCGACCCGCGTCGTCGCATTGTTGTCCAGATAGATCGGGGTCATGGCGCAGTCCTTGTCAGAATTTCCGTTGGGATCGGGGGATCGTTGTCTTTTTTTGAACTTACGCTTCGGCCGGCATCAGCGAGGCGGGCAGTACCTGCACCAGTTCGCCGAGGGCTTCGATCATCTTCTGCTGGACACCGCCCAGGGTGGCCGCTTCCATCATGCAGCCGGAGCAGGCGCCCTTCAGGTGGACGTAGATCTTCTTGCCCTGGACGTCGGCCAGTTCGATGTCGCCGTGGTCGCGCTGGAGCATCGGGCGGACCTCTTCCAGCACTTCCTCGATCTTGCGGATCTTCTGCACCAGCGACAGCTTGGCGGCCGGCTTCGGCGCCGCGGCGGGCTTGGCGGCTTCCGTCTGCAGCACCGGCAGGTGGCCGGGCGGCGGCGAGACTTCGCCGGGGCCGGCGCGCTCGGCCTTGACCTTGGCGAGGATTTCCTCGATGCCTTCGTGACAGGCCGCACAGCCGCCGCCCGCCTTGGTGTAGAAGGTGACCTGCTCGACCGTGTTGAGGTTGTTGGCCTTGACCACGTCCTCGATCATCACCGCGTCGATGGCGAAGCACTTGCAGATCAGCGCGCCTTCCTCATGGTCGTCCGACCATTCCTCGCCGCGGTAGTTGGCGACGGCGGCCTGCAGGGCTTCGCGGCCCATCACCGAACAGTGCATCTTTTCCGGCGGCAGACCGTCGAGGAAGTCGGCGATGTCCTGGTTGGAAACCTTCAGCGCCTCGTCCAGCGTCATGCCCTTGATCATCTCGGTCAGCGCCGACGACGAAGCGATGGCCGAGCCGCAGCCGAAGGTCTGGAAGTGCGCGTCCTCGATCACCTCGGTTTCCGGGTTGACCTTGAGCATCAGGCGCAACGCGTCGCCGCACTGGATCGAGCCGACGTCGCCGATGCCGTTGGCCTCTTCCAGCGGACCGGAGTTGCGCGGATTGAAGAAGTGCTCGCGGACCTTGTCAGAATATTCCCACATGATTGTTTCCTCAGACCGAGAACGACGAGCCGCAGGAACACTGGGCGCTGGCGTTGGGGTTGTCGAACTTGAAGCCGGTGTGGGTCAGGGTATCGACGAAGTCGATGGTGACGTTGTCGATCATCGGCATGGTCATCGGATCGACCAGCAGCTTGACGCCATCGATCTCGAGTTCCCAATCGTCCTCGGCCTTCTCGGCCTCCAGTTTCATGCCGTATTGCAGGCCGGAGCAGCCGCCGCCAGAGATCATCAGGCGCAGGCCGATAACCGGCGTTTCGGAACCGCGGATGAAGCGTTGTACGGCCTTCGTGGCGGCGGGGGTCAGATTGATCATGGCAATTCTCCCAGGGGTGGATGAGCTATCCATTGCAAGCCCCGTGCCATCCCTTAGAACAATCTCAAACCATTGAATTCACTATATTGTTGCGCCGCACCAGGTTTGTCGGCTTTGCAACAATCAACCCAGGACGTGTTCGTAAGCGCGCCGCATCAGGTCGCGTTCGATGGCGCCCAGCGGGCGCGCCTCGGCAATCGTGATGAAACGACCGCCCAGCCGCTCGGCGGCGGCAAACGGCGGATCGATGCTGGTGAAGCCGCCGAGCAGCACCGCCACGTCGCCGGCCGGCGTATCGACCCAGCAATGGAAATCGGGCACTGCCTCGATCGCCCCTTCGGCCAGGCCGAGTTGCACTTCCGCTTCGCGCAGCGGCGCGCCGGGATGCGGTTGCACCGTTGGCGACCAGTCTTCCGGGCGCAGGGCGGCAGCGCCCGGCAAGGGCGTAAACAGCGCGACGCCGCAGGGCAGGCAGAGGTAGCGCAGACGGCCGCTGGTACCCTGCTTGTGCAGGAGAAGCAAACGCGTGTCGAGGTTCATGCCGGATACTCCACGATGACCGCTTCGCCGCGCCAGGCCTGGGGCCGCCCCCAGACCTGCACGGCATCGACGTAGGCGCCGGACTGCGT
This sequence comes from Azonexus caeni, assembly GCF_048146105.1. Taxonomy (NCBI): domain Bacteria; kingdom Pseudomonadati; phylum Pseudomonadota; class Betaproteobacteria; order Rhodocyclales; family Azonexaceae; genus Azonexus; species Azonexus caeni. Next base: position 55,731 of record NZ_JBKJAD010000018.1, read on the forward strand.
AGGATGCGGCAGCAGCACCTGGTATTCGGCGAACACCCGGCCGTCCGGGAAGAAGGTCGCCTTGCCGAAACGCTCGCCGCCGCGCCAGACGGCGACGACGCTCTCCTCTTGCGAGAAGGGGTCGCGCACCGTCTCGAAGCCGGCGGCCGACCAGCGCGGCTCGTCGCCGATCGACAGACCGAGCTTGCCGACCTGCTCGCGCAGCGCCTGGCACAGCGACTCGCCGATTTCCGGGGAGGGCAGCGTCATCGCCCCTCCCCGTGGCCGGCGGCGCTCAAGCCGCCGCCCGCGCCTTCTGCGCCGCCAGCAGCCGCTGGTTGGCTTCGGCCCAGGCCTGGCAGGCGTCGTAGGTCGATTGGGCGATGCCCGGAATCTCCTGGTAGGCCGCCGGCAGGCGGTCTTCCACGAGGTCGTGCATCTGCGAGGCCCATTCGGAAGCGATCCGCTTCAGTTTCTTCACTTCCTTGTCGAGGGCGGCAAGTTCCTCGTCGCTCACGGCACTCTCCTCACAGGCCGGCAACGGCCGGGTACTGGCCGATGCGCTCGAGGGCGATGCCGAGCAGCTTGTCGGCCTCGTCCTTCATCTTGGACAGGCTGGCGAAGCCGAAGCGATGCACGTCGCGCAGGGTCTTGTCGACGGCGACCAGCTTGCCGACGGTGATCAGGGCGCGGCCGAAACCTTCGTGCGTCAGGTGCACCAGCGGCACCGCCAGCAGCTTGCATTCCTTCTCGATCAGCACGGCGATCGCGTTGTAGAAGGCCTTGACGCGCGAAATCGTCTCGTCGTCCGGATCGCCGATCAGCGGAATGGTCGCCTTGCGTTCCTTGGTCATGATGAAGGGGTCGAGGATCTGTTCGACGGTCCAGCCGCTGTAAGTGCCGTAGGTGTCCAGCGCACGCATCTGGCGCGCCATCTCCTTGATGAAATCGGTCTCGAAAATCGGATCAGTGCTCATGATGAAACTCCTTGGGGGAAATTCTTGCGGGTTGCGGCCGGGCCAGCAGTTGCGGTGCCGGCATCAGCCCGGGCAACAGGCCGATGACCAGGCGGGCGAGGACGATGGCGATGAGGAAACCGAGCATGGCGCCGATCGCCGTGCCGCCGTCGCTGCCGTCGAAACTGCTGCCGAGCCCGGCGCCGATCAGCATGGCGAGCGCCGGAAACAGGTAGCCGAGCAGCGCCGAGGTGGTCAGGCGGCTTTGCGGCAGCACGACGGCGACCACGTCGCCGGGCCGCAGTTCCTCGCTGGTCGGCAGCGTCAGCAGGGTCGCCGGGCGCCCCGCCGCCATCTTGCCGACGCCGCAGCTGCCGCCGTGACCGCAGGAGGAACAGCCGCTGGTTTCCATGGCGATGACGGCCTTGCCGTCGGCCACCCGCTGCACGACGCCGCGGTGTTCAAGCAGCGCGCTCATCCCTGCCACCCCTCGTCTTCCATCGCCGCAAAGCGGTCGTCGCCCTTGGCCTGCGCGGCCAGCGCGCGGTCGATCCAGGGCACGCCGCCGTCGCGCATGGCGCCGGAAATCTCGACCAGCAGGTCGTCGATGGCATCGATCTCGCCAACGCGAATCGGCTGGATGCCTGCGGCCAGCAACTTCTTGATCGCCGAAGCGCCGATCGCCATCACATAGACCGCAGCGCAGCCGGATAGGTAGCCAACCTTGGCCAGCAGCTTGTCTTCGTTGCCGTCCATCGCCTCCTCGGCGAATTCGGCGACGCCGACCAGCGTCGCCTTGTCCGGCGTCACGTCATAGACGGCGAAACCCTCGGCGGCGCCGAAGTGCTGGTTGACCCGGGTCCGGTCGGTGGAGGCGAAGGCAACGCGCAACACGGCCTGCGGCGCCTGCTTAATGGACCAGACCAGTTGCAGACGACGTGACGACATGGCGCTGTCCGACGCCATCGCGGTCGTCGCTCCAGTAGAAAGAACGATAGGCTTCGAGTTCATGGTGTTGTCCCAGCATCAAATTGGCGATATCGAACAGGGCCTGCCGCGAACCGCGGTAACCCACCCAGGTACGGGCGTAGCCGCCCATCGTGTCGTACTGCGGGAAACCGGCGCGCAGCAGCGGCAGCGCGAGCCGGTGTGCGGTATCCACCGCGTGCGAGTTGGCGATCACCAGTTGCGCGCCGCCGGCGCGCGCCGCCACTTCCATGTCTTCCAGATCGCCGACGATGACCTTGGCAAGCGGCAGCGCGGCGAGGCTCTCGTGACGATGCGGGCTGACCGCCGCCACCACTTCGGCGCCCATGCCGCGCAGGAAACGCACCTGCATGCCGAGCAGGTCGGGGTCGGCGGCGAGCGCGATGCGCGCGAAGCCGAGCATGAAATGGCTGTCGACCATCGCATCCTGCAACTGGGCGCGCTGCCGCTCCACCTTCGCCGGCACCTCGCGCCCGGAAATCTCCGCCAGCGCCTGGGTGAAGGCATCGCAATCGTCGAGCCCCATCAGGCCGGTGAAGCGGAAATCGGGAACGCCGGTGCGTTCCTTGAGAATGTCGGCGGCCTTGGCCAGCGACGACCCGACCACCAGGGTCGCCGCCGACTCGCCCAGCGCCTCGATCTCGACGCGCGGCGTGCCGCCGATGGTGAGCGCCGAATACTCGGCCTCGACCAGGTGGCCGTCGAGCGAATCGCCGATGTCCGGAACCACCACCGGGCGCAGGCCGAAGGCCTCGACCCACTCCTTGATCGCCTCGATGTCGCCCGGCGTCAGCATCGCCGAAGCCAGCACGTTAACCTGCTTCGGCCGCCGCCCGGCGCAATCGCTCGCCGGCACCAGCGTCCGGATCAGCGCCTCGACCGCCAGCGCGAAGCCGCTCTCCAGGCAACCCAGATAATCCGGCGTATTGACCGGCACCACCGCCACGCCGTAGAACTCCGGATGGGCGGCGCGGAATTCCTTGACCGTGCGCAGGATATCGGTGCCCTGCGTCTCCGACAGACCGGTCGTCACCAGGCCGATGATGTCCGGTTTGCTCTTGTCGGAAAGCGTACGCAAGGCCTCGACCACGTTCTCGTCGGCGCCCATGATCGACGACATCTGATCCATCGCCGTCGTCTGCAGCGGGATCGGCTCACGGAAATGGCGCACGAAGAACACCTTGCCGAAGGCCGTGCAGCCCTGCGAGCCATGCATCAGCGGCAGGCTGCGATTGAGCCCGAGAAACGCCAGCGACGCGCCAACCGGCTGGCTCACCTTCAACGGATTCACCGCCAGCGCCTTCTTGGATTGGATGATTTCGGCCATGTGGGCAACACTCCTCAGAGATTGCCCACCTCAAAGCAATGAACGCGCCAAGAAAACAAATCAATCAAAACAATAACTTGAAAACACAGCTCGTGTCACAAACCCGACAAGGGCGATGATGGACAATGCACCGGCATGGCGCATCCGCCACCACGCCGTCAGCAGGAAGACGACTCGGCGCCACAGCGTCCCTCTTCCGCCGCCGAAATGCGGCGCAAGGCCGCCGCGGAACGCAGCAGGCTCTCGCTGATCGCCTGCTTGTTGGCATAGATGCGCTGCAGCGCCCGCTGCATCCGGGCAATGCCCTCGGCGTACTGCGCGAGATCGCCGTCCGTGCTGGCGGCTGAGTGGTGTTGAGCGTGTCGCATGACATTTCCTTTGTTGAAAACCCTGAGTACAGCTTAGCCGGACATGACGATGCAATCATTACGCCATTGGTCAGTGCAGCCCACTTGCGCGTCATCGCTGGCCCGCGGAAACGGCGTCCCGGCGCCATCCGGTAGCAGATGGCGGGGCGCTCGAGCGCTCAGCAGCCGGCCAAAATTCACCCCTCGTTCATATGCGATATGCAATCTTCGATGCCGCAACGTTCTGTTTTTGCCAGCCTATCCGCCAGAAAACAGCAAGCGTGGATGAAGACAGCATGGAACCTTGCCCCTTTCAGACCAACGATCCAGGAGTGAAACCCATGAAAAAAACGGTAATGAACCTGACCCTCTGTGCAATGTTTGCCCTCCCCCTCACGGTGCTTGCCCAGCAATGGGAAGCGCTGCCGAAACAGGCGCCGAGCCCGGCCGACAACCCGCAGACGGCGGCCAAGGTGGAACTGGGCAAGACCCTGTTTTTCGATCCGCGCTTGTCCGAACACGGCACGCTGTCATGCAATTCCTGCCATAACGTGATGGGCGGCGGCGACGACAACCGGCCGAACTCGATCGGCATGCACGACGCACGCGGCGGACGCAGCGCGCCCAGCGTCTGGAACGCCGCCTTCCTCTCTGCCCAGTTCTGGGATGGCCGCGCGGCGACGCTGGAGGACCAGGCCAAAGGGCCGATCACCAATCCGATCGAGATGGGGATGAGCGACGCCAAGGTGGCGATCGAGCGGCTGCAGGCGATTCCCGACTATCTGCCGCTGTTCAAGGCGGCTTTCCCGGAATCCCGCGAGCCGCTCACCATGGATAACGTGGCGAAGGCGATTGCCGCCTACGAGCGCACGCTGATCACCCCCGACACGCCGTACGACCGCTACGTCCGCGGCGACAAGAAGGCGCTCGACGCGCAACAGCTACGCGGCATGCAGACCTTTGCCGAAGTCGGCTGCAATGCCTGCCACATGGGCGCCAACTTCAGCGGTCCGGCGCTGCCCGCCGGCGAGGGCTTCTTCATGAAGTTCCCCAACATCGCCGGCAGTGAGTACGACAAGAAGTACGACCTGCTCGCCGACACCGGCCGCCACTCGGTGACCGGCAAGGACAGCGACCGCCACCTGTGGCGGGTGCCGACCCTGCGCAACGTCGCACTGACCGCGCCCTACCTGCACAACGGCAAGGTGGCGACCCTCGACGAAGCGGTGCGCTTGATGGCCAAAACACAGTTGAACAAGGAACTGACGCCGGCCCAGGTCAAGGATCTGGTCGCCTTCCTCGGCAGCCTGAGCGGCAATTTCCCGCAACAGACGATGCCGCGCCTGCCGATGACCCCGGGCAACAGCGTCGTGCCGCCGGTCGACCCGCATCTGACGGTGAAAACGGCGAAGAAGTAAGCCATCCATCCCATCCCTGAGCGCATCGCTTGCGGCTCCCGCCCTGGCGGGAGCCTGCCGACGGGCGACTCAGGTCAGATGGAGGACAACGTTGGCCGGGCCCAGGCTATAGGGAACGGCAACGAAGGTGAAGCTGGCGATCAGCAGGCCGCTGCCGAGGATTACGGCAAGCAGTTCGCGGAAGAATACGGTGTCGCGGAATTTCATGGTCTGCTCCTTGGGCGCCCGAAGGGGCGTGAAGTGAATGGCTGGTTTCTGCTCTGTCGGGGACGATGCCGCTGCTGCCTGCATCGACCATGACTGCATTCTGCGCGCCCCCACCTGAACCTCACCTGAGGCGCGCGTTCACCCCGAATTCATCAGCCAGCGCGGCGCCCACCCGCTCGACGACACCTTCCCAGTCCCCGGCCCGGCTTTGCCGGTACAACCTGGCGGCGGGATACCACGGCGTCGTCTCGCCGCTCGCCTGCCAGCGGTAGTCGGTTGCCCAGGGCAGCATCACCCACAGCGGCTTGCCGAGCGCGCCGGCCAGGTGGGCGGCCGCGGTATCGACGGCGATGACCAGGTCCATTTCGCCGATCAGGGCGGCGGTATCGGCGAAATCGCTCAGTTCGCCGGCATGGCTGGTCAACGCCGGGAAGTTGCCCAGGATTTCGGCGTCGCCCGGCGCGATCTCCTTGTGCAGGGCATGGAAAGCAAAAGGCAGGCACAGCAGCGGGGCGAGGGCGGCCAACGACAGGCTGCGCGCGGTGCGCGGATTGCGGTCCTGGTAGCGGTCCGCAGCACCCGACCAGACCAGCCCGATACGCGGCGCCCGCGCCGCGCCGAGGCGCCCGCGCCAGAGTGCCCGGCGCGCTGCTGGCACACCCAAATAAGGGAAGGCCGCCGGCACGCGGTCCGGCATCGTGCGCAGCGCGTGCGGCAGGCTCATGATCGGGCAGCGAAAATCGACCAGCGGTGCCCCATGGCCATCTTCCAGCACTGTGATCGCCCCGCCCAGGGTGGTAAACAGCTCGCATAGCGGCGCCGATGCCAGGAGCAGGACCCGGGCGCCCTGCTGTTCGGCCAGACGGGCATAGCGCGCGAACATGATCTGGTCACCGAAGCCGACTTCCGGTTCGATCAGCAGGGTTTTTCCCGCCAGCGGCTCACCGGTCCAAAGCGGCGTTGCGGCCAGAGGCGATGTCCCGGGACGGTAGCGGCTCTGCCAGCGCGCCTCGAAGAGCGGCCAGCCGCGGGCATAATCCCCGGTGAGCAGCAGCAATTCGGCGCGCGTGTACTGGGCTTCGGCAAAATCCGGCTGGAGGCGGAGCGCCCGCTCGCAACAGGCCAGCGCTTCGGCGAAGCGCCCGCACTCCTTGAGCAGGATCGCCTTGTTGTTCAAGGCCATCGGGTAATCGGGGCGAATCGCCAGCGCCCGGTCGTAACTGGCCAACGCCTCGTCGACCTGGTCGAGTTCGGCGAACAGGACGCCGAGATTGACATGGGCGTCGCCATGATCTGGACACAGCGCAATGGCCTGCCGGTAGCTGGCGAGCGCCGCCTCGTGCTGGCGCAGTTCGCCGAGCAGGATGCCACGGTTGTTATGGACGTCGGCAGCATTCGGATCGATGCGCAGCGCCTGCTCGTAGCTCGCCAGCGCCTCGTCGAAACGCCGCAGCTCCTTGAGCAGATGGCCACGATTGAGGTGGGCGCCGAGATAATCGGGCTTGCTCTCGATCGCCCGCGTGTAGCTGCTCAGCGCCTCGTCGACACGGCCCAGATGCGCCAGCAGCAGGCCACGGTTGAGCAGCGCCTCGGGAAAACCGGGGCACAGGGAAATCGCCCGCTCGTAAGCAGCCAGCGCCTCGTCGAAGCGATGCAGGCGAAACAGCAGGTTGCCGCGCAGGCAGTGACTGTCGGGAATCGCCGGCTGCAGCGCGATCGCCGCGTCGTAATTCTGCAGCGCCTCGGCCAACTGGCCGAATCGTTCCAGCAGGCTGCCGGCGTTGAGGAAAGCCTCGACGTATTGCCGAATGTGGCCGATGACGTGCTGGTAAGCCTCCAGCGCATCAGGCAGGCGCCCGGCCTGGTGCAGCGCAATCGCCTGTTGAAAGATGGCACCGAGACTGGGTTGAGCGGATTCGCGATTCATGACCATGAGCATCCAGAGGGATAGCGGCGAGCGCCGACAAATGATCGCATCATGCCGCATGACAAGAGACTGGCCAATAGCGATCGCAGCAAGCCATGAAGATTTCCGCCGCAAGCCAGCAGCCAAGCCATTGGCAGCACTTTGAACCAAGCCGCCCCGGCGCTGCCCAATGTCATGTTCGCCGCCAGCGGAGAGGGGGAAACGCCATGGACAAACGTCAGTTCCTGCTCGATCAAATCGCCGACAAGGTGAAGGTCTTCAAGGCGGAGTCGGAAAAGCACAAGCGCCTGCATCGCCGGCTGCGTTACGCGGTCTTCCTGCTGACTTCGCTGTCGGCTCTGCTCGCCGGGCTGGCACTGAAATTTCCGGAGTCCGCCGCGGCGATCAGCGTCGTCATCCTGCTGGTTTCCGCCGGCAGCGGCGTGTTGAGCTCGGTCGAAGGCCTGCGCAAGCCTGCCGAACTGTGGATACACGAGCGCATGACCTACTACGCGCTGATGGATCTGCAACGCGAGGCGGCTTTCGTCCTCGACGAGGCAAGTCCGCCGGAACTGGTCGAAAAATACTTCTTCCGCCTGCAGGAAATCCTCGGCGCCTCCAACGACAAGTGGAACCGGCAGATCGTCGGCAAGTGCGAGACACAGGCAGCGGACGCCGCCGGCGCGGACCGACCGGCGCCGGCAAACGACTGAAGCCGGTTCAGGCCGCCAGCGCCGTTCCCGAAACGCCTTTCGCCCACGGCGCCGGTTTCCTGACCGCGGCCCACACCGGGCTTTCCATCGACAGCGCCAGTTGGCGGGCGAGTTCGCTCATGCCGGCGTAGCCGGCGTAGCCGAATTCGCGCTCCTGGTTGATGTCGAGGAAGGGAATGCGCGCCTTCAGTGCGGTGTACAGGTTGCGCCCCCCGGCAATCAGGATGTCGGCCTTATATTCGTGATAGGTCGACAACAGGGCCTTCGGGCTGCCGTCGTCGATCATCTTGGTGTCCTCGCCCATCAGTTCGCGGATGCGCGCCTTGTCCTCTTCGGTCGATTTCTTGGTGCCGGTGGCGACCACCTTCATGCCGAGATCCTGCAGCGCCGAGACGATGGACCACGACTTGACGCCGCCGGTGTAGAGCAGGACGCGCTTGTCCTTGAGGCGCGCGCGCCAGGGTTCGAGGGCGGCGTGCGCCGTGGCTTCCTCGCGGGCGATCACCGTCTCGGTACGGGCGATCAGGTCGGGGTCGCCGATCAGCCGGGCGAAGTCGCGCAAGGCATTGGAAACGTCCTGGACGCCGTAGAAGCTGCCCTCGAAGTAGGGCTGGCCGTAGTTTTCCTGCATCTTGCGAGCGACGTTGAGCAGCGCCTTGGCGCAGACGACCATGTTCACCTTCGCCCGGTGCATGGTCTGCACCTCGTGGAAGCGGGAATCGCCGGACAGCGTGCACAGGATGCGGTAGCCGAGTTCGTCGAACAGCGGTGCGACGTGCCAGAACTCGCCGGCGATGTTGTACTCGCCGATCAGGTTGATGTCGTAGGTCGGCAGGCCGTCCGGGCGCGGCTTCGCCGGTTCCGGTTCGCGCGTGCCGATGACGTGCTTGAACATCGCTTCGCCGGCCAGGCGGTTGCCGAGGTTCTTGGTACCGTAGAAACCGGCCGCGTCGACCGGCACCACGGGCACGCCCCAGCGTTCGGTGGCGGCCTTGCAGACCGCCTCGATGTCGTCACCGATGAGCGCGGTGACGCAGGTGTTGTAGATGAAGACGGCGGCCGGCGCATAGCTGTCGACGGCCTGCTTGATCGCATGGAACAGGCGCTTTTCGCTGCGCCCCATGACGACGTCGGTTTCCGACAGGTCGGTGGTCATGCCGATCTTGTACAGGGTGACGCCGGAGGAGCGCGCGCCGCGGTTATCCCACGAAGAACCGGCGCAGGCGATCGGCCCGTGTACGATGTGGGCGACGTCGGCGATCGGCAGCAGCGCGATCTGCGCGCCGTCGAAGGCGCAACCGCCAGCCGTGGCGCCGGGCTTGGGCTTGGCACAGCCCGACTTTTCCTTGTGGTTGTGGCTGCAGGCGGGCTCGTCGAGCAGGGCCTGGATTTCGCTGGTTTTCATGCGCTTCTCCGGTAGTCCGCAGACTACTCAGCAAGATGGGTGCCACGCGCCAAGCCACTGATTTTCAACAATAAGCAACCAAACCAGGCTTGTCGCCTTTGCGACAAGCCTGGTGCTTGCTCAGACGCGCAGGCTGGCGCCGAGCTTTTCCAGCAGCTTGGGGCCGAGCCCCTTGACCCGCAGCAGCTCGGCGACCGAGGCGTAAGGACGGCCGGCGACGATGGCCGCCGCGACGGCGCGGCTGAGCCCCTTGAGCGCTGCCAGTTCTTCGACGCTCGCCGCGTTGACCGAGACCGTGGCGGCCTGCGCCGCGACAGCCGGCGCTTTCGCTGCCTTCTTCGCCGCCGGCTTGGCAGGCGAGGCGGTCGGCGCTGGTGCCACAGCGGCGGATGCCACCGCTGCGACCAACGGCAGGTTGCGGTAATCGCGCGTCAGGTAGCCGCTTGCCGTCCATTCGCGCAGCATCACGGTCAGCGCCGCGCCGGCCGGGTCGACCGCCGGCACCGTGTAGCGGCAATCCGACCAGGCCTCACCGCCGGCCAATTGACCGAGGACCAGGCTGGCCACCGGCGTGCCGGTCCAGGCGCCACCGGCGTAGGGGCTGTCCAGCGCCCACACTTCGAGCGCCAGCGTGCCGCTGAGATTGTCGGCGGCACGCGGGTTGGCGATGCTTTCGATGACGATCTCGGCGAGCCCATCGGCGATCCGGCAGTCGAGCGCGCCGCCCAGCGTCGGCTGGACGAAGTACTGGGGCGTCGGATAGATCGCCAGGTCGCGGACCTCGACGCCACCATCGGTGTCACCGGAAACCAGCATCAGCGCCATCGTGAAGGCGTCGTGTCCGGCCGGCGGCAAGGCAGCAACGCAGGCATCGACATTGAAACAGCCGGGCAACGGCTGCAGCGGAAATTCGCCGACCTTGACGCCGGCCGGTGCGCGCTCGGCAAATCCGGCGCCGCTCGCCCACAGTTGCAGCGACCAGGTGCTGCCATCCTGCAGATCGCTGGCGGCGAGCGTGACTTCGGCGTTGAGATGGACGCTATCGCCAGCGAAGCGATAGCCATGGTTGGCACCGAGGGCGGTAGCCGGGGACGAGGTTGCGGACACGGTCTTCTCCGGGAAAAAGGCCGCGCATTATAGACCGCAAAATATTTAAATCAATCAATCGCTTAAGGCGATTTTTTATGCACAATGAAGGTGCATCCAAAAAACCTCGCTTGTCGCAAAAACGACAGATGGCCGGTTTCCCGGCCATCCGGATTCACAGCGCCTGGAAGGCGAAGATTGCCATGCAGGTCGGCGGGAAGGCGGCCAGGAAGAGGCCGACGAAACTGATCGACTCGTCGTCGAAATAGCCCTTGAGGATGGCGACGCCGGCCGGGTTCGGCGCGTTGGCGATGACCGTCAGGCCACCGCCGGTCACCGCGCCGGCGACGATCGCGTACTTGAACTCCATCGACACGCCGTCAACCAGCGAGGCCAGGTAGGTCAAGGCGGCGTTGTCGGTCACCGCGGTCAGCGCGGTGGCCAGGAAGTAGAGCACGGTCGGCTCGACCCCGGTCAGCGCCGCCTGCAGCCACCATTGCTGCAAGCCACCGAGGACCACCAGGCCGGCGAGGAAGAAGGCGACCATCAGGCCTTCGCGCAGGATCAGCCGCTCCTGGTGCCGCTTGTAGGCTTCGGTGTAGCCGAGGAAGAAAAGGAACAGGCCCATGAAGACCACGGCATGGTGGGCAAAGAGGACGACGCCGACGAGGAAGATGACGTGCACCGAAGTCACCGCCACCGGCACCACTGAGCCGCTTTTGCCACCGAGCGCGCCCTTGCCGGAAAGTTCCTGGCGGAACATCCAGGTCAGCACAGCGGCGTTGGCGAAGACGGCGACGGCGGATTTCCAGCCGAAATGGGAAATCATGAACAGGGTGTCCCATTGCCACTTGGCGGCGACCATCAGCACCGGCGGCGCCGCGAAGTGGGTCAGCGTGCCGCCGATCGAGACGTTGACGAAGAGGACGCCGATGGTCGCGTACTTGAGGCGGGTCGACAGCCCTTGCTGGAAGAAACGGTCGCGCAGCATCAGCGCCGCCAGCGTCATCGCCGCCGGTTCCGTGATGAAGGAGCCGAGCATCGGCACCACCGCCATGCACAGGAAATAGGTGGATAGCGCCCGGTTCATCGGGATCATCGCCGCCGCCTGCTGGATCAGCGCCGCGACGGCGACCAGGATCGGCCGGCTGGCGGCCATCACCATGATCACGAAGACGAACATCGGCTCGGTGAAATTGCGCCCTTCCAGGTAATGCACCGCGGCATTCTGCCCGGACAACAGGAACAGCGAGGCGATCAGGACGAAAGCCCAGAAACCGAACACCACCTCGACCTCGGCGAGCAGGTGCCAGAGCCCGGCATGGCGGGGATTGATGTGGGCGAGATGAGCGAAGAATTTGGTGGAGAAGGTGTGCAGCACGGCGATCGCGAAGATCACCGTGGCGACGATTTCCGGGGCACCAATCCCGCCGCCGGCAGCAGCGGGTGGCGCGATTTCGGAACTGGCGAAGGCCAGGGCAGGCAGAGACAACAGGGACAGCGCGAGAAAACGTAGCATGGTGGATGGCGACCAGGAAATATTAGGAAAACCGGATGTATTGTCGACTGCCCGACTCAAGTTTTCAACAGTTCAAAACGCATTTACGGCAATTCATTCCTCATCGTCGTCGGCGTCCTTGCGCGGCACGGTCGCCGGATCGCAGATGATGGCCCGGTAGATCTCGACGCGGTCACCGGGGCGCAGCGCGCTGTCGAGCTTGGACAACTTGCCGAAAACGCCGACCTTCTGCACGTCGAGATCGATCTGTGGAAACTGCTTGAGAATGCCGGAGCGCTCGATCGCCTCGCGGATCGTCGCGCTGTCGGGCACTTCGATGTTGAGCCAGATTTGCTGGCCGGGTTCGGAATAGGCAACGCCGATCTGCATGGCGATTCTCCTTAAGCGGTGGCCGGCGTGGCGGCCGCCTGGGCGCGCGCGGCCAGTTTCTGATCGATGATGCGCTTGCCGGCCAGCATGAAGCCGAGCACGGCGAAGCCCCCGGGCGGCAGGATCATCAGCAGCGCGCCGCCGTAACCGGGCACCTGCACTTCGAGGAAGGCAAAGGCCGGGCCGAGCAGTTGCGAGGCCTGCGCGAACAGCGTGCCGCTGCCGAGAAACTCGCGCACCAGGCCGATCAGTGTCAGCGCGCCGGTGAAACCGATGCCCATCGCCAAGCCATCGACGGCGCTCGCCAGCACGCCGTTCTTCACCGCGTAGGCTTCGGCCCGGCCGAGGATGGCGCAATTGACGACGATCAACGCGATGAACAGGCCGAGCACCTTGTACAGCTCATGCACCCAGGCATTCATCGCCAGGTCGACGATGGTCACCAAGGTTGCAATCAGGACGACGAAGACCGGGATTCGCACCTGGTCGCTGACCGTCTTGCGGATGATCGAGACCAGGATGTTGGACACCACCAGCACCGCCGTCGTCGCCAGCCCCATGCCCAGGCCGTTGGTGCCGCTGGTGGTCACCGCCATGGTCGGGCACAGCGCCAGCATCTGGGCGAAGACGACGTTCTGCTCCCAGAGGCCGTCCTTGACGATGGTTCCGTAGTTGTTGTCGCTCATGATCCGCTCCCGGCCGTGATGTCCTGCTTGCGGGCGGCGTAGAACTCGAGCCCGCCCTTGACCGCCTTGACCACCGCGCGCGGCGTGATGGTAGCGCCGGCAAACTGGTCGAAGACCCCGTTATCCTTCTTGACGCCCCACTTCTCCGGCGCCGGATCGCCCAGCGACTTGCCGTTGAAGTCGAGCACCCAGTCGTCCTTCTTCACCTCGATCTTGTCGCCCAGGCCGGGCGTCTCGCTGTGCTTGAGGATGCGCACGCCGAGCATGCGACCGTCGGCGTCGACCGCCATCAGGATCTGGATCTCGCCGCCGTAGCCGCGTTCCGCCACCTTGAACAGCGCCGCCTTCAGCTCGCTGCCATGGCGGGCGCGATAGACGGTGACGGTCTTGCCGTCCCGCTCGAGTTCGACCGTGTCCTTGAGGAAGTCGTTGTCGGCCAGCCCGGCCGGCAGCACTTCCGACAGCGAATCGCGCAGATCCTTCGCTTCGGCGGCGGCAATCGCTGGTCCGGTCTGGCCGGAGACCGCTGCCAGGGAGGCGCTGGCGAGCAGCGCGATGGTGCCGAGCAGGATCGGCTGATAAGCCAGTTTGTCGCGCAGGGTATCGAAATTCATGTCAGGCGTTCTCCGGAATGTCGAGCGGCCGGCCCTTGCGGTCGCGACCGAGGACGCGCGGCTTGACGAAGCGGTCGATGACCGGCGTCAGCGCGTTCATCAGCAGCACGGCGAAGGCCATCCCCTCCGGGTAACCGCCAAAGCTGCGGATCACCCAGGTCAGGAAGCCGACGCCGAGGCCGAAGATCAATTGCCCCGTCGCCGTGTTCGGCGACGTGACGTAATCGGTGGCGATGAAGAAGGCGCCGAGCACCAGCGCCCCGGACAGCAGATGCGCCTCGGGCGCCAGAAAACGCGCCGGATCGACGCCGTGTGCCAGCGCCGCCGGCAACGCGACGCCGAGGAAGACGCCGAGCGGCGCATGCCAGGTGATGACGCGGGTGACCAGCAGGTAGAGGCCGCCAGCCAGCAGCAGGAGCGCCGCCGACTCGCCGAAACTGCCGGCGCGCAAGCCGACCCAGGACATCGCCGGGGCGTTGCCCAGCGCGTGCAGCAGATCGCTGCCGCGCGCCAGCTCAGTCTTGGTATGACCGAGCAAGGTGGCGCTGGTCATCGCGTCGGGCACCGGCAGACTGGTCAGGAAGATGCGCAGCCCGGCGATGAAATCCGGCGGCACCGTCGTCGCCATCGCTTCCGGCAACACCCACTGCGTCAGCGGCAACGGGAAGGAGACGAGCAGCGCGACGCGGGCGACCATCGCCGGGTTGAAGACATTCTGGCCGACCCCGCCGAACACCTGCTTGCCGATGACGATGGCGATGAACCCGCCGACCACCGCCACCCACCACGGCGCCCAGGGCGGCAGCGTCATCGCCAGCAGCCAGCCGGTGAGCACCGCCGAACCGTCGAACAGCGTGCGCCGGATACGTACATTGCCGGCCAGCTTGAGCGACAGCGCCTCGAAACCGACGCAGGAGAGGATGGTCAGCAACCACAGGAAGAACGACGGCCAGCCGTAGAGCCAGAAACCGTACAAGGTTGCCGGCACCAGCGCGAACTGGACGCGCAACATCGTCCGGCCGACCGAATTGCCGCCGTGAGCATGAGGCGAAGCCACGGGCTGGGTGGTGATGGAGAGGGGAGTCATGAGGGGGTTCCTCGTTGGGGTGCTTGGTATTCGGGAGTTGCTTGCGAATCTGCTTGCTGAACCGCTGTTTTCCGCGCCGGACGGGCGGGCATCTTGGGTTGATTGACCGCTGGGTTGCGCGCCTGACGCGCGGGCGTGTTTGGTTGATTAACCGCTGGGTTCCGCCGTTGACCGGCGGGCGTACTTTCTTCTTGCTTCGCCAAGAAGAAAGTAGCCAAAGAAGAAGGCGACCCTAGGTCGGCGCCCGCTGCGCGGGTGCCCTGCGCTACTCGCCGTTGGCGGGGGCTGCGCAACTCGGGGCTTTGCCCCTCAGACAGTGCTCGCCCTTTTCCCGCCAACGCCTGCGTTGCTCGGCGCCTCCCAAGGGGCCCGGCAAACCGAGCGCTGCTGAGAGAGTCATGTTTTAAACCTTGGCCATTCAGCAGAGACGCCTTTTGGGGCCCCCATGTGGAGCGCCGAGCAACGGAGAAGGGCCGGGGGAAGTCGGCGAGCACTGTCTGAGGCCCGCAGGGCCGAGTTGCGCAGCCGCCCGGCCCTTCGAGTAGCGCAGGGGAGTCGACGCAGCCGACCGCGTAACCTGGGGTGGCTTTTTCTTTGGCTACTTTCTTTTTTCCACAAAAAAGAAAGTACGCCCGCCGGTCAGCGGCGGAACCCAGCGGTTCAACAACCAAGCACGCCCGCGCGTCAGGCGCGGAAACAGGCGCCTCCGAAACCAAAGCCGCCCACCGCTCAGCAGCGGAATCCGCCAACTCAAGCCAGGCGCAAGCCCCCAATCTCATACCACCCCCTGCCCCTCGGCTGCCGAAGCCGACGCCGCCTTGGTCGCGGCTTCGGCCGCTGCCTTGGCCGCCGCCGCGGCTTCCCGTTCGGCCTTGCGCTTGGCCGCGGCTTCCGCCCGTTCGCGGGCTTCGCGCTCGAGGCGTTCCTGGCGTTGCAGGGCGAGTTTCTTGGTCGCGTCGTTGCGTAGCTTGCTGCGATCCTGGGCGGCGAGTTCGCCCTTGGCATGGACGAAGTACTGGACCAGCGGGATCTGCGACGGGCAGACGTAGGCGCAGCAGCCGCAGGCGATGCAGTCCTTGAGACCGTAGGCGACCGCTTCGTCGTAGGCTTCGCTGCGGATGCGGGCGCTCATTTCGAGCGGCAGCAGCCCCATCGGGCAGGCCTTGACGCAGGAGCCGCAGCGGATGCACGGGTTCGGGTCGCGGGCCACGACCTCGTCGGCGTCGAGCGCCAGGATGCCGCTGCTGCCCTTGACCACCGGCACCCGCCAGTGCGGAATCTGCATGCCCATCATCGGCCCGCCGAGCACCCGGCGGGCGAGGCCGAGGCCGTCGCCCTTCAAGCCGCCGGCGAAGGCCAGCACTTCCTCGGCCAGGGTGCCGATGCGCACCTCGATGTTGCCCGGTTCGCTGGCGCAGTTGCCGTTGACCGTCAGCAGGCGCGAGATCAGCGGCTTGCCTTCGCGGATCGCGGCGCGCACGGCGAGCGCGGTGCCGACGTTATGGACGATGACGCCGATGTCGAAGGTGCGGCCGTCGGCCGGCACTTCCTTGCCGGTCAGCACCTGCACCAGCTGTTTTTCCGAGCCCATCGGGTAGCGCGCCGGCACCGGCCGGATTTCGACCTTGTCGACACCGGCGGCGGCGGCCCGCATGGCGGCGATGGCTTCCGGCTTGTTGTCCTCGATGCCGACCAGGGCGACAGCGGCGCCGGTGGCGTGGAGCATGATGCGGATACCGTCGACGATGGCCGCCGCATGGTCGCGCATCTGGCGGTCGTCGCAGGACAGGTAGGGTTCGCACTCGCCGCCGTTCATGATCAGCGTCGTCACCTTGGAACGCGAGGCGCCGTTGAGCTTGACCGCTGACGGGAAGGCGGCACCGCCCAGGCCGACGACGCCGGCGGCGGCGACCCGCTTGCCGATTTCCGCCGGGTCCAGCGCGAAGGGATCGGCGCAGCCGTGCAGCTCGCCCCATTCGTCAAGGCCGTCGGCTTCGAGAATGATCGCCTGCAGGCTCAGACCGGAGGGGTGCGGCGCGGTGATTTCGGTGACGGCGGCGATGCTGCCCGAGGTCGGCGCGTGCAGCGGCGCCGAGATCATGCCCTGCGCCTCGGCGATCAGCTCGCCCTTCTTCACTTTCTGGCCGACCAGCACGACCGGCCGCGCTGGCGCCCCGAGATGCTGCTGCAGCGGCAGGAAGAGCCTGGCCGGCACCGGCATCGTGCGCACCGGGCGATCGGCCGCCGGCCGCTTGTGATCTTCCGGATGGACGCCCCAGTCGTCGCCGAGGACATGCTTGAACAGATTCATGAAGCCCATGGTTTTCGCTCTCACGCAGTCAGCGGCTTGGGCATCACCCAATGCTGCAGGGTGACCGGGACCGGCTTCATGAGCAGCGCCTCGGTCGGACATTTCTCGACGCAGGCCGAGCAACCGGTGCAGGCCTCGCGGAAGACGTTATGTACCTGCTTGGCGGCGCCGATGATGGCGTCGGTCGGGCACACCTTGGAGCAGCGGCAACAGCCGATACAGAGTTCTTCTGCGACGACGGCGATCTTCGGACCGTCGTCGCCGAGCGCCGAAAGATCGACGGTGATGCCGAGCTTGGCGGCAATCGCCGAAGCCAACGCCTTGCCGCCGGGCGGGCAGCAGGTCGGCGGCGCCGTGCCGGCGACGATCGCCTCGGCCGCCCCGGGGCAACCCGGGAAGCCGCACTGGCCGCAGTTCGAGCCGGGCATCATGGCGATCAGTTCTTCGACGACGGGATTGCCCTCGACCTTGAGGACGCGGTTGGCAAGGCCGAGCACGACACCGAGCGCGGCGCCGAGCAGGGTCAGGCTGAGGATGGCGGCGATCATCGGATTCCTCCTTTTCAGACGTTGAGGCCGGAAAAGCCCATGAAGGCCAGGGCCAGCAGGCTGATCGTGACGAAGGCGACCGGCGCCCCGGCGAAGGCGGCGGGTACCCGGGCCAGCGCGACGCGTTCGCGCAGGCCGGCGAAGATGAGCAGCACCAGCGTGAAGCCGAGCGCCGAACCGAAGCCGTAGAGCAGGCTCTTGAACAGGCTGAACTGCTGCTGCACGTTGAGCAGCGCAACGCCAAGGACGGCGCAGTTGGTGGTGATCAGCGGCAGGTAGATGCCGAGCGACTGGTAGAGGCCAGGACTCGACTTCTTGATGAACATCTCGGTGAATTGCACGACCGAGGCGATCACCAGGATGAAGCAAAGGATGCGCAGGTAGCCGAGGCCAAGCGGCTGCAGCAACCAGTTGTCGAGCATCCACGAAGCGGCGCTGGCGAGCACCAGGACGAAGGTCGTCGCCAGGCCCATGCCGAAGGCGCTGTCCACGCTCTTCGAGACGCCCATCACCGGGCAGAGGCCGAGGAACTTGATCAGCACCACGTTATTGACCAGCGCGGTGGAGAGCAGCAATAAGAGGATTTCGCTCATGGACGGAAGTCTCGAAAGGAAGATCACCGCCAGTACTGCATAAGCCGTGCCATCCATCGCCAAGGCCCTGGGCGGGCCATTCCGTGCCCATTTTCCAGAGCGCACACCAAAGTGGTGCGTTTTCTCCGCAACACTTTGTCGCAAAGCCCACAGGAAAATTGTCGAATTCCCGCCCAAGCCCCGCCAAACCGTGCATTTCAGAAAATCCGCAGGGTGCGGCACGAAACCTGCTTTAAACACCGCATCGTTTTTGACGCCCCTGCGGAGTACCCCATGCCGGCCCAGACTCAACCCGAGACGCCCAGCCTTCAGGACCTGAAGGATCTCCTGCCGCCCGACGTCTATCGCCAGGCGGTCAGCCAGGCCGATCTGGCGATCTCGATCACCGACCCGAAGGCACGCATCCTTTACGCCAACGACAGCTTCAGCCGGATCACCGGCTACAGCGCCGAGGAAATCGTCGGCCTCAACGAATCGGTGCTTTCCAACCACACCACGCCGCGCGAGCTCTACCAGGAAATGTGGACCGCGCTGCAGGCGCACCAGCCGTGGTCGGGCAAGCTGCTCAACAAGCGCAAGTGCGGCGGCACCTACCTTGCTGAAGTGTCGATCACGCCGGTGCACAACGCCGCTGGCGAAATCACCCACTTCCTCGGCATGCACCGCGACGTCACCGAACTACACCGGCTTGAGCGTTCGCTACGCAACCACAAGCACCTGATCGAATCGGTGGTCGATGCGGCACCGGTCGCCTTCGCGCTGCTCGACCCGGCCGGCCGCGTCGTCCTCGACAACCAGGAATACAAGAAGCTGGTCACCGACATGCGCGCCAAGGAACCGGCGCACCGCCTGCTCGATGCGCTGGCGCCGGAATGGTACGAGGCGCTGGCCGGCGACATCCGGCGCTGCGAATTCACCAACCGCGAGATGCGCCTCGACAGCCCGGTCGGCCGCGCCCGCTGGCTGTCGGTCAGCGCCTCGGCGATCGAGATGCACAACGACTGCGCCGACAGCTATTTCTGCGCCGCCGGCCAGCCCGGCCTGCTGCTGGTGATTTCCGACATCACCAACCTGCGCGAGGAACAGGAGCGCGCCAAGGGCGCCGCTTTGAAGGCCTCGCTGGCCGACGAGGAACGCACGGCGGCGATCCGCGAGGGCCTGTCGGCCGCCGTCTTCCGCCTCGAGGAACCGCTCAACGTGATGGCGTCGGCGATCGCCGTGCTGCAGCGGCGCGACCCGGGCAGCGCCGAGATGCTGCGCCATGTGCTGGAAACCAGCCGCGAACACGTCGAGTCGCTGCGCCAGGTGATTCCGCAGAGCCCGCAGGAAATGGTGGTGCGGGTCAATCTCAACGAAATCCTGCGCGACGTTCTCGAAGTGTGTACGGCGCGCCTGCTCAAGGCCGGCATCACCGTCGACTGGCAGCCGTCGGCAGTGCTGCCGCCGCTGCCCGGGCGACCGCTGCAACTGCGCATGCTGTTCAAGGCGCTGGTCGAGAACGCGATCGAAGCGATGAACGTCAAGGGCTGGCCGCGCCGCGAGTTGCAGATCAAGAGCGAGGTGATCGACGACTGCATCCGCGTCTCGGTCCTCGACAGCGGCCCCGGCATCCCGATGGAGTGGCGGCACAAGGCTTTCGAACCCTTCTTCACGGCCAAGAACGGCAGCGGCAAGCACATCGGCACCGGCCTGTCGCGCGCCCAGCAGGTGGTCGCCGACCACGGCGGCATCATCGATCTCGACGAGAGCCCGAGCGGCGGCTGCGCCGCCATCGTCGAATTCCGCGTCGACGGCGACCCGATCTGATCAGGACCATGAGCATGCAGGAACACCACACCATCCACAACGCCGACGACTGCCCCCCGGAAGGCGGCTTCTGCCGCACGCACGAACTCAACATCCTGCTCCTTTCCGCGCTCTATGCGGTGAGCCGGGAACTGAGCCGGTCGCTCAACTTCCGCGAATCGCTGCGCGAAGTGCTGCGCGTGCTGCACGAGGAAGCCGGGCTGACGCGCGGCCTGATCGGCGTCGTCGATGCCGAAAGCGGCAAGCTCGCCGTCCATACCATCTACAACCCGGACGGCCCGGACGCCGACACCGCCCAGTACGGACCGGGCGAAGGCATCATCGGCCTGATCCTGGAGCGGCCGCGCAGCATCAAGCTGATGCGCGTCGCCGACGAGCCGCGCTTCCTCAACCGGATGCGCATCTACGAGCCGGAACTGCCCTTCATCGCCGTGCCGATCAAGGTCGGCGGCAACCTGCAGGGCGTTCTCGCGGTCCAGCCGGAAGCGCCGGAAGACGGGCTGCTCGAGGAACGCGCCCAGTTCGTCGAAATGGTCGCCAACCTGATCGGCCAGAACCTGCGCCTGGCGATGGACGTCGCCCAGGAAAAGTCCTCGCTGCTCGAGGAACGCGACCTGCTGCGGCGCACCGTCCGCCACCAGCACGGCTTCGACAGCATGGTCGGCCATTCGGCGGTGATGCGCCGGGTCTTCGACCAGGCCCGGATGGTCGCCAAGTGGAACACCACCGTGCTGATCCGCGGCGAAACCGGCACCGGCAAGGAACTGATCGCCAACGCCATCCACTACAACTCGCCGCGCGCCCGCAACATGCTGGTCAAGCTCAACTGCGCGGCGCTGCCGGAAAACCTGCTCGAATCCGAACTCTTCGGCCATGAGCGCGGCGCCTTCACCGGCGCCGTCGAAGCGCGCAAGGGCCGTTTCGAGCAGGCCAACGGCGGCACCCTGTTCCTCGACGAAATCGGCGAAGTTTCCGCCGCCTTCCAGGCCAAGCTGCTGCGCATCCTGCAGGAAGGCGAGTTCGAGCGGGTCGGCGGCAGCAAGACGATCAAGGTCGACGTGCGCATCATCGCCGCCACCCACCGCGATCTGGAAACCGCTGTCGAGATGGGCGACTTCCGCGAGGATCTGTTCTACCGCCTCAACGTCATGCCGCTCTTCCTGCCGCCGCTGCGCGAGCGGATCGAGGACATCCCGGACATCGCCCGCCACCTGCTGGGCAAGATCGGCAACGACCAGAAGCGCAAGCTGACGCTGACCGACATGGCGCAGCGTCGGCTGGCCAGCCACGACTGGCCGGGCAACGTGCGCGAACTGGAGAACTGCCTGGAACGCGCCGCCGTGCTCTCCGAAGACGGCCGCATCGACGTCGACCTGATCCGCTTCCCGAGTAGCCGCGAGCGCAGCTCCGGGCGGCCGCTGCGCAACGGCGGGCCGGCATCGTTCGCCAGCGCGCCGCCGGCAGCGCCCCCGGCGGAAGAGGTCGACCTCGCCGATCCCTCGCTGTCGGAACGCGAGCGGGTGATCGCCGCGCTCGAACAGGCGGGCTGGGTGCAGGCCAAGGCGGCACGCATCCTGGGCATGACACCGCGGCAGATTGCCTACCGCATCCAGACGCTGAACATCGAGGTCAAACAGTTCTGACCGCACCGGCGCGGCCGTGCTGGCACGGCCGCCGCGTCCTGCCGTAACATTCGCCGGCAAGAATCCCGCCGTCTCCGCCTCCATCCGCCAGGAAAGCCTCATGCAGCGTTCGCCCTTCATCACCAGCGCCATCGTCGAAGTCGTCTTTCTCAACGCCCTCCTCTTCATCGCCGGCCTGATCGGCATGGCCACCCACGGCTGGCTCGCCATCGACTGGCTGTGGTTCGCCTGCCTGATGGCCTTCGGCATCGGTAGCGGCTTCTTCTACCTGCACAAGCTGCGCGTCGCCCTCGACCCGCTCAACCATATTTCCCGCATCGCCGGCGAAATCGCCCAGGGCATCATCGGCAAGCGGATTCCGCCGAACAACCGGCGCGACGAACTGGGCACGGTGTGCAACAACGTCAACGCCATGCTCGACCAGATGGAAAGCTGCTTCGGCAAACAACGGGCCGCACTCAAGGCGGCGAGCGAAAACCGTTTTGGCGAAGCGATCGACAGCCAGGGCCTGTGCGGCGTCTTCCGCGAAGCGGTCGACCAGGGCAACCAGTCGCTCGCCATCCTGCTGCGCAACTATCACAAGGAAATGCGCAACAACCTGCTGTCCCGCCTCGGCCAGTTGAACGAGGAAAACCTGTTGAAGAACATGCGGACGATCCAGAACGACATGCTCGGCATCGTCGCCGCCACCGACGCCCTGACCCGGCTTTCCACCGCCAACGCCGACGCCGCACAGGAAAGCAACACGGCGATTGCCGCCGTCGTCGCGGCGATGAACCGCCTGGTCGACAAGATCGAGGACACCGGTCACGCGATCGTCGAATTCAACGCCCACCGCGAGGAAATCGCCCGTTCGGTGACGCTGATCGCCAGCATCGCCGACCAGACCAACCTGCTCGCCCTCAACGCCGCCATCGAAGCCGCCCGTGCCGGCGAGCACGGTCGCGGCTTCGCCGTCGTCGCCGACGAAGTACGCAAGCTGGCGGAAGACACGATCAAGGCCTCGACCGCGATCTCCGGCGTCATGCAGACGCTGCAGGGCGATGCCGAGCGCATGCTCGCCAACTCCGGCGAAATGCGCGACATCGCTTCCGAATCGCGCGCCACCATCGGCGATTTTGACACCCGCTTCGCCGGTGTCGCCGGCGCTTCGTCGCAGGCGCTGGAGCAGATCCACTACATCCACGACGTCAGCTTCGCGGCGCTGGCCAAGGTCGACCACTTCATCTACAAGCAGAACGGCTACCTGGCGATCAACCACGGCCTCGACTCCGACAACGCCCGGGCGGTCGAGGTCAACGAGCAGTCCTGCCGCCTCGGCAAGTGGCTGGGCCAGGACGAAACCCTCACCATCTTCGGCAAACTCGGCAGCTTCCGCCGCATCAGCGACCCGCACCGCACGGTGCACCAGAGCATGCACCGGGCGATGGAACTGCTGGCCAGCGGCTGGGAGACCGACTACGCGATCCAGGAGAAGCTGCACGGCGCCTTCGAACACGTCGAATCGGGCAGCGACGGCGTCATCGCCGCACTCGACGCGATGGTCCACGAGAAGCACGGCAGCCGCTGAAACCCTGGCCTGCGTTGCTCTTGTCGCGAACCCGACAAGAGCAACGCAGGCCAATCCACTGAAAACAAAGCATTAATTACTGGCATCACCTTTGCTAAGGATTCTCCATCGACAAGGAGAATCTCATGCCAAGACCGAAGAAACACGTACTCGTCTGCGTCCAGGGCCGTCCCGCCGGCCATCCGCGCGGTTCCTGCCAGGACAAGGGCTGCGCCGCCACCTGGCAAGCCTTCTCCGACGAGTTCACCGCCCGCAACCTGTGGAACTCCGGCTTCCAGCTCACCAACACCGGCTGCCTCGGCCCCTGCCACCTCGGCCCGACGGTGATCGTCTATCCGGAAGGCACGATGTACGTCGGCGTCAAGCCGTCCGACGTCGGCACCATCATCGACGAGGACCTGATGTTCGACCAGCCGGTCGAACGCCTGAAGGCCCCCGCCGACGTCTGGGCCTGACATCATGGCTCTCGTCCAGTACGAAATCGGCGACCTCGTCTATGCCGCCACCGACATCCTCAACGACGGCGGCATGCCCGGCATCGAAGAGGAAGAAGGCCTGATCGCCGCCGTCGGCTCGCGCGGCGTGGTGGTGCAGTTCGGTCACGTCGAAGCCGACCCGGACCAGGAAATCTACCTAGTGCGCTTCGAGAACGGCCCCGACGGCGCCCTCGGCGACCCGGTCGGCGTGCTGCCGGAAGAGCTGACCCAGGAACTCGCGGTGAGCGCCTGAGCATGGGCGGAATCGGCATCTTCTTCGGCACCGACACCGGCCGCACCCGGCTGGTGGCCAAGCAGATCGCCAGAAAGCTCGGCGAGCTGGCGGCAACCCCGGTCAACATCGGGCGCAGCACGCTCGCCGACTTCCTCGCCTACGAACGCCTGATCGTCGGCAGCCCGACTTTGGGCGATGGCGAACTGCCGGGCGGATCGACCGGCCTGAGCCAACCGAGCTGGGAAGAATTCCTGCCGCAACTGGCCGACGCCGATCTCGCCGGCAAGACCATCGCCATCTTCGGCCTCGGCGACCAGCAGAAGTACCCGAACGAATTCGTCGACGCGATCGGCATCCTGCACGACGCCTTCGTCGCCCGCGGCGCCCGCGTCGTCGGCCACTGGCCGGTCGCCGGCTACGAGTTCACGGCATCGCGGGCGGTCGACGGCGACCACTTCCGCGGCCTGGCGCTCGACCAGCACGGGCAAGCCAGCCTCAGCGAAAGCCGCATCGACACCTGGCTGGAACAGATCAAACCGGAGCTGCTGCGATGAATACCAATCCCTGGTCGCTACCCAAGAGCCGTTCCCTGCGCCGCCTGCTGGTCAGCCTCGACGAGCAGTTCGGCGAAGCCTGCGACATTGCCCCCGACAATGGCGCCGACCCCGACATCGTCACCCTGCGCCACCGCGAACTCGCCAACCTGCGCGCCCACATCTACCTGCACGGCCAGCGCCCCGGCACTTACGGCGTCTTCTTCGAATACCCGCACCCGGTACCCGGCATCCTCGAAGCAGAGGAGAACCTGCCGCTACCCAAGGCGCTGAGCAGCCTGGCGCTGCACTTCGACGCCTGACACCGGCGGCTCAGTCGTCGGCCACCTCGGCCAGCACCCGGACCGGCAAGCCGCCGATGCTGCGCACCGCATCGAGCAGTGCGACCTCGCCAGCAGCTTCGCCACGAAAGCGGCGCAGATGCACCCAGCCACCGTCCCGCACGGAAACCCGGTAGGTATCGGGACCATCACTTTCGTCGCACACCGACCATTCGCCCAGCGCCGCCCATTCGATGAAGAATTCGCCGATTTCGCCGGCCATCCACAAGCGGCCCATCGCCTCCGCGACACCGGGCAAGGCGAGCAGCGCATGGCGCGACACCAGCACGCCGTCGCTGCGTAGCTCGATCCAGTTCTTGCCGCAGGCGTAGCGCCAGGGTGCCGTCACCACGGGTCCGCCCGCCGCCGCCACCAGCTTGCCCTGCATCCATTCCGCTGCCAGCGCCGGCGGCAGACGACGCAGACGCCGATGGTATTGGCGGACCAGCACCGCCAGTCCGGCCAGCGGCAGCAGGCTCAGCCCGAGGCCGAGCAGCAGGCCAGCCTCGCTGACCTGGCCGACCACGGCAAAACCGATCAACGGACCGGCCAGTGCTGTCGCCAGACAAGCGAGAATCGCCCCCAGGCGAGGCTTGGGCGCGGCCGGCAGCGGCGTGCGCTTGTAAGGATGGTCGGCCATCTCAGCCGCCCCCCTGCCCCGGCGTTCCCGGTGCATGCTGTTTCCACACCCGGCGCAGGTCGCGCGCCGAGGCGAAGCCGGCGCCCTCGGCGGCGCACTCGACGCTCTGCCCCTGGGCAATCAGCTGGCGCGCCAGCTCGACGCGCAGGCCGTGGCGGTAGTCAAGAAGGCCGATCCCGGCCTCGTTGCGGAACAGCCGGCTCAAATGCCGCGGGCTGACATGCACCTGCGCCGCGATCTCGCCGACCGAAACATCCGCCGCCGGATCGCGGGCGATCAGGTCCTGCGCCTTGTGCACCGCCGGATGCAGGTGGTTGCGATGGGCCAGCCAGGGCGACAGCTGCGGGTCGGCGCCGGTGCGCCGCAGGTAGATCACCATGCGCCGCGCCACCTGCGTCGCCAGCAAACCGCCGGCAAAGCGTTCGACGATGGCCAGCGCCAGGTCGACGCCGCCGGCGATGCCGGCCGAGGTGAACACCGATCCGTCCTCGACGAACATCCGGTTCTCCAGCACCTGCGCGCGCGGCGCCCAGTCGCGCAGCATGCCGATCAACGCGTGGTGCGTCGTGCACCGGCGACCGTCGAGCAGGCCGGCACGCGCCGCCAGCAAGGCGCCCGAGCAGATGCAGGCGAGCCGGTGGCGGGCCGGGTCGAACTGCGCGTGTAGCCAGTCGATGATCGCCCGCGCCGCCGGCGTCGCGTAATCGCGCGGTTCGTCCTCGGTGCCGAGCAGGAAGACCAGCGTCCCGTCGGCCAGCGTTTCCGGTAGCGGATCAACGCGATTGACGACGCCCAGCGAATTGACGCACTCGGCTTGCGGCCCGGCCACGCACAGGCGGAACGGCGCGCCGGCCTGCGCCGCCATGTGGATGACCTCGGCCGGCCCGGCGAAATCGAAGGCCGTGTGTTGCGGATGCAGGATGAACAGCATGTCCATGGAAAACTCCCGATCAGGCCGGACGCAGCAAACCCGGCGCGTCCGCCGCGCCAGTGTCGCACGAAGCACTACCGGGTAGTTCGGCGGCGTACCCCAGGCGGCGCAATTCGGCCACCAACCCGGCAGCGCCGACGCCGGCCACGATCACCCGGCCCCCCCGCCGCCGCCACAACCAGAAGCGCAGCGCCAGCGGCACGCCAACGCCGGTGAAAGTACGCTCGACCGGCACCGGCCAGCCCTCGGCAGCACCCAGCGCCACCGCCGCCGCGCCCTGCCACCAGCGCTCGAACACCAGCCGCAACAGCGGCGAATCGCCATCGACACCGGCTGGCAACGGCAACAACAACAGGACTTCGCGTTCCATGATCGTCTCCCGTGACGGTTTCCCTGGAGACGAAGCTTAGGCGGCTGCCGGAACGCGCGACAGACCGGAACGGGACCCGAAGCGGACGGAATCGGACACGAAGGACGTTCAACCATGCTGTGCAGACATGCGCCGTGCCCCTCATCGGAAAAACTTTTTGTCATATGCCGATGGCTTCAACCTAGAATAGCGAGCAATCAATTCAAGCTCACCGAGACGAGGACAAGCCATGGCAAACCAGATTGACTACAAATTCATCAGCGATCGCGAAGGCGGCAGCGTTACGGAGGCCTACGTTCCGGCGAGCGAGGTGAGCAAGAGCGGCGTGACGGTGGCGACGGGTTTCGACCTTGGCCAGCGCAACGAATCGGACTTGAACAACCTCGGCCTGTCCGCCGACCTGGTCACCAAACTCAAGCCTTATCTCGGCAAGACCGCCAAGGCGGCGAGCGATGCGCTGAGCGCCAAGAGCCTGACCATCTCGGCGGCGGAGGCGACCGAGATCGACAAGGCGGTGAAGGCCAAGGAAGTCGATAAGCTGAAGCGCCGCTACGCGGCCGCCATCGACAACACCGCGAAAACCGACTTCTATTCGCTGCCGCCCGAAGCACAAACCGTCATTGCCTCGGTATCCTTCCAGTACGGCGACCTCAGCGCCAAGACGCCGAAATTCTGGAAAGCCGTCAGTAGCCAGGACTGGGCCGAAGCGGTCAAACTGCTGCGAGCCTTCGGCGACGCCTACCCGACGCGGCGCGGACTGGAAGCCACCCTGCTGGAGAAAATCGTCAAGTGAAGCGCCTCCTCCCTCTCCTCCTCGTTGCCGCCTGCACCGCCGTGCCGGGCAAGCCCGGCGAGCGCGAAATCTTCAACGCCGGCCTGCGCCAGGCCTGGGCGAACGAGGCGCAGACGATGAGCGCCGTCCGGCCGCCGCTGCGCTTCGCCAACGGCCGCACGGTGCGCGATTGTCACGGCTACCTGGCCGAGCGAGGCAGCGGCACGATCGACGAAGCGGTCAACAATCGCGCTATCGCCCAGGCCTACCTGGTGTGCGACGCGCTGGCCCAGCTCGACCAGGCCAAGGCGCTGGCGCCGGCGGCGGCGCTGCCGCCGTCCTACGGCCGCGAACTGCTGCAGCGCCTGGACCTGCGCAGCTTCCCGTCGTCGCTGCGACCGCGCCTGGGCGAGAAGTTCACGCTCGCCGCCATCGGCGACGCCGTGCCGCAGATCGAAACGCACGCGGTGACGCTGGAGACCGAAGACTGGCGCTACCGCTTCGAGGTCATCGCCGACATCGTCGCCGCCGACGGCGGACGCGAATGGCTGGTCTGGTTCAGCGACGAGGCCAAGGCTGGCAACTATCGCGGCTACGCGACGCTGCGCCTGCCGGTGAGTACGTCCCGGGGACTGATCGCGGCGATAGCTGCGCCTTGATCCGGTTACGCCGCGCATCAGTCTGCCAACGAGAAATCCTCCTGGCAGCCCGTAGCCGGCAAGCTGCACCAATCGCCGTACCAGACATCATGACGCCCCAGCACCCGGATTGAGTGCTGCGGGCGTTGCGACGGAGGCGTCGCTTCCCCCCGCGTGGGCGCCCAGGCCGCCGCCGAGGGATTTGTAGAGCGCCACCCGGTTGGCGATTTCCTCGTGGCGCAGCGCCAGCATTGCCTGCCGCGCGGTGTCGAACTGGCGTTGCGCGTCGAGCAGTTCGAGACGGCCGTCGAAGCCGGCCTGGTAACGTTGCCGGGACAAGGCCAGGCGGCGTTCGGCGGCGTCCTGCGCCCGTTGCTGCGCGGCGATCTGGCGGTCGAAGGTGGCGATGCCGGCGAGGGCATCGGCGACTTCGCGGAAGGCGTTCTGGATGGCGCGTTCGTACTGGGCGACGGCCTCGGACTTGCGGACCTCGGCCAGGCGCAGTTCGGCGCGCAAACGGCCGCCCTGGAACAGCGGCTGCGACAGTTGCGGGGCGAAACGCCAGACCTGGTGGCCGGGTGCGAACAGGCCGCCGAGCGCGCTGCTGGCGTAACCGAAGGATGCGGTCAGCGAGATCTGCGGAAAGAACGCGGCCCGCGCCGCGCCGATATCGGCATTGGCCGCCACCAGCATCTGTTCGGCCTGGCGTAGATCGGGCCGGGTCAATAGCAGATCCGACGGCAAGCCGGCCGGCAGCCGGGCGATCACCGGCTGCCCGGCGAGCGGCAGGGCGGCCGGCAAGTCGCCGGGCAGTTCGCCGCCGACCAGCAACTGCAGCGCGTTCGCCGCTTGTGCCTCAGCGCGCCGGCGCGCTTCCAGCTCGGCTTCGGCCAGCGCCGCCTGGGCCTCGGCCTGGGCGACATCGAGGCTGCTGCTCTGTTCGGCCTGCTTGAGCAGGCGGGCCAGGGCCAGCGATTGTTGCCAATCGGCCAGCATGCGTTCCGCCAGCTGCCGTTGCTCGACGGCCAGCTGCTGCGCGAAATAAGCCTCGGCAACCGCGCCGACCAGGGCGATGTACACCGCATCGCGCCCATGTTCGCTCGCCAGGTAGCGCGCCAGCGCCGCATCGGACTGCGCCCGCACGCGGCCGAAGAGATCGAGTTCGAAAGCGCTGACCGCGACATTCACTTCGGCCTGCCGGCTCACCGAGCGGGTCGTACGGCCGCCGCCGTCGGTTGCCAGGGCCCGCTCGCGCGTCTGCGTCGCGGCCAGGCCGACGGCGGGCAACAGTCCGGCGCGCTGGACGTTCGCCATTTCCTTTGCCGCCTGGACGTTGAGCGCGGCCAGGCGCAGATCGCGATTGTGCTGCAGGGCCAGCTCGATCAGCCGTTGCAGACGCGGATCGCCGAACATCGCGCGCCAGCCGAGTTGGCTGGCCGGCACGGCCGACGCGGCAGGCTTCGTCGACAGCGGGAAATTCGCCGGCACGGGCGGCGGCGGCAGCTTCAGCAAGGGCGTCAGCGAGCAGGCAGCGAGACCGCCGATCAGGGGAAGGCTCAGGAGCAGGCGCATCATAGGTTTTCCCCGGTCGGCGCGATGACGCCGCGTTGCGCGCGCCATGCGGCAATGCGTTCCAGCGTGCCGATGACGAAGACGAAAAATGCCGGGACGAAGAACACCGCCAGCAAAGTACCGCTGAGCATGCCGCCGAACACGCCGGTACCGATGGCATGCTGGGATTCCGCGCTGGCGCCTCTGGCCAGCATCAGCGGCAGGACGCCGAGGGTGAACGCCAGCGAGGTCATCAGGATCGGACGCAGGCGCAGACGCGCCGCCGTCACTGCGGCGTCGACCAGCGTTCGCCCCTCGGCGTGCAACTGGCGGGCGAACTCGACGATGAGAATGGCATTCTTCGCCGACAGGCCGATGATGGTAACCATGCCGACCTTGAAGAACACGTCGTTGGGCATGCCGCGCAGGATCACCGCGAGTACCGCGCCGAGCAGCCCGAGCGGCACCACCAGCAGCACCGACAGCGGAATCGACCAACTCTCGTAGAGCGCCGCCAGGACCAGGAAAACGACCAGCGCCGAAAGCAGCATCAGCAACGGCGCCTGCGCCGCCGACTGGCGCTCCTGCAGCGATTGCCCGGTCCAGGCGACGGCAAACCCCGGCGGCAACTGCGCCGCCAGACGCTCCATCTCGTCCATCGCGGCGCCGCTGGAAACCCCGGGTGCCGCGCTCCCGGCGATACGTACCGCCGGAAACCCCTGAAAGCGCATCATCTGCTGCGGCGACTCGGTCCACTCAGCCCTCACCACCTCGCGCAGCGCGACCATGCCGCCGCCGGCGTTGCGCACGCGCAGGGCGAGCACATCGTCGAGCTGCATGCGCGCCGGCGCGTCGGCCTGGAGGATGACCTGCTGCATGCGCCCGGCGTTGGGAAAATCATTGACGTACAGCGACCCCATGGCCGCCGACAGCGTATTGCTCACGGCGGCGAAGGAAAGCCCCATGGCCTCGGCCTTCTGGCGGTCGATCTGCAGGCGGATGCTGGCGCCGGGCGGCAAGCCGTCGGGATAGACGTCGCTGACTGCCTTGCTTCCGGCGGCGAGCGCCAGCAGGCGGGCCTGCGCCGCCAGCAGCGCCGCTTCGCCCCGATTGGCCCGATCCTGCAGATAGAAGGTGAAACCGGAGGAAGTGCCCAACTCGTCGATGGCCGGCGGCATCAGGCTCATCACCGTGCCTTCGACATTGTCGGCCATCGCCTGCTGGGCGAGCGCCGCCTCTTCGCTCGCGCTGGCGCCGTTGCGCTGCCCCCAGTCCTTGAGCATGGTGAAGGCCATCGCCGCATTGGGGCCGGAGCCCGAGAAGCTGAAGCCCTGCACCACCAGGTTCACGTCCAGCGCCGGGCGCGTCGCGACATGCGCCTCGAAGGCCTTGACCACGTCCAGCGTCCGTTCGCTGGTGGCGCCGGTCGGCAACTGGATCGAGGTCATGAAGTACCCCTGATCCTCCTCGGGCAGGAAGGACGACGGCAACTGCCAGACGGCAAGCGTCAGCAAGGCGCAGATCACCGCGAACGCCGCCATCATCCGGCCGCTACGCCCGAGCAGGCGCCTGACCCGCTCGCTGTAGCCGGCGCTGAAGCGTTCGAAGGCGCGGTTGAAAGCGCCGAAGAAACCGCGCTTGTGGTGATGATCGGGGGCGACCGGGCGCAACAGGGTGGCGCATAGCGCCGGCGTCAGGCTCAAGGCGAGCAGCGCCGAGAACAGGATCGACACCGCCATCGCCAGCGCGAACTGCTGGTAGATCACGCCGACCGATCCGCTGGCGAAGGCCATGGGAATGAACACGGCGGTCAGCACCAGGGTGATGCCGATCACCGCGCCGGTGATCTCCCGCATCGCCTGCACCGTCGCTTCGCGCGGCGAGAGTCCGTGGCTGGCCATCAGCCGTTCGACGTTCTCCACCACGACGATGGCATCGTCGACGATGATGCCGATGGCCAGCACCATGCCGAACATGGTCAGGGAGTTGATCGAAAACCCGGCCACCAGCATCAGCGCGAAGGTGCCGAGCAGCGCGATCGGCGCGACGATGGCCGGAATCAGCGTGTAACGCAGGTTCTGCAGGAACAGGTACATCACCAGGAAAACCAGCAGCATGGCTTCCAACAGCGTGTAGATGACCTTCTCGATCGACAGCTTGACGAAGGGCGCGGTATCGAACGGCACCGAGTAGGCCATGCCCGCCGGCAGGTTCGCCGCCAGTTCCGCCAGGCGTGCACGCACGGCAGCGGCGGTGCGTACCGCGTTGCCGCCCGGCGCCAGCTGGATGGCGGCACTGGTCGCCGGCACGCCGTTCTCGCGGTTGGCAAAGGCGTAGGACTGGGCGCCCAGTTCGACCCGCGCCACGTCGCCGAGCAGCACCTTCGACCCATCGGCTCCGGCACGCAGAACGATGGCGGCGAACTGCGCCGGCGTCGTCAGTTGCCCCTGGACGGTCAGCGGCACGGTCAGGCGCTGCCCGGGCAAGGCCGGCTCGTCGCCGATCCGGCCCGGGGCAATCTGCACGTTCTGCTGCTCGATGGCCAGCGCCAGGTCGTTCATCGTCAGGCTATAGGCGGTGAGCTTGTCCGGATCGACCCAGACCCGCATGGCCTGCTCGGCGCCGAACACTTGCACGCGGCCGACCCCTTCGATACGACGCAGTTCCTGGACGACATTGCGCGCCAGATAGTCGTTCAGCGCGACTTCGTCGAACTGGCCACC
This sequence comes from Azonexus caeni, assembly GCF_048146105.1. NCBI lineage: Bacteria > Pseudomonadati > Pseudomonadota > Betaproteobacteria > Rhodocyclales > Azonexaceae > Azonexus > Azonexus caeni. The sequence continues at coordinate 88,018 of NZ_JBKJAD010000018.1, forward strand.
GGGCGAAGTCATGCCGACCATCATCAGGAAGCCGGACGCCGCCGACTCGACCTGCAGGCCGTTCTGCCTGACCGCCTGCGGCAGGCGCGGCTCGACCGACTTGATGCGGTTCTGCACGTCCACCTGGGCCAGCTCGGGGTCGGTGCCCGGTTTGAAGGTGGCGGTGATCTGCGCGCTGCCCGAGGTATCGACCGAGGATTCGAAGTACAGCAGATTCTTGACCCCCGACAGTTCGCGTTCGACCAGGGTCACCACCGAGTCGTTGAGCGTCTGCGGCGTGGCGCCCGGATAACTGGCGTAAAGGCTGACCGATGGCGGCGCCACCGAGGGGTAACGGGCAATCGGCAGTTGCGGGATGGCGATCACGCCGGCGAGCACGATGAACAGGGCGATCACCCAGGCGAACACCGGGCGCTTGATGAAAAACTGCGGCATGGCGGGCGCTCCCGACTCAGTGACCGGCGGCAGCGGGCTGCCAGGCACGGGTGACGACCGGTGCATCCGGACTGAGGCGTTCGATCCCTTCGATCACCACCTGCTGCCCGGCGCTCAGCCCGGAGACTACGCGGTAGCGGCGCCCGACCAGTTCGCCCAGCTCGATCGCCCGCTGCTGCGCAAGGCCGCGCATATCGACCACCCAGACGCTGGCCTGGTTTCCCCGGCGCTGCACCGCCTGCTGCGGCACGCTCAAGGCCGCCGGATAGTGCGCGCGTCTGACGCGGGCCCGGACAAACATGCCGGGCAGCAAGCGATGCTGCGGGTTGTCGACCAGGACCCGCAGCAGTACGTCGCCGGTTCCGGCGTCCACCTCGATCCCGGAAAACAGGATGCGCCCGCTCAGTTCCATGGGCTTTCCTTCGCCGTCCAGAATGTCCACGGCCAGTGCAGAAGCGGTCGGCTCGGCCTGCTGGCGCAGGGATTCCAGCGCCGCCGCCGACTGGCGGACATCGACATAGACCTGGTCGATCTGCTGGATTCTCGCCATTGGCGAAGCATCGCCCGGCGCCACCAGCGCACCTTCGCTGACCAGCGCCTGATCGACCCGTCCGGAGATCGGTGCCTCGACGCTGGCAAACCTCAGGTCCAGACGTCGGCGCGCCAGCGTTGCCTTGGCCTGGGCCAGTTCGGCCGCCGCCTGGTCGCGCAGCGCTACCGCGTCGTCGTAAGCCTGGCGGCTGACCGCCTCGGCCCGCATCAGCGGGGCCATCCGGTCAACCTGGATTGCGGCCCGCGTATGCGCCGCCTCGCTCCGCTGCAAGGCGGCGGCGGCACTGTCGGCTTCGGCCGCGAACGGCGCCGGATTGATCTGGAACAACACGCTGCCGGCCTTGACTTCGCTGCCTTGCTCGAAGCGGCGGTGCTGCACGATACCGCCGACCTGGGCGCGCACCTCGGCGCTGCGCAAAGCCGCCACGCGCCCCGGCAGATCCTCGCTGACGGTCAATGCCTGTGCTTCGAGGGTCATCACCGATACCTGAAGCGGCGCGTTGGGCGCTTTGTCTTCAACCGCCGGGCCGCAAGCGGCCACCCCGAGCAGGAGCGCCCCGGCAAACAGGATGCGCGCAAAACCTTTTATGGAACCCATGCCAAACCTGACCTCGTCAATTGCCTATTGCCGCCCGGAGGCGGTAGAAATACGACCGGAGGACGAGTCTGGCGCACAGCTGTCGAGGCGGTTTCGAGGCTTTTTGGAGAAAATGTGGAGGCGGCGATAAGATGCGCCCATGTCCGAATCCCCCCCACCCGCCGCCCCGGCCCAGGCGCTCGTCCTGATTGCCGAAGACGAACCCGAGATCGCCGAAATCCTCAGCGCCTACCTGCAGCGCAGCGGGCTGCGCACCCGCCATGCCGGCGACGGTCGGGAAGTCCTGGCCATGCACCGGGCGCTCAAGCCGGATTTGCTGCTGCTCGACGTGCAGATGCCGCAGCTCGACGGCTGGCAGGTTCTCGGCGAAATCCGCACCCGTGGCGACACGCCGGTGATCATGCTGACCGCGCTCGACCAGGACATCGACAAGCTGATGGGCCTGCGCCTGGGCGCCGACGATTACGTGGTCAAGCCCTTCAACCCGGCCGAAGTGGTGGCGCGGGTGCAGGCGGTGCTGCGACGCAGCCGGGCGGCGCCGGCCAGCGCCACGCAAATGCTGCGGGTCGGCCCCTTCCAGATCGACCCGGAAAGCCACGAGGCCAGCGTGGACCGCGACGGCCAGCAGCAACTGCTCGACCTCACGCTGACCGAGTTCAAGCTGCTCGCCTGCCTGATGCGCGCGCCCAAGCGCGTGTTCAGCCGCGGCGAACTGCTGGCCAACTGCCTGCCCGAGGGCGACACCCAGGAGCGCACCGTCGACAGCCATGTCAGCAAGCTGCGCAAGAAACTGGAGGCGCTGGGCATCGACGGCGTCCCGGCCAGCGTCTGGGGCGTCGGCTACCGCTTCGGTGGCGACGCATGACCCCCTCGCACAGCCTGCGCCGGCAGCTCATCCAGTCGCTGGTGGTGATGGCGCTGGGCATCATCCTGATCTCGGTCTTCGGCTCCTACGCCTTCTATGCGCTGGCCCTGGCCTATCTGCCGGGCAGCATCTCCGACACCTGGATTCCCTCGCAGGTCGAAACGGTGTGGATCGTGTGCACCGTCGTCGCCGCGCTGGCGATGGCGGTCTTCGTCGCCATCCGCCTGTCGCGGCGCATCCTGACGCCGCTCAACTCGGTCGCCCACAGCCTGCGCGAAGTCGCGCAGGGCAAGCTCGACGCCCGCGCCGTCATGGATGCGCAAGCCCAGGGCGAAACCGCGCAACTGGTCAGCGACTTCAACACCATGGCCGAACGGCTGCAAGGCATGAGCAGCGAACGCGAGTTCTGGAACGCCGCCATCGCCCACGAACTGCGCACGCCGGTCACCATCCTGCGCGGCCGCCTGCAAGGGCTGGTCGACGGCGTTTTCTCGCCAAGCAGCCAGTTGTTCGACGGTTTGTTGCGCCAGGTCGAAGGCCTCAACCGCCTGATCGAGGATCTGCGCGTCCTCAGCCTCAAGGAAAGCGGCCACCTCGAACTGCAGCGCGGCCGGCACCCGCTGGCCGAAGAGCTGGACAGCGTGCTGCAGGTCTTCTCGCCCCGCCTCAGCGCCCAGGGATTCACGCTGCACCCGGCAATCGACGCCAGCCTGCAGGTCGATTGCGACCCGGTGCGCATCCGCCAGGCGCTCATGGCCCTGCTCGAAAACGCCTTGCAGCACGCCACCCCCGGCCGCCTGACCGTGCGCCTCGAACAAGCCGGTGAGCTCTGCCAGCTCAGCGTCGAGGATCAGGGACCAGGCCTGCCGGCCGAACTCGCCGCCAGCGTCTTCGAAGCCTTCCGACGCGGCGATCCCTCACGTTCGAACAAGACGGGCGGCAGCGGCCTCGGCCTGGCAGTGGTCAAGGCCATCGCCGAGGCGCATGGCGGCCAGGCGTACTGCCAGACCTCGGATCAGGGCGGCAGCATCTTCGTGATCGCCTGGCCGGGGTAAAACCCAAGGGGTGACGGGAATCCCCGGGTTTTACGAAGTCGCGCGTGCCTAGCTACTGAACCGGGGGCATTTAACTAACTCGAATCGACCCGAAGCGAAAGTTGGCTCTGGCTCTCTGTGGACCGGACGTCCTTTCCAGCGGGCAGATATCGTGCCTACACAATGTTCGAGAACTCCCGAGTTCGACAGTTAAACGCGTAAGTTGTTGTTTCATATGAACCGCAGTTCAAAAACGTGTACTACAAGAGAGAAAGTTGCTGAGGTTGCGTCGGTTTTTTCAATCTCAATGCGGCAAAAACGCG